>JANRKA010000097.1:0-2625 GCA_033875325.1 Elusimicrobiota bacterium | reverse complement strand
CGGGGGGGGCCCATCATTTCGGGGCCGGTATCCTGAACGATCTTGCGGCGCGCCCCGATGGTTTGGTCGCGGCGCACGGAGATGCGCGACGCCTGCCCGGGCAGGGCGGCCTGGACCTTGTACTCGAGGATGCCCATGGGCAGGATGCGGCTGGGCTTGACGTCGTAGGCGGGCAGGCGCAGCAGCTCGCGCGGGAAAGGGATGCGGTACGAGCGGCCGTCGATGACCGCCTTCATCGTGGTCTGATGGAAGCCGAACAGCGAGCGCGTCGGCATGACGCGGTACACGCCGGGCTCGACGAGATAGAGGAAGTTCTCCCCTCCGCCCACGGGCAGGCGGTACACCTCGGCCTGGCGGCCGCCTTCGCTCTCGAAGTTGACGACGGTGCGCCCGCCGCGCGTCTCGCCGGTGGGCAGGATGAAGCGCGTGCCGATGAGGATGGCGGCGATGGCCTGCTCGGGCGGGGCGTTGCGCTGCGGCACCGTGCCGGCGCAGCCCGCCAGCGCCGCCGTCAGGAGGAGCGCAAGCCGCTTCATGGTCTCAGGATAGCCGTTCCGTGTTAAGGAAACAAGGCGGCGCGGGCGGCCTCAGTAATCGAGCCGCGAGAGCCCGATGCCCGGGAAATAGGTCTTGATGATGGTCTCGTAGTCCTGGCCGGCCTCGGCGCGGCCCATGGCCCCGGACTGGCAGAAACCCACGCCGTGCCCCCACCCCCCGCCGCGGAAGACGAAGGCGTCGAGCTGGAGCTTGACCGGCGCGGGGCGCGGCGCCCGGCGGCCCTTGGCCGGGCCGATGGTGGTCTTGGGCGCGAAGGACGGCTCGGGCTTGTACTCGGCGTCCACCACGAAGAGGGTCGAGCGCAGCGAGCCCACGCCCAGCAGGCTGCGGATGTCGAGCTCGTCGGTGAGCTTGACGCTGCGGCGCGAGCCGACGACGAGCAGGGCGTTGACGTGGCCCGAGCGCGCGCGGCGCAGCACGCGCAGGCCCTTGAGCTTGCCGATCTTGAGCTTTCGCGCGAGTTTCTCCTCCAGCGTCTTGGCCGGCACGACGCGCGTCCAGCGCGTGTGCGAGGCGTGCACGTAGGCCGAAGGGCGGCAGAAGGCCTCCGGCGGCCAACGCGCCAGCGCGCGCCGCAGCTCGGCGGGCGAGCGCGGCGCCGAGGCGGGGCCGGAGGCGTCGCTGACCGCCTTCCAGTACGGCACGTCGCCCCAACCGACCTCCTTGCCGCTCTGCGTGTGGCCGCCGCAGTGCGAGGAGTAGATGACCTGGGCCGGCCGTCCGTTGTAGGTGGCGACGAGCCCGCGCGTGGCCTCGACCACGGCGCGCGTGCGCTCCGTCTCCGCGCGCACCCCGGCGTAGACCTGGCAGTGCTGCTCGTCGCAGATGTCGTAGCCCTCCTTCTTGTGGCGGAAGCGATGGACGAGCTTCAGGTAGTAGACGTGCGTGCGCGCCATGATGGCCTGGGCCTTGAGGGCCTCCAGCGGCGAGCGGTTGGGCATCTCGGCGGAGACCACGCCGTGGGTGTAGTCCTCCATGCGCACGAGGTTGACCAGCCGCAGGCTGCGCCGGCCGCCGTGCAGCGCGATCTCGAGCTCGCCGCGGTAGGTCCAGCCCTCGCGCTCGGGCACGCCGTCGAGCTCGAAGACGGAGCGCTGCGGGTCGTCGAGCTTGAGCAGCACCGCGTCGTTGGGCGCGGCGGCGACATTCTTGCCCGGGCCGTGCAGCTCGAGCAGCGCGCGGCCCTTCTTGTTCTTCTTGGTCTTGCGGATGACGATACGCGCGGTCCAGGTCTCGTCGGGCTCGGCCGACAGCAGGATGCGGCCGGTCTTGGGGTCGAACGCCTTCCAGGCGCCGCCCGACTTGACGCCCGCGGCGCGGCGCGGGCGCACGCGGCCCAACGGCGAGGTGGCCACGCCCACGCGCAGCAGCGGCGCCGCGCCTTCGGTCTCGGTGAGGGCCCGCGGCGCGGGCGCGCCGACGAAGCTGGGCATCTCGGGACGAGGGTCCGCCGTGCGGGTCATCAGCGGGCGTATCTTGTCGATCATCGCGCGCGTGAGCTTGGAGCCGGGCTCGGCGTCGGCCATGCGCAGGAGCTGGCGCATCGCCTCGTTGTAGCGCTTCAGCCGCAGGTAGGCCTGGGTCAACGGGCCGCGCCCCTCGTTGAAGTACGAGTCGGCCGCCACCGCTTTGCGGTAGGCCTCGGCCGCGCCCGGGCCGTCGCCCTTGGCCTCGAGCGCGCGGCCCAGGTAGAAGTCGGCCGGCGTCAGTCCCGGCGCCGCGTCGGAGGCGCGCGCGAGCAGCCCGGCGGCTTCGTCCCAGCGTCCCATCCCGGCTTTCGCGCGGCCCGCGGCGAGGAGCACCCAAGGGTCGTCGGGGGCGCGGGCGAGCGCGCGCTCCGCGGCTTGCGCGGCCTCGGCGGCGCGGCCTTGGCGCAGCAGGGCCATGGCCAGCGCGGTCTCCTTCTCCGCGTCCGGCGAGAGCTCCGCGGCGCGGGCGTACAGCGGCAAGGCGCGCTCCGGTTGACCCGCTTCCTCCAGAGCGATGGCGGCGTCGAAGGCCAGCTCCGCGCTGGTCGAGGACCGCTTCACGGCGCGCTCGAAAGCCTCCGCGGCCTTGGCCGCGTCC
>JANRKA010000096.1:0-10263 GCA_033875325.1 Elusimicrobiota bacterium | reverse complement strand
CGCGCGCGCGCGCGCGGCCGGGCTCAGGCGCTGCGCCGACCCGGACGGCTCGTGCGCGGGACTGCGGCGCTGATCAGGGCGCGCCCGGCGCGCCGGGCATGGCCGGCACGCCGGCGGCGGCCGCCGCGGGCACGGGAGAGTACGCTTCGATGGGCAGGTTCAGCGTCACCGTCGGCTGCGCCTTCTTGACGAAGCCCGTGGCGCGGAACAGCATACCCTGCGGGCCGGCCTGGTTGAGAGGCTCGATGACGTAGCGCGACCCGGCGAACTCCACTTCCTCGGCGCTGGCCGGCGTGACCGCCATGATGAAGGCGCGCAAGGCCGGCGTGCCCGCCGCGTAGCCGATGCCCGTCGCGGGGTTGAACACCGCGTCGATGGAGGCCGTCGCCGGAGCGCCCGCCGTGGGAGCGGTGTGCAGCCGGGCCGCCGCGGCGCGCGTGACCTCGACCACGATGGTCTGACCGACGCGGCCTCGCGCGGCGGCGCGCTGGAGCGCCGAGGCGCGCCGCTCGACCGCGACGGAGGAGGAGCCGGGGAAGGAGACGACCGCATCGCCGGCTTGGAACCCCGCCGCGGCGGGAGCCGCGCCGACGCTCATCACGGTCAGGTCGGGGCCGGCGACGACGAGAGAGGTGTGAGCGTCCACGAGCGCGCCCGTGGCGGCGAACTCGTCGCGGGCGCGCGTGAGCTCCTGCACGGGGATGGCGAAGGACAACCCGTCCACGGTCTCGGCGCGCGCGACCGCCTGGTTCATGCCGACCAACCGTCCCGAGGCGTCCACCAGCGCGCCGCCGGAGTTGCCGGGGTTGATCATGAGGTCGAGCTGGAGCACGTCCATCCACGGGCTCATCTTGTCCTGAGAGGGACGGCTGACCATGCCGCGCGAGAAGGAGACGCCCTGGTCCACGGGGTTGCCGATGGCGAACACGCCGTGTCCCTCGCGCAGCGCCGCGCCCGGGGTGAGCGCCGCCCAGTCGGCGAAGCGGTCGTTGATGACCTTGATGATGGCGATGTCGCGGCCCGGGGCGACGGCGAGCACGCGGGCGCGCTTCATGCCGCGTACGGTCTCGATGTCCACCTCGGCGCCGACGACGGTGCCGACCACGTGCGCGTTGGTCATGCCCGTGCCGTCCGGATTGATGAAGAAGCCGCTGCCGGTGCCGGTGCGCTGGCCCGCCTCGCCCAGGCGCACGATGAAGGTCGCCGGCAAGGTCCGCGTGAAAAGGTCCGCGCGCTCGCGGTCCAGCTGCTCCAGGCCCGGGCGCCTCTGCGGCTGCACCCAATCCGCCTGCTGGAATCGAGGCTCCACGCCCCGGCCGGGGCGCACCATGGACTCGATGCCGCGCAGCGACTCGGTGAAGCCGTAATCACCGGCGGCGGCGGCGGGCGTGGCGGCGAGCAGGGCGGCGAGGGCGGCGTGGCGCATGGGTCCTCCGTGGCGACGGTCCATCATGAGGGAATGGTAGCCCCGACAGGGGCGGCGAATCAGTACCCAAGGTCCCACCGCAGGCGGGTCTAGGGGCCCACGCGCAGCTGGGCCCTTCGACCTAGCGGAAGACGGTGCGGCGGTAGTGGCGCAGCTCCTCGATGGATTCCTTGACGTCCTCGAGGGAGAGGTGGCGCTTCTCCTTCGTGTACACGTATTTGGCGTCAGGGTACCAGCGGGAGACCAGCTCCTTGATGGAGGAGACGTCGATGGAGCGGTAATGGAAGAAATCGTGCAGGCGCGGCATGTATTTGACGAGGAAACGGCGGTCCTGGCCGATGGTGTTGCCGCACAGCGGGGACTTGCCGGGCTCGCACCACTTGGCGAGGAACTCCAGGGTGCGCGCCTGGGCGTCGAGCACGCTCACCGCGGACTCGCGGCAGCGCTGGGTCAGGCCGGACTTGCCGTGTTGCTCGATGCACCATGGGTCCATGGTGTCGAGCACGGCGTCGGGCTGGTGCACGGCCAGGCAGGGCCCTTCGGCGAGCACCTTCAGGTCGCTGTCGGTGACGACCGTGGCGATTTCCATGATGACGTCGCGGTCGGGCTCGAGCCCGGTCATCTCCAGGTCCAGCCACACCAGCGCCTTCTCGTCCGAGTGAGCCATGGCGGCCATCTTACCAAAATCCCCGTGACCCCGGTCACGCGCCCATTTCTTGACAGCCCCCCCAGGGTCTGTTAGACTTCGAACGGGCTTCCTCTTTAAGGGGGCCCCAGGAGGCCTCACCCCATGAACCGCATCGCCGCTCTCTGCGTCGCGCTCGCGACCGCCGCCGCCCTCACCGGCTGCGCCTCGAAAGGCAAGCCGTCTCCCATCGCCAACAACGCCCCGGAGTGGGTCAACAAGGGCACCGGCGCCTTCAAGGACTCCGCCGGCAAGCAGGTCTTCTACGGCGTCGGCTCCATCCAGGGCGTGCGCAACATCCCCCTGGCCCGCGCCTCCGCCGACGACCGCGGCCGCGCCGACCTGGCGAAGATCATGAACTCCTACGTGACCTCGCTGTCGAAGGACTACATGGCCTCGGTCACCGCCGGCGACATGAGCAAGTCCTCCGAGGAGCAGATGGTCTCGCAGACGATGAAGAACTTCGCCAAGTTCACCCTCAACGGCTCGGTCCCCGTGGACCACTGGGTGGACAAGGAGAACAACATCGTCTACTCGCTCGTGAAGCTCGACATGGCCGCGGTGCAGGACAGCCTCGCCCAGGCCAAGGACCTCGACGCCAAGGTCCGCGACTACGTCAAGGCCAACGCCGAGAAGGCCTTCGACGAGCTCGCCGCCGAGGAAGCGAAGCGCAACTAGCATGAGGACCGCTTCCCTCGTCGCCGCCTCGTTGGCCCTCTCGTTGACCGCGTGCGGCACTTCCGTGCAGCGCATGGACGCGGGCGAGGTCAAGGACGTCAGCGGCCGTTGGAACGACACCGACTCGCGCCTCGTGGCCGAGGAGATGATCGCCGACTGCCTGGCCCAGACCTGGTACCCGCGGGCGCTCAAGGAGACGGGCGGCAAGGAGCCGACCGTCATCGTGGGCACCGTGCGCAACCAGTCCCAGGAGCACATCAACACCGACACCTTCGTCGAGGAGCTGCAGCGCGCGCTGATCAACTCCGGGAAGGTGGAGTTCGTCGCCTCCAAGAACGAGCGCGGCGAGGTGCGCGACGAGCGCCTGGACCAGGACACCAACGCCTCCGAGGACACCCGCACGGCGCACGGCCAGGAGACGGGGGCCAACTACATGCTGTCGGGCACCCTCAACCAGATCGTGGACCAGGAGGGCGGCAAGGCGGTGGTCTACTACCAGACCAACCTCAAGCTGCTCAACATGAAGTCCAACAAGATCGCCTGGAACGGGCAGAAGAAGATCAAGAAGTTCGTCAAGCGCTCCAAGGCCGGCTGGTAGAGCCGCCATGGTCGTCAAACGGCCCCGCCTTTCCCTCGTGAAAGGCGGGGCCGTCGCTTTCCTCATCCCCCTCCTCGCCGCCTGCGGCGGACCCTCCGGCTCGATGCGCAAGGAGGTCAACGGCCTCATCGCCGCGCGCGACTTCGAGCGCGCGGAGAAGCGCACCGTCGCGGCCAAGGAGTCGGCCTACGGCCGCAAGAACCAGGTCCTCTATTACCTCGACCTCGGCGCCGTGCAACACGACGGCGGCAAGTACAAGGAGAGCGACGAGAGCCTCGACAAGGCCGAGCGGCGCATGGAGGAGCTCTACACCAAGAGCGTCACGCGCGCGGCCGGCACGCTGATGCTCAACGACACGACCACGGAGTACGCGGGCGAGCGCTTCGAGCGCGCGCTGGTCAACGTCTACCGGGCGCTGAACTTCGTGTTCCGCGACGACCTCGAGGACGCGCTCGTCGAGGTCCGCAAGCTCTCGCGCCTGCTGCAGGAGTACGCCGACGTCTACGGCGCCAAATCCACGGCCTACAAGGACGACGCCTTCGCGCAGTTCCTGGCCTCGCTGCTCTACGAGGACGACGGCAAGCCCGACGACGCCCGCATCGCGCGGGAGAAATCGCGCAAGGCTTACGAGCTCTACGCCAAGGCCTACGGGACCCCGACTCCCGCCCTGGAGCCCGTCGGAGAGCGCAAAGGCACCGGAGAACTCGTCTTCCTCCATTACAACGGCGTCGCGCCGCGCAAGGTGAGCAAGACCTTCTTCATCGCCTGGCGCGAGGCGCTCACCGCGCTCGACGCCACCAAGGACGACGAGGCCGAGGCCGGGCAGGCGCGGCGCGCTCTCGCCGCCGGGCTCACCGCGGGCAAGTCCGTCGCCGTGGCGTTCCCGGCCTACGTCCAGGACCCCTTCGCCGTCGCCGGCTCCGCCGTCGAGGCCGCCGGTGTCCGCGCCGAGACCGAGCTCGCCGAGGACGTCTCCGCCATCGCGCGCAAGGACCTCGAGGAGCGCCTGGCCGTCATCCGCGCCCGCGCCATCGCGCGCGCCACGGTCAAGTTCATCCTCGCCATGGCCGCCTCCGACGCCGCCGCCAAGAAATACGGCAAGAACTCCTGGCAGACCTTGCTCACCCAGGCCGGGACCTCCATCACCGCGGTCGCCACCGAGGTCGCCGACACGCGCGCCTGGGCGACCTTGCCCGCCCAGTTCCGCGTCGCGCGCCTGCGCCTGCCGCCCGGGACGCACGCGGTGACCGTGACCTACCTCGGCCCCAACGGGGCCCCGCTCTCCAGCCAGACCTTTCAAGGCGTGACGGTCCGCAAGGGCCGCCGCACCTATCTTCGCGACAGGACGGCCTTATGAACCAGAACCCGCTTCGACTCCTCCCCCTCCTCCTTCTCTCCCTCTGCGCCTGCGCCGGCGGCGGCGCCAAACGCGGCCCCTCCTCCGCCGGCGGGCCCCGTCCCGCCTGGGTCGAGGGCGAGAGCCCCCGCTGGCCGCGCGCCCGCTTCGTGCTGGGCGTGGGCTCGGCCGAGGACGAGGAGGCCGCGGCCGACCGCGCCCGCGGCGAGGTCGCGCGCGTGTTCTCCTCGGTCGTCACCGTGGACACCAGCGCCGACGAGACCGAGTCGAGCCTGACCCAGGGCGGCAAGACCGCGACCACCTTCTCCCAGACCGTGGCCCAGCAGGTCCGCACCGTCGCCAAGAAGGCCCTCGAGGGCTCCGACGTCGTCGAGCGCTGGAAGGACTCCGCGACCGGCCGCTTCTACGCGCTGGCCGCCCTGCCCAAGGACCGCGCCCTGCTCGCCGTGACCGAGAAGCTGCAGTCGCTCGACGGCGAGGCCGCCGCCTACAAGGCGAAGCTCGACGCCGCGCCCGACCGCTTCGAGAAGGCCAAGGCCGCGGCCAAGCTCTCCGCGCTGCTCAAGGCGCGCGGCGAGCTCGAAGCCGAGCACCGCGTGCTCGGCGGCGGCAAGGCCGAGAGCGCGCTCGACGCGGGCGCCGCGCGCTCCGCCGCCGCGGCGGCGCTGGCCGCCCTCTCCGTCATCGTCGGCTCCGAAGGCGACGGCGCCAAGGAGGTCGTCACCGGCGTGGTCACCGGCCTCAACGCCGCCGGCCTCTCCGCCAAGCCCGCCGCCGGCGGCGCCGCCGCCGACCTCCTCGCCGACGCCGACGTCAGCGTCGAGCCCGGCAGCGGCGGCGACGAGCGCTGGAAGTGGTCGCGCGCCAAGGCCATCGTGACGCTCAAGGAGGGCCGCGAGGGCAAGGTCTTCTCGCGTTTCGAGGCCTCCGAGCGCCAGGCCTCCGCCGACCCCGGCGAAGCCCGCCGCCGCGCCCTTTCCGCCCTCTCCAAGAAAGTCGCCGCCCAGACCGAATCCGCCATCCGCGCCTTCTTCGAGAACCAATAGTTAAGCTGGGGTCAGACCCTTCTTAACTCCAGCGTGTCCGCCCAGGTGGGAGTTAAGACGGGTCTGACCCCAGCTTAACTATTCGGTCGGCTTGACGGCCTTCTGAAGGAGGCCTTGGACGCCGGTCTGGATCATGTCGCCGATGAGTTTGCCGACCTTGACCTTGGGCTTGGGGTCGGAGACGGTGCCGCGGACCTCGATGTCGGTGGGCAGGATGCGGCCGACCTGGGCGGTCACGACGAGGTCCAGGGCTTCCTTGGGCAGGTCCACGCTGCCGGCGGCGGACGCCTCGACCTTGTCGCTGTCGAGGCGGCTGTCGCGCAGGTGCATGACGCCGTCCTTGAAGAGGTAGTCGCCCGTGATGGAGTGCACGGCGATGTCCGAAAGGTCGGGCACGCCCGCCAGGAAGCGGCCCAGGCCCGAGACGACGACCACGGGCAGCATCAGGACCTTCAGCGCCGGGTTGGCGGCCGCCATCTCCTTGGCCCCGCGCAGGCGCCCCTGCGCGACGCTCAGGCGCGCGCCGCCGTTGAGCCGGCGCAGGTCCGAAGCCACGCCCGTCAGGTCCCAGGAGAGCTTCACCTGCGAGACCGTCGCCTGGGGATGGGACAACGCGCCGACGGCGAAGGAGCCGCGCGTGCGCAGGGCCGGCGGCGGGCCGGCGGCCGCGCCGTCCTTGGAGGGCGCCGCGGTCTTCGGCGGGTGTTCGGCCGCGTAGCGCTTCTTGGCGTCGAGGAAGCGGCCCAGGTCGAAGCGGTCCAGCGACGCGTCGAGCGTGACCTCCGGCGACTTGGCGAAGTCCTTGACGGTCAGGTCCATCTCGAGCGAGCCGTCGGCGACCTTGCCCTTGAGGTTCGGCACGTCGAGGCGGCGCTCGTCGAACGACGCCGTCCCGTTGAACTCGGACAGCGGGAGCCCGGCGACGGTCGCGCCCGCGCCACGGAACTGCGCCTTGCCCGCGAACACCGGCTTGGCGCCGCTGCCGGTGACCGACATGGCCACGAAGCCCGACCCCTTGAGCTCCAGCTCGCGCGTCTGCGGCGTGAGCTTGGTGAGTTCCTCGAGCACGAAGGACTTGCACTTCACGAGCAGGTCGTAGGCCATGCGCCCGGCCGGGTCGCCCACGGTCCCCTCGACCGCGAGGTCGTTGCCGCCGAGCTTCACGCGCAGCTTGCGCACGCGCAGGCGCTCGAGCGTGTAGTCGAGGTCGGCTTCCCACGACGACGCCGGCAGCTGCAGGCCGGGCGGCACGCCCGGCACGGGGAGGTCCTTGTCGGTCAAGGCGGGCAGCGTGAGGGAGGCGACGGCCTCCAGCTCGGGGCGCCGGGCCGCGGACAGGTACTTGAGCACGGCGCCGTCGAGAGTCACCTTCCCCCCCGCGAAGCCCAGGCTCAGCGCCTGCAGGCGCGCGTCGTCGCCCTTGAGGCGCACCGCGCCGTCGAGCCGGGTCGCGGGCAGCACGAAGGACGCCGGCACCGACGGGGGCAGCGCGACCGGCAGGTCGCCGGCCTTCACCGCGGGCAGGGCCAGGGCCAAGGTGACGAGCAGGTCGGGCACGGGCGCCGCGGCGCCCAGCTTGGCGACCGAGCCGGCGACGCTCACCGTGCCCTGCGGCACCGCGACCTTCAGGGACTCCACCCGCGCCGCGTCGCCCGCGAAGGAGACGCGCCCATCCACGCGCGACGCCGGCAAGGAAACCTTCGGCGGCAGCTTGAGGAAGGGGTATTGGCCGGGCGCGACCGCCGGCAGCGACGCCGCCACGGTCACGGCCCCGTCATAGACGGGCGCTCGCGTGCCCAGGCCCTTGGCGCTGAGGCGGCCGTCCGCCTTGCCGTCCTTCCAGGCCAGGGAGAAGGTCTTCACCTCGGCCGCCGCGCCGCGGCGCTCGGCCACGAGGTCCAGCGTCGCCGCGGGCACGGTCAGGGCCGGCACTCCCGCGGACGGCAGCCATTTCGCGAGCAAGGTCGTGTCCAGCCCGTCGGTGCGCGCCTTCACCTGCGCGGAGAAGTCCCCGCCGGAGGCCGAGGACAGCCGCACGGAGCCTTCGGCCTCGAGCACGGCTTTCCCCGCGGCGCTCACCGTCGCGTCGAAGGTCGCCCGGGGCGGCGCCAGGCCGTCGACGAGCCCGGACGCCTTCAGCGTCAGCCCCTCGGTCTCCAGGCGCAGCGCGCGCGCTTTGACTTTGAGCTTGGCCGGCTCGCCGCGAGCGGGGTCGATCTCGCCGTCGAAGGACAGCGTCGCGTCCACGGCGCGGGCCCCGGCCTTGCCCCGCGCGCGCAGCGAGAAGGAGGCGTCGAAAGGCGCTGCCAGCCCGAAGCCCGTCACCGACAGCTCCGCGTCGCTCACGCGCCACGACTGGCCGGCGGCGGGGTCATCGTAGCTCAAGACGCCGCGAGAGACCTTCACGCGGTGCACGGAGAACTCCGGCCGTTCGGCGGACGCGGCGGAGGGGGCGGCGGGGGCCGGAGCCGAGGACGCCAAGGTCGAGAAGTTGAAGGCGCCGTCGGCGCCGCGGGCCACCCGGACCGTCAGCCCCTCGGCGTCCACGGTGGACACGACGAGCTTGCGCCGCAGCAGCGCGCGCCACGACGGGCGCAGGCGGAAACGCTCCACCGACACGAAGGTGCCGGCCTTGAAGTCGGGGAACTCCGAGACCTCCAGCCCGTCGAGGGAGAGGCCCCGCAGGCCCAGCGAGAGATGTTCGAGGCGCACCTCGCGGCCCAACTGCTTGCGCGCCCCGTCGAGCACCATCGCGCGCAGCTTGGGCTCCGGGAAGAACGCCTTGAGGGCGACGAGCGCCGCCGCGGCCCCCAGGACGCCCGTGAGGACCAACGCCAGGACCAGCTTCATCCATCCCGCGGCCTTCGCCATGCGACGCATTCTAGCATGACCGCCGCGCTTGACAGCGTCTCCTCGCGGCGGCATAATGCCCGCATGACCGCGCTGCTGCTCGCCGCGCTGTTGGCCGCCTCCCCCTCCTGCGCCGCCTCCGCCCAGGACCGCTCGGTCTCCGCCCTGCTCAAACGCGTCTCCGACTACCTCAATAAGAAGTCCATCCGGGCCGCGCAGCGCACCGCCGCCGTGGCCGCCGTGCGCGGGGGCATCCCCACCGACATGGGCGAGGACCTCGACGCGCGCCTGCTCGACCGCGCGCAGTCCCTGCGCGCCGCGCTGCTGGGCCCCTCCCCCTCGGACGCCGACGCCGCCGCCCTGAGCCTCGTGCACGGCGCGTTGGCCGCCTCGCAGTGGGTCCAGGCGCTCTCGCTGCCCGAAGGCGGGACGGCCCGCGCCGACGCGGCCAAATCGCTCGACGCCTGGGCTCGCCGCACGGCCCTCCCGTCCAAGGTCCGCGTCCTGCTCACCGGCCCCGCCTCGCGCATAGACGACCGCGAGCTGGTGAAGGCGGGTTGGGGCACCTACGCGCGCGCTCTCACGCCGTCCGTCCCCGCCCGAGCGCCCGTCGCGGGTTGGACGCCCCGCCCGGAGGTCGCGCGTCTCGACGAGAGCCTGCGGGCGCTGAAGGCCTCCTGGATCGAGAAGCAGCTGCCCCCCGCGGAGCAGGCCGCCACCCACGCCTTGGCGGGCCAACTCTACGCGGCGCTCGCCGCGGCCGACCTCCGCGGCGAGCCCCCCGCGCCCTCGGTGCTGGCCGCAGCCGCCGCCGCGCCGTCGGCCGCTCCCCCGCCGCGCCCCATCCGGCTCGACTCCGGGGCGACCGTCATCGAGAACGCCGGCCCCGTCGATGACACGCCCCCCTTCGACCCGCGCGACGTCTATCAGCGCGCCGCGCCCGCCGTCGCCTTCATCCTCTGCTCCGCTCCGGACGGGACCGGCGAGATCGGCACGGGCTCGCTCATCGACGCCGAGGGCCGGGTCCTGACCAACGCCCACGTGGTCGTGCGCGACTCCACGCGCGCGCCCTGGCCCACGGTGCGCGTCTACTTCAAGCCCGCGAAGATGACCGGCGACCCCAAACGCGACCTGCGCGAGCCCGCCGTCGGCCGCGTCGTCGCCTGGGACTCCGCGTTGGACCTGGCCGTGGTCGCCATCGACCCGCCGCAAGGGCGCCGCCCGTTGGCGCTGGGCGACCCCTCGCGCGTGCAGGTGGGCGAGCGCGTCGCGGCCATCGGCCACCCCGAGCAGGGCGGCCTGTGGACCCTGACCACCGGCGTGGTCAGCACCTTGGCCGCCGACCTCGGCGGGGTGAAGGGCAAAGACGCCTTCCAGACCGACGCGAGCATCAACCGCGGCAACTCCGGCGGGCCGCTGCTCGACGCGGCGGGCCGCGTCGTGGGCGTCAACACCTTGATGTCGCGCAAGGCCGCCGACGGGCTGGCCATCACGGCCGTCAACTTCGCGGTGCGCTCCGACGTGGCGCGGCGCTGGCTCGCCGAGCGGGCCGGCGTCTCCCTGGCTTACGCCCGCGGCGCGCCGCTGGCGCCCGCCGCCCCCTCCGTGCCCGCCGCCCGCCCG
>JANRKA010000095.1:0-1665 GCA_033875325.1 Elusimicrobiota bacterium | reverse complement strand
TTGGCCGCCGAGAAGCGCTTCGCGGCCGGCCGGCGCGCGACACCGCTGCACCACCTGCTCCTGCCCTGGGAGTTCTTCGCGCGCGCCGTGCTCAAGGGCGGCTTCCTCGACGGCGGGCCGGGGCTGACCTGGGCCGGGCTGGCCGCCTTTCACAGCTGGCTGAAATATGCGAAACTGGCGCGCATGCAGGAGGCCGCGAAATGATCGCCGAAATCGCCGCCTTAGGCGCCGTCGCCGCCGGCGCGAGCGCCCGTTGGAACTGGTGGCGCCCCAAGGTGGAGGGCGGACTGCCCACTTTGATGTACCACAAGATCGGCGACCCCACGCCCGGGTCGCAGCTGGCCAAACTCTGGGTCACCGCCGCCGACTTCCGCCGCCAGCTCATCTACCTGCGCGACCACGGCTACACCTCCATCGACTTCCGCGACTGGCGCGACGCCGAGAAGGGCCTCAAGCCGCTGCCCTCCAAACCCGTCCTCATCACCTTCGACGACGGCTACATGAACAACTACGAGCTCGCCTACCCCATCCTGCGCGAGTTCGGCATGAAGGGCTGCATCTTCCTCGTTTACGAGACCATGGAGAAACACAACGGCTGGCACAACCCCGCCACCGAGCCGTGGCTCAAGATGCTCACCTGGGCGCAGATCAAGGAGATGCAGGACTCCGGCGTCATCGAGTTCGGCTCCCACACCATGCGCCACCGCAACCTCGACTCCATCCCCCTGGAGGACGCCAAGTGGGAGCTCGAGGAGAGCAAGAAGCGCCTCGAGGACAAACTCGGCCGCGAGATGGTCGGCTTCGCCTACCCCTACGGCGCCGGCGCCTACAACCCCGCCGTGCGCAAGCTCGCCCGCGAGGCCGGCTACCGCTTCGACTTCTCGGTCAAGCAGGGCATCTCCAAGCTCCCCTGGGACCGCGAGAAGGAAGCCATCCGCCGCCTGCTCATCCGCGGCGACGACAACATGTACGACTTCCACCTCAACATGACGCGCGGGCGGGCCCGGCTTTGAGCGACGCGCCGGTCCCCCGCTCCATCCTCGTCATCCAGCTGCGCCGGCTCGGCGACGTCGTCCTCACCACGCCGGCCCTGGAGGCGCTCAAGGCGCGCCACCCCGCGGCCAAACTCGACTTCCTCGTCGAGGCGCCCGGGGCCGAGGCCGTGGCCGGGCATCCCGCCATCGACGAGATCCTGGTTTATGACGCGACCGGCGCGCTCGGCGCGTTGTCCTGGGCGATGAAGCTGCGCGCCCGGCGCTACGATTGGGTCGTGGATTTCCTCGGCAACCCGCGCACCGCCCTCATCACGGCGCTCTCGGGCGCGGCCATCAAGGCCGGGCCCGGGCACACGCTGCGGCGCTGGGCCTACAACCACCGCATGAAGCAGTCGCCCAAGACCTGTTACGCGGCCGAGGAGAAGGTGCGTTGGCTCGCCGGCCTGGGCGTGAGGCCCGAACACGCGCCGCCTCTGCCGCGGCTGTTCCTCGCCAAGCGCCCCGAACGCGTGGAGAACGCCGTCGGCTTCTTCCCCGCCTCGCGCAAGGAGACGCGCGCCTGGCCCGCGGCGTCCTACGCTCGTCTCGGGAAACTCCTGCGCGAACGGCACGGCTCGACCGTGCGAGTGTTCTGGGGCCCCGGCGAGAAGGAGCTCGCGCAGGAGGTCGT
>JANRKA010000094.1:0-15224 GCA_033875325.1 Elusimicrobiota bacterium | reverse complement strand
CCGCCGCCGAAGGTGTTGTAGTGCAGCTTGCCGGCGACGGCTTTGGCCACTTCCTGCGTGGTGATGACCGCGCCGATGGGGTAGCCGTTGCCCAGGCCCTTGGCCATGACGATGATGTCCGGCTTGGCGCCCCAATGCTGGATGCCGAAGTAGTGTTTTCCGGTGCGGCCGACGCCCGCCTGCACCTCGTCGGAGACGAACAGGCCGCCGTATTTGTGGACGAGATCAACGGCCGCCTTGAAGTAGCCGGGTCCGGGCGTGATGAGCCCGCCCACGCCGAGGATGGTCTCGGCGAACATGCCGGCGATCTTGCCGCCGGAGTTGGTCAGGATGGTCTGCTCGAGGCCCTTGATGGCGGCGGCGGTGCTCTGCTCGGGGGTGCCGTCGAAGCGGTAGGCGTAGTCGGTCGGGGCGAAGCTGACGCCCGGCGGGAAGGGCTGGAGGTTGCGCCAGTTGTGCTGGCCGGTCAGCGCCACCGTCATCTGGGTGCGCCCGTGGTAGGAGCGCTGGACCGCGACGAACTCGTGGCGACCGGTGTAGGCCTTGGCGAGGAACACGGCGAGCTCGTTGGCTTCCGAGCCCGAGTTGGTGAAGAAGCAGACGTCCATGTCCGGGTTGACGGTTTTGGCCTTGTCGGCGAGGCGCTTGGCGAAGGCGCCGACGGACGGGTGGAGGTAGAGCGGCGGGTTGTGCTGCAGCTCGTCGATCTGCGCCTTGAGCTTGGAGACGAAATGCGGGTGGGAGTGGCCGATGGAGACCGTCGCCACGCCCGCGAAGCCGTCGAGGTACTCCTTCCCGTTCTCGTCGTAGAGGAACTGCATGCGGCCGGAGACGATCTGCACCGGCTTCTTGAACATCGGGCCCGGGAGCGGGAGGAGGTGTTTGGCGCGCACGGCGGCGGTCTCGGCGGCGCTGGGGGCTTTCACGGCGGTCTTAGCGGGCATGGTTTCTCCGTTCGACGAGAAGGACGGCCAGGGATAGGGCGGCTCCCGACAGGAGGCCGTCCATGAGGTTGATGGGCGAGGGGATGAGGCCCGCGGGGTTCCACGGGGTCGCGGCGTAGGACGGGACGAGGCGGGTGAAGACGTTGAGGAAGGCGTAGCCGACGAGCGAGCCCGCGACCGCGGCGGCGGCCCCCGCCGCGCGTCGGCGGCTGACGCCCGAGGCGCCCAACGCGGCGATGGTGCCCCAGATGGCGAGCAGGTAGACCGCGGCGACGATGGCCTGCCACTCGATGGACGGGGCTTTGTCCGGGAAGAAGCCCAGCCGCGCGACGCGAGAGAGCACGGCCATGGGCAGGACGATGGTCAGCAGGGGGCCGAAGAAGCCGATGAGGCCCTCGCGCGCGCGCCGCGTCGCGGCCGCCCCGATGGCCCCGTAGAAGACGGCGGTGTAGACCGAGATGTTGAAGAAGGGCGGGCCGTAGGGCCCCTTGAGCCAGAGCTCGGAGCCGGCGCGGTCGAGCAACGCCGTCAAGACGTGGGCCAAGCCGGCTCCGAAAAGCCCCGCTGCCCCCCCCGTCACCGCCGCGGCGAATGGCGTCACTGGGCTGTCAGTACAGGTTCGACTGCCGGCGCTGGCCGGTGTAGTCCACGAAGACGGTCTTCTGCTCGGTGAAGAAGTGCAGGCCGTCCTTGGCCATCTCGCGCTCGCCCACGCCGGAACCCTTCACGCCGCCGAAAGGCACCTGCGCCTCGCCGCCGATGGTCGGGGAGTTCAGGTGCACCATGCCGGCCTCCATGCCCTCGACGAACTTCATCGCGAGGGTCATGTCCTGGCCGTAGAACGCGCTGGTGAGCCCGAAGGCGCTGTCGTTGGCGAGCTCGAGGGCCTGCTCGAAGGTCTTGGCCTTGGCGACGGAGAGCACGGGCCCGAAGATCTCCTCCTGCCACAGGCGGGACTTGGGCTTGACGCCTTCGAAGACGGCGGGCTCGATGAAGAAGCCGTGCTTCAGGTCGCCCGCGGTGAGCTGCGCGCCGCCGAAGAGGAGCTTGGCCCCCTCCTTCTTGCCGATGGCGACGAAGTCGAGGTCCTGCTTGAGCTGGGCGGCGTCGATGGCCGGGCCCATGGTGACCGTCGGGTCCATGCCGTTGCCGACCTTAATCTTCCGTGCCTCAGCGAGCAGCATGCCCATAAACTCGTCGTAGATTTTTTCTCCGAGAATGAGCCGCGAGGTCGCCGTGCAGCGCTGGCCGGTGGAGCCGAAGGCGCCCTTGACCACGCCGCCGAGCGCGAGCTGGAGGTCCGCGTCGTTCCACACGACGGCGGGGTTCTTGCCCCCCATCTCGCAGGTGACCTTCGCGCCGCGTTTGCCGCAGAGCTCGTGCACGAGCTGGCCGACCGCGTTGGAACCCGTAAAGGAGACGGCCTTAAGACGGGGGTCCTCGATGAGGGTGTTGCCGAAGGAGTCGGGCTCGCCGAGCACGAGGTTGAGCACGCCCGGAGGCAGGCCGGCCTCCTCGAATATCTTGACCATCTCGACGGCCATGGCGGGCACGCTGGAGGCGGCCTTGAGCACCACCGCGTTGCCCGCGACCAGGGCCGGCGCGGTTTTCCACGCGGGGATGGCCCAGGGGAAGTTCCAGGGCGTGATGATGGAGACCACGCCGAGCGGCTCGCGCGTCGTGTAGAGGAAGTTGCCGGGCAGCTCGGAAGGGGCGCTGGAGCCCATGAAGCGCAGGCCCTCGCCGGCGAACCAGTCGATGAGCGTGGTGCCCTTGTCCATCTCGCCCTTGGCCTCGGCGAGGATCTTGCCCTGCTCGCGCGTCATGAGCGCGGCCAGCTCGTCGCGGCGGCGGCGGGCGATCTCGGCGGCTTTGGCCAACACGCGCCCGCGTTGCGGCGCCGGGACCTTGGCCCAACCCTTGGCGGCTTTCTCGGCCGCGTCGATGGCCTTCGTCGCGTCGGCCTTGCTCGCGTTGCGGAAGCGCGCCACCGTGTCGCGCGTGTCGGCCGGGTTGACCGACTCGGTCAGCGTCGCGTGGGAGCCTTCCACCCATCGGCCGCCGATGTACTGCTTGAGCGTGGCGGCGGCGGGCGTGTTCTTGGTCGCGGTAGCCATAGCAGGGATTATATCAATTCGTCAGTGTTAAGCTGAGGGACAGGCACTTAGCTAAACAGAGGGATGCCCGTGGGCATTTACTAACGATAATCGTTGCGCTGGCGCAGTTGCTGACGATAATAATGCTCCCGATAACCACTGACGCTGGCGTCACCTCGAGGCGGCGCTAAGGCATGAGGTCGGCGCGGCCGGTGGCGGTGAGCCCCCGTCGCAGCGCCGCCGCCGCCTCGGGCGCGGGGTCGAGCGCGGTCACGCGGGCGATGAGACGGCGGGCTTCCTCGTCTCGGCGCGCTCCGGCCAAGGCCGCGAGCCAGTCGGCGGCCTCGGAGCGGCCGATGTCGCGCCGGCCGTCCTGCGCGCCCCCGAACTCGCGCCCGAAACGCGCGGCGAAGTCGGGGGTGTCGTGGGCGGAGAGGCAGTCCTCGTAGCGTTTGGCGGCGAGCAGTTGGCGGGTCACGCGCGGGCCCAACACGGCACGGCGCGGGTCCGCGGACGGCAGGGCGTCATAGTCCCGCAGGGTCCGGTCCGGGGCCCCCGACCAGCGGTCGATGCCGGCGACGGTCAACGCGGCCCGAGCCCCCTCCGTGCTCGCGTCCACCGTCGCCCACGCGGCGGCGCGGCGCGCCTCCAGGGCTTCGGCGGCGGCCGGCAGACGGCGGCCCAAAGCGGCGAGCTGCATGACCAAGGCCGTATGGCGCCAGTCGCGCAGGGCGGGCACGGCCGGCATGCCCTCATCGAAGAGCCACAGGAACTCCGCGAGCGCGTCCTGGTCGCGGCCCTGGCCGGCCAACAGCTGGGCACGCTCGAAACGCGTGCGCACGCGCGTGAGGTCGTCCTTGGCATCGGCGACGGTCTTGTCCAGGCGTTGGAGCTGGGACTTGCCCGTCGCGGCCCCGTCGAGGAAGGCCAACAGCGCCTTCGCGTCGTGGTAGCCGGTGGCCCGGTCGAGCTCCTTGCCCGCGGGCGAGAACACGAGCAAGGTCGGATACGCCGTCGTGCGCAGGGACTTGGCCAGGGCCGGGTCCCGGTCGGCGTTGGGCTCGATGGCGACCGCGTCGGCCGCCAGGCGGGCGAGGACCTTCCCGTCGCGATAGGTCGTGCGGCGCATGCGCTCGCAGGGCGCGCAGTGGTTGGAGACGAAGTCCACGAAGAGGAGCTTCTTGGAGGCGGCCGCCTCCTTCCGGGCGGCGGCGAAGTCGAGCGCGACGAAGGGGGCCTCCGCGGCCGCGGGCACGGCGAGCGCCGCGGCGAGCAGAGCCGCGGCGGCGGTCACAGCGGGGCGTCCTGGCCGATGAGCGCGGGCGTCTGCTGCCGGTTCTGTCGGCGCGCTTCGTCTTGGACGCGCGGCAGGAGGTACTCGTGGAGCTCCCGGGCCGTCCTTTTGCCCTCGGCGAGCCCTTTGAGGAGGAAGTAGGTGAACATCCCGTGGCCTTGTTCGTTGAGAGACCCCGTTATCTCCTCGCCGGAAGCGGCGGCGAGCACGGTGACGCGGTCGCCGCCGGAGACCTCGGCGACCTTGGCCACCAACGGGCGCGCGCCTTGGGCGAGCACCGAACGCCCCCCCGCTCCGGAGAAACACGCGTCGAGGGCGACGATGATGCGTTTGGCCTTGGTTTTGGAGAGGTCGGCGTAGAATTTCTTGAGCGGGTAGGCGGTGGACTTCAGGAAGGTCGCGTCCCCGTCCCACGGCACGAGGTAGGCGTCGCCGGTGGACGGGTCGGGCGCGCCGTGCCCGGAGTAATAGACGAACAGGGTGGAATTCGGCTTCACGTTGAGGGGCAGCCATTCTTCCAGGTAGCTCTTGAGCTTGTTGCCGGTGGCCTGCGAGCCTTCCAACGAGATGATATTGCGGGCCGGGAAGCCCAGCGCCTCCAGATGCCTGCGCACGGTCTGCGCGTCGCGCACGCCGTGGTCGGCCTTGGGCAAGGACTGGTAGTCCTCGACGCCGATGACGAGGGCGAAGTCGTCGGGTCGCGACGCTCCGCGGCGCGTCGGGGAGTCCACATCAGAGACGAGCGGCCTCTTCTCGGCCGGCAGGTTCGCGGTCTGGCGCATGCGGTCGTAGGCGGCGGCGTCAAGATTGCCGGGCTGTGGGCGCGGCGCGGACGAGACGGCCCTGGCCGTGTTTATGCCCTGTGACTGGAGCTCGGCGGCCTCGCGCACCATCGCGGTGATCGAAGCGTCGTTGTAGCCGTCGCTGACCATCGCCAGGGACATCGGGTCCACTTTCGCGCCTCGATCGAGCAGTAGGCGCACGGTGGTCGGGTTCGTCCGGCGGCTGTTGCACTGGATGGCCCTTGAGAGCGGCGAGTAATAAACGCCGTACTTCCGGCTTAGTTCGTGCCCCTTGTTGATGTCCGCGCCGCCTGCGAGAATTTCGATGACGGCTTTATCCTGGCCCTTGCAGGCGGCGTACTCGAGTAGGTTGAAGTTCCCGTTCCAAACCGTCTTCCCAAGAGGATATCCTGAATCCAGGACCGAGCGCAGGACGGTCATATCGCCTTTATCGATGGCACGCACCGCTGGGTTGGAGGTTGCGCACCCCGTCGCGCACAGCGCCGCTGAGACGAGCACGGCCGCGAGCAGCGCGAGCTTGCTCATCAGGCGTGGCGGGCCGTGCGCTTGAGGAACTTGCCGTGCGAGGGCTTGCCGGCCCACTTGCCGCCGTCCACCATCGCCGTGCCGCGCGAATACACGTCGCGGATGCTGCCCTTCACCGTCACGCCCTCGTAAGGGTTGTAGTCGGCGGCGCTGTGGTGGTTCTTCAGGCTGAAGGTGTGCGGCTTGTTCGGGTCGATGACGACGAAGTCGGCGTCGGCGCCCGGGTTGAGATGCCCTTTGCGCGGGTACAGGCCGAAGAGTTTGGCCGGCGAGGTCGAGGTGATCTCGACGAAGCGGTTCTCGCTGATGCGGCCCTTCTGCACCGCGTCCCAGAGCAGCAGCAGGCGGTACTCCACGCCGGGCGCGCCGTTGGGGATCTTGGCGAAGCTGTCTTTGCCGAGCTCCTTGCCCGGCCGGCCCTTCTCGGCCTTCATGCAGAAGGAGCAATGGTCGGTCGAGACGACCTGCAGGTCGCTGCGGCGCAGGCCGGCCCACAGGCGCTCGGCGTTGCCCTCGGGGCGCAGCGGCGGCGACATGACGAACTTGGCCCCCTCGAAGCCGGGGCGCTTGTAGTCCTCGTGCGAGAGATAGAGATACTGGGGGCAGGTCTCGGCGTAGACGGGCAACCCGCGGTAACGCGCCGCGCGGACTTCTTCCATCGCGTCGCCGGCCGACAGGTGGACGAAGTAGATGGGCACGCCCGCGATCTCGGCCATGGCGATGGCGCGGTGCGTGGCCTCGGCCTCGGCGGTCATGGGGCGGGTGAGCGCGTGCCATTCCGGGGAGGTCTTCCCCTCCCGGATGGCCTTGGCGATGAGCACGTCGATGACCGAGCCGTTCTCGGCGTGCATGCAGATGGTGCCGCCGTTCTCCTTCGTGCGCATGAGGGCGCGGAAGATGGTCGCGTCGTCGGACATGAAGATGCCGGGGTAGGCCATGAACAGCTTGAAGGACGAGATGCCCTCGTCCACGAGCTTGTCCATCTCCTTCTCGGCCTTCTCGGGGAAGTCGGTGACGATCATGTGGAAGCCGTAGTCCACGGCCGACTTGCCCGCGGCGCGGCTGCTCCAGTCGTCGAAGGCGTGGCGGAAGGTCTCTCCCTTCTTCTGGATGGCGAAGTCCACGACGCTCGTGGTCCCGCCGAACAGCGCGGAGGTCGAGCCCGTCGTGAAGTCGTCGATGGTGGTGGCGCCCATGAAAGGCATGTCGAAGTGCGTGTGCACGTCGATGCCGCCCGGCACGACGACCTTGCCGCGCGCGTCCAGGGTCTTCTTGGCCGGGTCCTTGATGTCCCCGACGGCGACGACGCGCCCGTCGGCGACGGCGAGGTCTCCCACGAAGGAGTCGGACGCGGACACGATGGTGCCGCCTTTGACGATGAGGTCGTAGCTCAAGAGTTCTTCCCCCACTTCATGAGGATGCGATAGGCGACGAAGGACACGCCGAAGCTGATGAACCAGGCGTAGTGATAGAGGGTGATCCAGAACTGCGGGACCTCCAGCGCCTTGATGGTGCCCAGGAAGCCGGGCAGGACCGGGGCGCAGCCCAGGACGAGAGCGACGAGGGCCACCCCGTTGACCCCGCCCGCGTACCAGTAGGAGCCGTTCTTCTCGTAGAGCTCGCGGACTTCCAGCTTGGCGCCGCGCAGCAGGTAATAGTCGCAGATGAGGATGCCGCCGATGGAGCCCAGCAACGACGAGTAGGCGATGAGCCAGGTGAAGATGTAGCCCGACGGGTCGGCGATGAGCTTCCAGGGCTGGATGAGGATGCCGATGACGCCGGTGATGTAGCCGCCCATGCGGAAGTCGATCTTCTCGGGCCAGACATGCGCGAAGTCGTTGGCCGGGCCGACCACGTTGGCCGCGATGTTGGTCGCCAGCGTGGCCAGGCACAACGAGACGAGCGCGATGGCCAGCACCAGCGGGTTCTTGAACTTGGCGATGAGGTCCACGGGGTCCCAGATGGACTGCCCGTAGATGACCACGGTGGCGGAGGTCACGGCCACGCCGATGAAGGAGTACAGCCCCATCGTCGTGGGCAGGCCGAGCGCCTGCCCGAGCATCTGGTCCTTCTGCGTGCGCGCGGAGCGCGAGAAGTCGGGGATGTTCAGCGACAAGGTCGCCCAGAACCCGATCATGCCCGTGAGCGCGGGGAAGAAGAAGGCCCAGAAGCGGCCCTCCTTGGGCCCGCCGGACGCGAAGGCCGACGGGGTGGCCAGCATGGGCCCGAAGCCGCCGGCCTGCACGTAGGCCCACGCGAGCAGGGCCAGGCCGAGCAGGATGAGCAGGGGCGCCTTGACGTTGAGCAGGACGCGGATGGACTCCACGCCCTTGTAGATGACGAGCATGTTGACGCCCCAGAAGAAGAGGAAGCAGCCCCATTGCCCGGCGTTGAGCCCCTCGAAGACCGGCGGGGCGGCGAGCATGGCCGGGTAGTAGATGCCCAGGAGCTTGTAGATGGCGGCGCCGCCGATCCACGCCTGGATGCCGAACCAGCCGCAGGCCACCAGAGCCCTGAGTATGGCGGGAACGTTGGCCCCGAGGATGCCGAAGGCGGGGCGGCAATAGACGGGGTAGGGGATGCCGTATTTGGTGCCCGCGTGCGCGTTGAGGACCATCGGCAGCAGCACGATGCAGTTGCCCAGGAAGATGGTCAGCACCGCCTGCCACCAGTTCATGCCCTCGGAGATGAGCGAGGACGCGAGCATGTAGGTCGGGATGCAGGCCGACATGCTGATCCAGAGCACCGCGATGTCGCGCGTGCCCCAGGTGCGCTCGTTCTTGCGCGTGGGCGCGATGTCGCGGTTCCAGTACGGCGACTTGGTGATGGGCTCGGAGTGGTCGTGTATCTCCGTGTCCATCAGCGCGTCATAGACGCTCTTCTTCCTCACGGCAGCTGCTGCACGAGGGGCCCGTAGGTCTCGGGCCGGCGGTCGCGGAAGAACTGCCAGACCTTGCGGACCTCGAGGATCTGGTCGAAGTCCACGGTCGCGGTCACCAGCTCGTCCTTGTCGTGGGAGCCCATGGCGAGCATCTGTCCGCGCGGGTCGCAGACGTAGGACTGGCCGTAGAACTGGCCGATCTTCCAGGGACCCTCCACGCCGACGCGGTTGGAGGCGGCCACGAAGTACTGGTTGGCCACGGCGTGGGCGGGCTGCTCGAGCTTCCAGAGGTATTCCGACAGGCCCTTCACCGTCGCGGACGGGTTGAAGACGATCTCCGCGCCGTTGAGGCCGAGGACGCGGGCGCCGTCGGGGAAGTGGCGGTCGTAGCAGATGTAGACGCCGACCTTGGCGTAACGCGTCTGGAAGACCGGGTAACCGAGGTTGCCCGGCTTGAAGTAGAACTTCTCCCAGAAGCCGGGGCCGCAATGCGGGATGTGGTTCTTGCGGTAGATGCCCAGCATCGTCCCGTCGGCGTCGATGACGGCCGCGGTGTTGTAGTAGGTGCCGGTCGAGGGCGTCTCGTAGATGGGCGAGACGATGACCATCTTATGCTTTTTCGCCAGCTTACGCATAAGGGTGGTCGTGGGCCCGTCGATGGGCTCGGCCGTGTCGTACCACTTCGTCTCCTGCTCGGCGCAGAAGTACGGGCCGTAGAAGATCTCCTGGAGGCCGAGCATCTGCACGCCCTTCTTGGCGGCGGTCTCGATCATGGCCACGTGTTTGTCGATCATCTTCTTCTTGATGTCTTTGAGGGAGTACTTGGGCGGCGTCCACGGGCACGAGGCCTGGATGAGTCCGACCTTCACTTTTCGGGGCATGTCGTCTCCTAGGAGGATTGCTTGCGGTTGAGCTGGGCGAGCCGCTCGATGACGGCGGGGACGTTGAAGAAACGCTTCTCGAAGTGCAGCAAGGTGGAGTCGTCGATGGGCAGGCGCAGCTGGTAGCGCCCGTCGTCGGCGTTGTGCTCGAACTGGGTCCCGTAGGTCTGGGGCAGGCCGATGGACATGAGGAAGCGGTCGAGCGACGCGGCGGAGAGCCAGCGCGCGGGCTTGTGGCCGTTGACCGAGGCCATCACGGCCAGGCGGTGCGCGGCGAGGAACTCCTTGGGCTCGGCGCCGTGCAGCATGATGACGGCCGCGCGGTACAGGTCGTTGACGGTGTTGACCTGGCCCTGGGACATCATCTCGAAGACCTCTTTGCGGCGCGCGAGGTCGCGCGTGCGCAGGTTCTCCACCTGCGCGGCCGTGGAGAGGACCGTCTCGCGGTCCTTCTGGTCGCCGGCGAACAGCTCTTCGAGGCGGAGGTTGTCGGTTTCGGGAGGCATGTTCTAGTGGCGGCGATAGACCTCGCCGTAGCCCTTGCCGCCGTTCTTGGTGTATTCGTCCCAAGTCAGGGGCTTGAGCCCGGTGTCCACCGGGGTCATGGTGATGCAGCCGTCCACCGGGCAGACGAGCGAGCAGAGGTTGCAGCCCACGCAGTCGGCCTGCACCACGTGCGGCTTGCGGTTGCCCCCCTTCTTGTCGATGGCGATGCACTGGTGGGTGGTGTCGTTGCAGGACACGAAGCAGACGTCGCAGCCGATGCACTTGGACTTGTCGATGGAGGCGACGGATTTGTAGTGGAGGTTCAGGTGCTTCCAGTCCACGATGTTGGGGGCGGTCTTGCCCACGAAATCGTCGAGGCGGGTGAACCCTTTGCGCTTCATCCAGCCTTCCAGGCCGGCGTTGAGGTCCTCGATGATGCGGAAGCCGTGGTGCATGACGGCGGTGCAGAGCTGGACCGAGGAGGAGCCCAGGAGCATGAACTCGACGGCGTCGGACCAGGTGGAGATGCCGCCGATGCCCGAGATGGGCAGGCCCGCGGTCTCGGGGTCGGTCGCGATCTGGCTGACCATGTTGAGCGCGATGGGCTTGACGGCGGGGCCGCAGTAGCCGCCGTGCGAGATCTTGCCCTGCACGGCGAACTTGGGGACCATCGTCTCCACGTCGACGCCCATGATGGAGTTGATGGTGTTGATGAGGGACACGCCGTCGGCGCCGCCCTGCTTCGCGGCCCGCGCCGCGAAGCGCACGTCGGCCACGTTGGGCGTGAGCTTGACGAGGACGGGGATCTTGGAGACCTCCTTCACGAACTCGGTCACCATCTTCACGTATTCGGGCACCTGGCCGACCGCCGCGCCCATGCCGCGCTCGCTCATGCCGTGCGGACAGCCGAAGTTGAGCTCGATGCCGTCGGAGCCGGCGTCCACGACCTTCTTGACGATGTCGTGCCAGGCCTGGCGCTCGCAGGGCACCATGAGCGAGGCGATGACCGCGTTGGCGGGGAAACGCTTCTTGACCTCGTAGATCTCCTTGAGGTTCACGGCCAGCGGGCGGTCGGTGATGAGCTCGATGTTGTTGAAGCCCGCCACCTTCTGCCCGCCCAGGTCCATGGCGCCGTAGCGCGAGGAGACGTTGATGACGGGCGGGTCCTGGCCCAGGGTCTTCCAGACGGCGCCGCCCCAGCCGTACTCGAAGGCGCGCATGATCTGCGCGCCGGAGTTCGTCGGCGGCGCGGAGGCCAGCCAGAAGGGGTTCGGGGATCTGATGCCGGCGGTGTCGGCGGCCAGGCTCGGCTTGCGCTTGGCGTGGTGCGGGTGGTGCGGGGTCATGCGTGGCTCCCGTCGCGAGGGGTGATGGGCGCGACCACGCGGCCGTCGATGGTCGAGACCCAGTATTCATTGCCGTCCGGGACGGGGCGGCCCGGGAACAGCACGGTCCAGATGCCGTGGGCGGCGCGTTTGCCGTCGGCGGCGGCGTTGACGACCTCCTTGCCGCCGTTGACCGCGTCGCCCCCGGCGAACACCTTGGGTTGGGAGGTCTGGAGGGTGCGCGGGTCGCAGACGAGCTTGCCGTCGTCCTTCTGCTGGAGCTTGAGCGCCTTGGCCAGGCCGTAGTGTTTGCCCTGGCCGATGGCCTTGATGACGCGGTCGCACTTCACGACGAACTTGGAGCGCGGCACGGCCGTCAGCTTGCCCTTCACCAGCTTGGAGCGCTGGAATTCCACGCCTTCGACCTTGGCCTTGCCCAGGACGCGCACGGGGATGGCGTTGGTCAGCAGGTGGGCGCCGTCGGTGCGCGCGAGCTCGACCTCGAAGTCGTAGGCGGACATGTCCTCGCGGCCGCGGCGGTAGGCCAAGGTCACTTCCCGCGCGCCGGAGCGCAGGGACTGCGTCGTCGCGTCGATGGCGGTGTTGCCGCCGCCGATGACGACCGTGCGCTCGCTGGGCGCGATGCCGCGGCCGCCGGCCTTGACGCGCTCGATGAAGGTGAGCGCGTCGAACACGCCTTTGAGTCCCTCGCCGGGGATGCCCAGCGAGTGCGTCGAGCCCAGCCCGATGCCCAGGAAGACGGCGTCGAAGTCGGCGAGCAGGTCATCGACGGGCAGGTCGCGGCCGACCTCCTTGCCTTTGACCACGCTGCAGCCCATCTTGAAGAGCCAGCGCAGCTCCTCGAGGGCCGTCTTCTGGTCCATCTTGTATTCGGCCACGCCGTAGGTGTTGAGGCCGCCCGGCAGGTCGCGTTTCTCGAAGATGGTGACCGCGAAGCCCAGGCGGCGCAGGTAGGTCGCGCAGGACGCGCCCGCGGGGCCGCCGCCGACGACCGCCACGCGGCGCCCGTTGTCGGGGCCCGGGGCGAAAGGCTGCTCCCCGGTCGCGTGGAGCGCGTCGGTGGCGTAACGCTGCAGGCGGGCGATCTCGATGGGCTTCTCATGCCAGTCGTGATAGACGCAGTCCCCCTCGCAGAGGACCTCGACCGGGCACACGCGCGCGCAGGAGTGGCCGAGCGCGTTGGCCTCCAGGATGGTCTCCGCCGAGCCGAGCGGGTCGGCCGCCGCGATCTGCCGGATGAAGCGCGGGATGTCGATGTGCGTGGGGCACACCTTCACGCACGGGGCGTCGTAGCAGTAGAGGCAGCGGGAGGCCTCGACGCGGGCCTCCTCGCGGCGCAGGGGCTTCTTGAGCTCCGCGAAGTTGTCCCGCCACTCCTTGGCGTTGGCGCTCATGGCCGCTAGCGGAGGACCTCTATGCGGCCGATGGAGGGCTGGGGCGTAAGGGACTTCGAAAGCGCGGAGACGCCGTCCTTGATGTACATGGACGACACGAGCACCACGCTGGAGAGCAGGATGCCCACCGCGATGTTCCCCTTCTCGAGCTCCTTGCCCTCCTCCATCTCCTTGGTCAAGCGCCCGAACATGCGCAGGGTCACGGAGATGGAGAACACCGCGAGCATCATGGACACCGTGAGGTGGGCCAGGATGAGGCCGACGATCTTGTAGGCGGGCAGGCCGTCGTCGGTGGGCGCCAGCATGTGCATGCGCATCATCTGGATGGAGGAATCGGCGCCGGCCATGAGGATGTTGGAGGCGCAGTACAGGATGGTGCCGACCAGGAGGCCGACGGCGATGTTGCCGTCCTTGATCTTCTTCTCCATGTCGAAGTCGGGGTTCGCCTTGATGAAGATGCGGTAGGTGATGTAGATGACGAAGCCCGACAGCAGCACCATCAGCGCGAAGTGCATGGTGCTCGTCAGGACGCGGGTGAAGAACATTGAGGCCTCCTAGTTGGTGAAGAACGGCTCCACGCGATAACCCTCTCCGCCGTTGCGCAGGAGGGTCATGGTGGTGTCTGCGACCTGCCCGACGGGGAACCACGCGGGTCCCGCCGGCTCGACGAGGACGTACTGCAGGCCGCCGTGCTGCACGAAAACGTCCCCTTTCTCGGGGATCTGGAGCACGCCCATGAGGTAATGTCCGGGCACGCCCACGCCCACCATGCGCATCTGCCCCCAGTTGGACAGGATGGAGGCCATGAGGCCGCTCTTGGTGTCGCAGTCGCCCCAGCCCACGACGACGGCGGTCAGGGGCAGGAGCAGGCCGCCGGTGTGTTTCCCCTTATAGACCGGGTCGGGCTGCTTGTAGCGCAGCGCCGTCTGCACGAAGGAAAGCACCGCGCCGATGATCTCGCTGGAGCGGTACTTGCGGGCGGTGGCGAACTTGTCGAACTCCATGGAGATGGGCTTGACGAAGGAGGCGTTCTTGCGCACGAGCGCCGGCATGTCCACCGACACCACGTTGCCCTTGTCGAGGCGGAACCCGTGCGAAGCGAGGTAGCCCTTGAGGTCGGCGTCGTACTGCTTGTCGATGCCGGCGAGCACGGCGTTGAACTGCGCCTGGGAGAGGCCCTTCTTCTGGGCGTCGGCGAAGGCCTGCTGCTTGCGCTTGTCGCGCAGGACGCGCAGCTGCGCGACCTCCTCCTTGTGATAGCCGAAGGACTGGTTGTAGGGCTGGAACTGGCTCTCCGCGATGGAGTAGGAGATCTCGATGCGGTCGCGGTTGAAGTTCTGGAAGCCGTAGGACGCGACGCGGCGGTCGCCGGTCTTCTTGATGCGCTGGTAAGTGCGCGGGCCGCCCCCGGAGGAGGACGACTCCTCCTGCCCGCCCTCCTCTTCCTCCTCGTCGGAGGCCTGCCCGGCCAGGGCCTGGCCGTCCACGGGACGCACGACGAGCGCGTCGTCCCACTGGGCGCCCCAACGCAGGGCGGCGGCCAGGGATACGACCAGGAGCGCGCTCAGCCGGTACAGCGGCAGGCGGATCATCGCCGGCTATTTTAGCATTGGATTACCGCTCTTAGCGCGTCCTCGCGTCCGGGCGCCGGGCTTGCGCGCGCGCCGGAGGGGTGTTATCCTCGGCCCATATGGCGGCGAGCGACCCCTTGGTCGGGACGCGGGTGGGCCCCTGCCTGCTCGAGGCGCTCGTGGCGCGCGGGGGCATGGGGGCGGTGTACAAGGCCCGGCACCTGGCCCTCGACCGGCCGGTCGCGCTCAAGCTCCTGGCCGCCCAGGGCGACGCCGCGCGCGCCGCGGCGCTGGCCGAGGCCCGCGCGGCGGCCAAACTCGACGACCCGCGCATCGTCGCCATCCACGAGGTGGGCGAGGACGCGGGGCGGCCCTACATCGTCATGCAGTGGATAGACGGCGAGTCGATCGAGGCGCGCGTCAACCGCGCCGGCCCGCTGACGCCGGAGCAGGCGCTCGCCGTGATGCGGGAGACCTTCGCGGCGTTGGCCGTCGCGCACGAGGCCGGCGTCGTGCATCGCGACGTCAAGCCCGGCAACATCCTCCTGCCCGCCAAAGGCGGGGTCAAGCTCGCCGACTTCGGTCTGGCGGTCGCGGCGGGCGGCGGGGACGCGGGCGACCCGGCCGGGACCTTCTTCTTCATGGCGCCGGAGCAGGGCTACGGCCAGGCGGCCGACGCGCGCGCCGACCTCTACGCCGCCGGCGGGACCTGGCTCTACGCCTTGACGGGCAAGCCCCCCTTCGGGACGAACGCGTCGGAGGCCGTCATCCGCCACCGCGACGAGGAGCCGCCCGACGCCGCGGCGCTGCGTCCCGGCGTCTCGCGGCGCAACGCGGAGCTCATCCGGCGCCTGCTCGCCAAGAAGCCCGAGGACAGGCCGGCGAGCGCCTCGGCGGTCCTCTCCGAGTGCGCGGCGTACGGTTTCCTGCTCGAGACCGCGGCCCCGGTCGCCGACGGGCCGCTGCGCCTGCTCGCGCCGCCGCCCGCGCCCGCGGCGCCCGC
>JANRKA010000093.1:0-17285 GCA_033875325.1 Elusimicrobiota bacterium | reverse complement strand
GAAGGTCCCGCGGTCGTCTCCGCCGCCAACGCCGCGCTCGCCGCCGCGCGCGCGCCGCTCGCGTGGCTGCTGCCCGCCGGCGCCGAAGCCGACCCGCTCGTCGAGCGCACCCTCGCCGAAGGCCTCGCGGCGCGCCCCTACGCCGGCGGCGCCGCGCCGCGCACCGACCCCGGCGCCATCAGCGGCGACCCCGTGCGCCGGGCGGTGTGGACCCTGCACCGCAAGGGCGACTGGCGCGAGGACGACCACCGCTCCCCCCTGCCCGGCGTCATGCTCCGCCTCGACGCCCTCGACGCCGCCGGCCGGCTCGACGAGCGCTTCGACACCTTGCACGCGGCCCTCCTCGACTTGTCGCTGCGCCTGCGCCTGGCCGGACGGCCGCTGTTCCGCGCCCGCGACGCCATGGTGCCGAACCCGGCGCTCGCGGCGCCGACGCTGGCCGACCGCGACTTGCTCACCGACAAGTGGAGCGTCGGAGCCCTGCGCCTGCTCGAGTCGCTGGCCGTCGCCCAGGAACCCCCCGGGTATCGCCTCGACGCCGGCGTGCGCGCGGGGCTGCGCGGAGAGCGATGAGCCGTCTCCCGCGCGTCCTCCTCCTCACCCCCGCCCCGCCGTACCCGCCGGACAATGGCGGCATGCTGCGCGTGCTCGAGCTCGTGCGCGGGCTTGCGGGCCGCGTCGAGTTCGAGTTGCTCACCTTCACGCGCCGCGCCGGCCCCGAGCGGCTGCGCCAGGCCGCCGCCACGCTGGCGCTTTCGCGCCACTTCGCGCGCGTGCACGAGGTCCCCAAGGAGACCACCGAACGCGCGGACCCGCGCGCCGCCGGCTGGCCCGCGGCGGTCCGCGAGTGGTGGTCGGCCGAGATGGCGCAGCGCGTCGCGGAGTTGACCGCGACCGGCCGCTACGACGCGCTCCACGCCGAGTTCCTGCTCATGGGCGGCTACGCGCCGTACGCGCGCGGCGCGCGCACCGTGCTCACCGACCACGACCTGAGCCATTTGTCGCTGACGCGCTCCTACTTCCGTGAATGGACCGGTTGGGGCCGCCTCACGGCCCTGCCGGAATGGCTCCGCCTGCGGCGTTTCCACCGAGCGGCGTGCCTGGGTCACGACCGCGTCGTCGTCCTGACCCCCGAGGACCAGTCGCTCCTGCGCCGCGCCGCGCCGGCCGCGTCCAGCGTGCTCGTCCCGACGGGCGTGGATCTGCGCCGCTTCGAGCGCGCGCCCGAGGACGGGCGCCAGGACCTCGACCTCGTCTTCGTGGGCCACTACCCCCACTACCCCAACGAGGACGCCGCCGTCTTCCTCTGCCGCGACGTCCTGCCGCTGCTCAGGCGCGTGCGGCCGGGCGTGCGCGTCGCGCTCGTGGGCTCGGACCCCACGCCGGCGGTGCGCGCCCTCGCCGCCGAGCGCGTCCTCGTCACGGGGACCGTGGCCGACGTCCGCCCCTGGCTGAACCGCGCCAAGGTCTTCGTCGCTCCCGTCCGGCTGGGCTTCGGCGTGAAGGGCAAGGTGCTCGAGGCGTTCGCCCGGGGCCGCGCGGTGGTCGCCACGAGCGCGGTGGCCCGCGGCCTTCCGGGGACGCGCGCCGGCGAGCACCTGCTCGCCGCCGATTCGCCGCGCGCGTTCGCCGACGCCTGCCTCGCGCTGCTGTCGGACGAGCCGCGGCGGCGGGCCATGGCCGACGCCGCGCGAGCCCTCGTCGAGTCGTCGTGGGGCTGGGAGCGCTCGTGCGCCCGCCTCGAAGCCCTCTACCGGGAGCTGGCCGGCGCGCGCGCCGCGGCCCCCGCCCTGGAGCGGGCGTGAGCGCGCTCCTGGCCAGCGTCGTCGTCCTCTGCCACAACGACCGACGCTACCTGCGCGGCTGTCTCGACTCCCTGGCGCGCCACACGAAGTCGCCGCACGAGCTCATCCTCGTGGACAACGCCTCGCCCGACGGCGCGCGGGAGGACCTGCTCGCGGCCCGGCGCGAGTACCCCTTCCCGGTCAAGCTCGTGCTCAACGACCGCAACCGCTTCTTCGCGGGCGGCAACAACCAGGGCTTGAGACTGGCGCGCGGACGCCACTGCGTGCTGCTCAACGCCGACACCGTGGTGACCCCGGGCTGGCTCGAGGGCCTGGCCGCTCATGCCGACGCCGACCGCGGCCTCGGCGCGGTCGGGCCCAACACGAACCAGGCGGCCGGGACGCAGGTGGAGTGGCCCGCGCCCTACGGGAGCGTCGAGGAACTGCCCGCCTACGCGCGGCGCCGCGGCGCCGCGCTCGCCGGCCTGCGCGTCGAGGTCCCCTGGCTCGTCGGCTTCTGCGTCCTCCTGCCGCGCCGCGTGCTGCGCCGCGTCGGCCCGCTCGACCGGCTCTTCGGCCCCGGCGGCTTCGAAGACTACGATCTCTGCCTGCGGGTGCGCTTGGCGGGCCTGCGCCTGGCCGTCGCGCGGGACGTGTACATCCACCACTACGGGGGACGCGGCTATGTCGACATGCGATACGAAGCGCTCCGGGACCGCAACCGGCGGCTGTTCTGGGACAAATGGAGCCGTTGGTGCCGCGAGCGGCTCGACGGCCGCCTCGGCCCCGTCCCCGGAGGCCGCCGTGAGCCGTCCCTTCGCGCCTGACAAGATCTTCGCGCACAAGGACCGCGTCGCCGAGTGGCTGGCGACGGGCCGCTCGCGCCCGGTCACGGTCGAGCTCGACATGACCAACGCGTGCAACCAGAAGTGCCCGCATTGCTTCGGCTTCTACCCGGAGCGGGACCAGGCGCGCCTGTGCCTGGGCGAGGCCAAGGCCGTGCTCGACCAGCTCGCGGACGCGGGCGCGCGCGGCGTGACCTTCACCGGCGGCGGCGACCCCTTGGTCAACCCCGACACGATCGCCGCGGTCGCTCACGCGCGCGCGCGGGGGCTCGACGTCGGCTTCATCACCAACGCCCAGCGCCTGCGCCCCGAAGACGCGGCCGCGCTCGTGCGCGACTGCACCTGGCTCCGGGTCAGCCTCGATGCCGCGACGCCCGCGGTGTTCCGGCTCACCCACGGCATGGGCGCGGCCGAGTTCGAGAAGGTCCTCGAGAGCGTCCGTCTCCTCGCGCGGCTCAAGCGCGAGACGGGCTCGGCGATGACGCTCGGCGTCGGCTTCCTCACCTCGCCCGCCACCAAGGCCGACGTCCACGCCTTCGCGCGCCTGGGCCGGGAGCTCGGCGCGGACTACGCCCAGTACCGGCCGCTGCTGCGCCGGCACGGGGAGCCCGAGCAGGACTACTCCGACCCGGACATCCTCGCCGAGATGCTCCGCGCCCGCGCCGACTTCGAGACGCCGGCCTTCCGCGTGTTGTGCTCGGAGCACAAGTACCGCCTCATCGAGAAGGGGGAACTCGGCCGCCCCTACAAGAAGTGTTATGGCCAGGACTTCGCGGCCGTGGTCGGCGCGGACCGCAAGATGTACGTGTGCTGCCACATGCGCGGCGTGGCCAAGTACGAGATCGGAGACCTCGCCAAGGCCACCGTCGCCGAAGTCTGGGATTCGGAGAAGCGGCGCGCCGTCGCCGACTCCGTGGATTTCAAGGATTGCCCGCCCTTGTGCCGCTGCGACTCCTTCAACCAGATCCTGTGGGAACTCAAGGACGAGGGACGCCCGCTCAAGGACGCGCCCGAAGGCCCGTGGGAGCACGCCAACTTCATCTGACGCGCCGCGTTGCGGCCCGCGAGACGGCCGTGCTATCCTAATCGCCATGCCCAAGGCGACCCGCTACCGTCACGCCGCGCACGCCTCCTGGCGCTTCGTCGACGACGGCGCGGTCATCCTCGACACGCGTTCCAGCGGCTACTACTCCCTCGACGTCGTGGCCGCGGAGATCTGGGAGCGGCTGGGGAAAGGCGAGTCGCTCGAGCAGGCGGTGGCCGCCCTCGTCCGACGCTACGGCGAGCCGGCCGCGCGCGTCGAGGCCGACGCGCGCGAGTTCCTGCGCGAGCTGCTCGCCGAACGCCTGCTCGAGCCGGTCTAGCTCACGGCACGGCGGCGACGCGCCGCCACAATTTCGGGACGCCGAGCATCCTCTCCGCGTCCTTGAGCGCGGCCGCGTCCTCCGACTCGCGGGCCCAGACCCACAGGAACTCCCACACGCGCCGCGCGTTGGCCTGTTCGTCCACGTCGCCGGCGCCGGAGAGCTCGTCGTGCGCCGCCTTCAGGCACGCCGCGCGCAGGACCGGCGGCGCGGCGCGGCGCGGCATGCTCGGGTAGTAGCGCAGGCAGGCTCGGAAATACGCCTCCGCCGCGGGCCGCCAGCCCCATAGGGCCTTGCCGTCATAACGGCCGTAATCGAGCCGGTCCTTCATCCAGCCGTTGGGCACGAGGAAACCCTCGAAAAGCGACTCGGCGAGAAGCCGCTGCGCGGTCGCGTTGGGGTGCATGAGGTCGATGACGAAACGGCCGTCGATGATGCCCCCGTCGGCGTAGGCGGCCACGAACGCCGCGGCATCCACGAAGTGGACCCCCTCGTCCGGGTCGTGCCGGGCGCGGAGGATCTCGCGCTGAGCGGAGCGGAAGCGCCGGGGCCGCGGGTCCGCGTCGATGGCGCTCTGCAGGCGCTTGCGCGCCTCCTCCAGACGACCGGCGCGCAGCGCCGCGAGCCCCGCGTCGTAGTCGCGCTCGGCCGCGCTCTCCTCTCCCTCCGGCTCGATGAGCATGTTCGAGACCTGGGACATGAGCACGACCGTCGCCCCCGCGCGCCGGCCCGACTCGATGATGCGGTCCACGTTCTCGGCGTATTCGTCGTCGAGCTCGCCGCGGCCCGCCTCGTCGAGCACGGGCGGGGCGTCGCAGGCCGCGGCGGCGAACGGCTCCTGGGGCATCGCCGGATCGGGCGCGGCGGTGCGCAGCACGAGGCGGGCCGCGTTCGACGCCCGCGCCAGGCGCTCGGCCCACGCCCGCGCCGGGTTTCGCGCGGCGGCGGCGTCGCAGATCTCGTTGTGGCCCGCGTAGACCACGATGAGATCCGGAGCGTCCTCGATGGTCCACTCCACCATCGCCGCGATGCGGCTGCTCGACAGCGACGAGACGCCGAAGTTCATCACCTCGACCTCCACGCCCGGCCGCGCCAGCGCCTTGAGCTGGTCGTCGAGCGAGCGCACGAAGGAGGCCCACGGCCCCCACGGGGCGCCGGCGACGCTGGAGCCGCCGTAGACGAACACGCGCATGCTCCGCGGCGGCTTCACCGAGAGGATGGCGTTGTTGCGCAACTCGCGGTCGGTGGAATAATAACGCGTCGGCAGCGAGCGCGAGACGAACCAGCCCCGGCCCCGCTCGTCCACGCGGCTGTCGCCGTAGACGTCGGGCACGTCCTGGAAACGGTCGGCCACCGAATAATCCGGGCCGCGTTTGACAGCGTATTCGAGATAGAGCCAGGCGCCCCCCTCGATGACGGCGCACAGCGCCGCGAGCACGGCGGCGTTGGCCGCCGCCAGCTTCAGCCAGCGCGTCCGCGGGGCTTTCACGATCGAGCCGCCGCTTTCTTCGGCTTCGCCCCTCGCTTCGGGGGCGCCTTCGTCAGCAGCCAGAAAACGCTGCCCTCGTCGCGACCGAGCTCCTCGCGCGCCGGGTAACGCGCCAGGAACGCCTCCATGCTCTCGGCGAACGAGTCGGGCGAAGTCCGCGCCACGGCGGCGGCGTCCTCGACCATCCAGTTGCGCTCGGCGAGCGCGCGGGACTCCGCGTGCAGCTCGCGCACCCAGCGCTGGAGGTCCCACCCCGGCGGCAGCGGCAGCAGCACCTTGTCGTAATCCTCGCCGAGGAAGCGCCCGTGGAACAGCTGCGCGACCCCGCCGGCCGGCTCGAGGTCCATCTTATGCAGCCAGTTGAAGAAGTGATAGAAGGACATGTCGGTCTGCCGGCCCCACCCCTGCAGCACCAACACGCGGCTGTCCCGGCGGTCGCGCGCGTCGAGGGCTCTCAGCTTCTCGACCACCGCCTGATGCGGGTCGAGCTCGACGGGCGTGCCCTTGTGGAACACCAGCGTCGAGTCCGTCTTGAACCAGGCGCGCGGCAGCTCCGGACCCAGCCCGAAAGACAAGGCGGCGAACTGGACGACGCCGGCGGCGAGCAGGACCCCCATCGCCGCGCGCCGCGGCTTGGGCGCGAGCGCGTGCAGCGCGCCGGCCGAGAGCAGCGCGGCCGCGGGCAGGATGGGCGAGAAGTAGCAGGGCTGCTTGTAGTGCGGCATCAACATGATGATGAGCCACGGCGCGAGCGCCCAGACGAGCAGCAGCCGGTCGCCGAAGGCCTTCGTGCGGCGCCGCAGCGCCCAGGCGAGCGCGCCCAGGAACAAGACCAAGAACGGCGGAGACAAGATGCAGTCGCTCAAGCGCAGCGTGTAGGCGTCCCAGTCATCCAGCAGCCACCGCGTGCCCGTCGGCTCTCGCAGCAGCTCGGTGGCTTCTTTATAAAGCACGACGGGATGAACGTAGTAGACGGAGATGATGGCCCCCGTCAGCGCGCCCGCAAGCAGCAGGTTCTTCGCCATGACGCGCCGATTCGCGCGCGAGCGCCAGGCGTCGTGGAGGGCGAGGAGGAACATCGGGCCGAAGTAGCCCGCGAAGGTGTCCTTGATGAGCAACCCCGCCGCGACCACGCCCGCGAGGAGCAGGCAGCTCGAGCGCGACTGGAAGCCGCGCGCGCGCAGCAAGGCCCACGCCGCCAACGGCATCAACGAAGCCACCTGGAAGTCGAACGCGCCGTAGAGCCGGCTGAGGCCGAAGGTGGCCGGATACAGCGCGTAGAGCAGCACGGCCCAGGTCGCGACGGACGCGGACAGCCCGAGCTCCACCGCGAGCAGCGCCAGGAACGCCAGCGCCGCCGCGAACCAGACGAAGTTCAACGCGCCCGTGACCAGCGGGATGACCCGGTCCATCGCGTTGAGCGCCACGGCGGCCGTGAACGAGTGCAGCGGCGCGGGATAGAAGCGGTCCGTGTGCATCGCGCGGTAGACGGAGCCCCATGGCGCGTCGTCGGCGAGCAGCACCTGGAACTGCGCGGCGCGCATGAAGTGCCGCGCGTGATAGGCCGAACCCACGCAGCGCAGGCCGTTCTCCCAGAGCCACAGGCCGTTGGCCGCCGCATAAACGGCGAGGACGAGCGCGATGACGCGCACGATCGGCCGCCCGCTCGAGCTCGTCGACATCGGGCGATGATATATAATTAGCTCGCCGCAGCCGCCGCGTCATGAAGAAAGACAAACCCAAACCCCGCCCTCAGCCCGAAGCCGCCGGCCGCGACAAAACGCCGCGTTACGTGACGCCCCGCCTGGTCAAACACGGCCTGCTGTCCGACTTCACCGACGAGACCGAGGACCTCTCGGAGTAGCCGCGGCCGCGAACAGGCCGCGCGCGGCCTCCTCCAAGCGCCGCGCCCGCCGCGCCCGCTCCCCTTCGGGACGCCCCAGCGACCGCACGGCCCTCGTCAGCGCCGGGGCCAGGCGGCAGCGGGTCTTGAGCGTGCGCAGGCCGCGCGCCGCCATACGCGCCGCGCGCGCCCGCCCGGCCGCCGTCGTCAGGAAGCCGCGCAGCGTCTCCGGGAAGTCCGCCAGCGGCGCCGTCGCGAAGTCGCGGCCGGGCCGCAGCGGCGCCGATGGCCCGCACGGCTCGCTGAGCACCAAGGCGCCTTGCCCGATGCCGTGGACGACCGCGCGGTGCCATTCGAAATAATCCGCCGCGCGCCGGTGGACGTTGAGCACGACCTTCGCGCGCCGCGCCAGACGCAAGGCGGCGCGCGGCCTCCACGGCGCGGGCGACAGCAGCAAGCGCGCGCCGAGGCCGCCCAGGTCCGCGTCGCGGAAAAAAGACTCCCGGCGCGGAGTCGGACTGCCGGCGAAAAGCGCCCCCACCGGCCTCTTCGCCCAGGGCCGTCCCGGCGCGTACAGCGCGGGGTCCTCCACCCAGCCCGGCGGCAGGTGGGCGGCGCGCCAGCCTTCGGCGCGCCAGCGCCGCGCGGCGCCCGCGTCGAGGTCCCAGACCGCGCGCGCTCGCGGCAGCAGGCGGCGCACGAAGGCGAAGGCCGCGGAGTCGGGCTGCGCGGTGTTGTAAAGGATCACGCCCTCGGGCCAGGCCGCGCGCCGCAGCCGCTCGCCGCCGCGCGCGAGCAGTTCGTGCGGCGCCACCAGCAGATGGAGGTCCGCGCGGCGCGCGAAGCCCGCGCGCCCGTCTCTCTCCCGGGCGGGGAAGCCGGCTTCGCGCAGGCCGCGCGCGAGCAGGCGCCGCAGTTCCCGCGCGGGGCCCTCTCCGCGCGCGTACACGGCGAAGCGCGGCCGGCTCACGCCGGGACCCCGCCGTCGACGAGCTCCCGCCACACCGCTTCGAGCTTTCGCGCCTGCCGCTCCTCGTCCCAGCCGTCCTCGACGAAGGTCCTCCCCGCGGCGGCCAGGCAGACGGCCAACGCGTCGTCGCGCAGCACGCGGCCGCAGGCGGCGGCGAAATCCGCGGCTCCGCGCGCGAGCAGGAGGTGCTCGCCGTCGCGCAGGCCCGGGATGCCCTCGCAGGCCTCGGGCGACGCCACCACCGGGACGCCCGAAGCGAAAGCCTCCAGGAGTTTGCCCTTGATGCCCCGCCCCAGACGGACCGGCGCCGCGAACAACCGGGCTCTTTCCAGCAGCGGCTGCACGCGCGGCAGAGTGCCCACGACCTCCACGCCGTCGCCGGCCAGTCCCCGCACTCGCGGGGTGGGATGAGAGCCTCCCAGGCGCAGGCGCGAGCCGGGGAACGCTCGTTGCAGCAGCGGCTGGACTTCTTGGGCGAGGAACACCGCCGCGTCCTCGTTGGGGTAGTGGCCGTAGAAGCCGACGAAGAGGACCTCCCCGGGCGCGCGCCCCGGCAACGGATGGAAAGGGAACTCCGCGAGGTCCACCCCGGTCGGGACGACCCGCACCTTCCCCGCGCCGGCGAGACCGTCGAGCAGCACGGCGTCCGACGGCGAAACCGCCACGACGCGGGCGCTTCGCCTCGCGACGCCGCGCAGGTAGAGGCGCCGCTTGGCGCGCTCGAACGCGGCGGCCCACGGTGCGGCGCCGGCGGCTGGTCGCAGGTAGTCCCGGTCGCCGGTGAGCGAGCCGGCGTCGTGCTCCGTGAAGACCACGGGCGCGCGACCCTCGGCGGCCCCGGCGTATTGCCCCATCTCCGAGAATTCCAGCTGGACGAGGTCCACGCCCGCGTCGAGCTCCTCGATGACGGCCGCCTCGAACGCGGGGTCATGGAAACGGGCCGCCGTCTCCGGCAGGAAGCGGTTCCAGGACGGAGCCGGACGCGCCATCGGCCGGGGCACGACGCGCACCTTCTCCAGCCCGCGGCTCTCCAGGTGGAGCGCCGACGCCGCGGCGCGCGCGGCGTCGGCCGGCCCGACGGTCGTGAGGAGCGTCACGCGCCACCTGGCGGCCAGGCGCAGCGCCGACCCGAGCACGCGCCGCTCGCCGCCGCTCAACGCCGGCCACGGCATGCGAGGCGTGACCCACAACACGCGCGGTCGGCCGTTCGTGCTCATGTCCCAATGACATTATGTAACATTGCCTTCCTTCCATGAGCCCGTCCTCGTCTTCCGTCTCGGGCGCGCTGGACCAGGACCAACGCTGGGCCGGCGAGGTCTTCGTCAAAGGCGACCTGGTCGTCCCCGTCGGCGTCACCCTCACCCTCGCGGCCGGCACGAGCCTGCGCTTCTCCCCCGCGCCCATCAGCCGAGCCGGCGAGCGCCGCGCCGCGCGCGACCCCCACAAATGCGCCGTGCTGGTCCGGGGCCGCCTGGTCGCTCAGGGCACGCCCGAGCGCCCCGTCGCCCTGGGCGCCGGAAGCGAGTGGGGCGGGCTGCACCTGCTCGGCGAGGGCTCCTGCGCGCTCGCTTCGGCGCGCTTCGAGGACGCCGTGGGCGAAGCCGTCTCGCTGAGGGATGCCGCGAGCGCGGAGCTGACGGACGCGTCGTGGCGCCGCTGCGGGGCGGGCCTGGGCGCGCGCGGCCGTTCGCGGGCCCGGCTGCGCGGCGGCGTCATGGAGTCCCCGCGCGAGTACGCCATCCACTGCGGCGGCGGGGAGGTCGACTGGGACGGCGGCGAGTGGAGCGGCGGCCGGGACGGCGTGGTCGTCGCGGCCGGCGTCGCGCGCCTGCGGGGCGTGCGCGGACGCGGCGGCCGGACCGGACTGCGCGTCGAAGGGGGCCGCTGCGAGGGCGACGCGCTGCGCCTCAGCGGGCAGAGCGGCGCGGCGGCGACCGTCGCCGCGGGCGGCGAGGCCTCGTTGCGCGGCTCGTTCTTCGAAGGCTCGACGGCGGGCGCGGTCTCGACGGGCGGGCGCCTGCGCCTCACCGACTGCTCCTTCGACGGCCACGAGTCCGTCTGCGTCGACCTGCGCGGACGCGGCCACGAGCTGACGCGCGTGTTCCTGCGCGGCCCGGGGCACGGACTGGTGCTGGAGGACGCCGACGCGCGCGCCGAAGGCCTCGACGCCGCGTGCGACGGCGACGCCGTCAGCGTGCGCCGCGGGGCGCGGCTCGACTGGGAAGGCGGTCGGGCCGCCGGCGGAGAACGCGGGCTGCTCGTCGCCGGCGGGAGGGCGCGCCTGCGCGCCGTCGCCGTGACCGGCGGGCGTCAGGGCGCGCGCGTGGAGTCCGGGTCGCTCGAGGCGGACGCGCTCGCCTTCTCGGGGCAGGCCGACGCGGCCGTGTCCGTGCTCGCCGCGGGAGAGGCGGCGCTGCGCGGCTCGAGCGCGCAGGACGCGCCGGCCGGCGCCGTCTCGACGGGCGGGCGCCTGACGCTGGCCGACTGCGCGTTCTCGGGCATCACCGCGACCGCGGTGGACCTTCGCGGCCGCGGCCACCGGCTGGAGCGCGTGCGCCTGAGCGGGCCCGGCCTGGGCCTGGCGCTGGCGGACGCCGACGCGACGGCCGTGGACCTGACGGTCGCCTGCGAAGCCGGCGCCGCCGAACTGCGCCGCGGCGCGCGGCTGCGCTGGAGCGGCGGCGGCAGCGCCGGCGGCGGCATCCTCCTCGCCGGCGGGAGCCTGCGGCTGAGCGAGGCGTCCATCGCGGACGCGTCCCAGGGCGTGCGCCTCGAATCGGGCTCGTTCGCGGCCGAGCGCGTTCGGTTCACGGGCCACCGCGACGCGGGGCTCACCATGCTCGCGCAGGGAGACGCCGACCTGCGCGACTGCGTCGTCTCGGACTGCCCCGTGGGAGTGGTCACCGCCGGCGCGCGCCTGCGCGTCGAGCGCACCCGCTTCCTGTCCTGCGTCACGGCCTGCTGCTCGCTCGAGACGGGCGTCCACCTCCTCGACGGCTGCTTCTTCGACCCCAACTGCCAGGCCGTGCTCATCGCGCCCGGCGCGCTCGCGCGGCTCGATGGGCGGCTGCACGACCACGCGGGGCCGCGCCGGCGCCCGAGCCTGCGCGCCGCCGTCTGGCGCGCCGCGCTCGCCGCGCGGCGGCTCCCGCTTCTGGGCGCGCTCTGCCGCCTGCCGTACCGCGTCGCGGTGGCCGTCGTGCGGGAGTGGGCGCGCCGCGACCCCGGCGTTCGCACCGCCCTCATCGGCCGCGGCTGGGTGACGGGCGACCTCGACCCCGGCGTGAGCGACCTCGACTTCATCCTCCTCGTCGAGCCTCTGGGCGGAGCGGCGGGGGCCGCGTGGCTCGAGCGGTTCTGGACGGCCTACGGGCGCTGGCGAAAGGTGTTCCCCTTCCTCGGCGAGGTGCTCGTCGCCGAACCCGCGGACGCCGCCGCCTATCTGAGCCGGGGCGGCGTGCGTGCCGCCGAGCAGGCGCCGCACACGGTCGCGCTCCACGGGCCGGGCCTGCCGCGCCCGGACGGCCCGCTCCTGGAGCAGGGCCCCGCGCAGGCGCTGCAGGAATGCGCTCACGCCTACACGCGTTTCACGCACTCCGCCTACTTCCTCGGCTACGCCCCGCCCGAGGTCGCCGCGCTGCGCCGGCGCAAGGCCGCCGTGGACCTGCTGCGTTACGGGGCGGCCTCGGAAGGGCGCCTGCCCCTGCCCGTGCCGACGCGCGGCGTCTTCCTCGCGGGCCTCCCGGACGGCCGGCCCGCCCTCCTCGACGAGCCGCTCGCGCGCCAGCACGCGAGCCTGCTGCGTCGTTTCCACGACGCCGCGGGCGCCTTCCTGCGCGCCGAAGGCGCGCGTCCCGCGGACGCGGCGGCGCCCCGCGTGACTTGGCGCGCGCCCGTCGTCGGCGCCCCCCCGCCGGCCGACGAGTTGGCGCGGCGCCGCGGCGTCGTCGCGCGGCTGCGCGCCTGCTTCGGCGACGCGCTGCGCGCCGCGCTGCTCGACGACGCCTACCGCTCCTACCTCGTGCTCGAGGACGGCGCCGTGGAGGATGAGCAGCGCGCGGCGGGATTGCTGGCCGGCTGGGAGCGCCTCTGCCGGGAAGCCCCCGTGCCGGGCCCGATGCCGCTCGTGATGTCGCGGACCTTGTGGGACGCCTGGCGAAGGCTGCCCTACCTGGAGGCGCCCACGCGCTGCCTCGAGTTCGGCGACCACGCCGTCGCGGGCGAGTCGTGGGCGAGCGCGGGGCGCGTCTTCCCGCGCTGCCGCCAATACCGTTGGGGACCCGCGGAGGCCGTCGCGGCGCCGTCCGACGCGTTGACGCGCCGCCTCGCGTTGGAGAGCGCCGCCAACCTGCGCCTGACCTGGCGCCACCTCGGCTCGCCCGCGGCCGGCGTCTCAGCGGTCTACGCCCTTCACTACCTGCTGAGCCGCGCTCTGGGCCTTCGCCTCCTGCTCGACGCGCACGAAGGCGTCTCCTTCTTCGAGCTCGACGCGTTGACCGCTCGTTTCAGCGAGCGATTCCCGGAGCACGCCGCGGACCTGGCGCGCCTGCCGCCGCCGGATTGGGTCGAGTCGCCGCGGGCGGCCGTGCTCGGCGTCCGCGGCTTCGTCGAGGAGCAGATTGGTATGATGGGCGCCGCATGAGCGCCTACCAGTGGGACTTGTTGCGGACCCTGACGCGCACGGAGTTCCGCATGCGCGACCAGGGCACCGTGGCGGGCTTCCTCTGGACGCTGCTGCACCCCCTGTTCATCTTCGCCGTGCTCCACACGCTGTTCACGGCCTGGATGTCGCCGCGCGTGGAGAACTACCCGGCGTTCCTGCTCATCGGCATCGTCCAATGGAACTTCTTCGCGGTCGCCACGAGCGGCGCGCTCACCTGCCTGCGCCGCAAGGCCCCCCTCATCGTCCACCACGCCTTCCCCCGCTCCTTCATCCTCCTGTCGAGCGCGGCCTCCGTGCTCCTCTCGCACCTCGCCGAATGGGTCGTCCTGCTGGCGGCGCTGTTGCTCCTGGGCGCGCGCCCCGACGCCCGCTGGCTGCTGCTGCCCGCGCTGATCGCCGTCGAGGCGGCTCTGGTCGTCGGCGTGTCCTGCTTCCTCTCGGCGCTCGCCGTGCGCGTGCGAGACCTCGAGCGGGTCTGGGGCATCGTTTTGCACGGCCTGTTCTTCCTGACCCCGGTCTTCTACGACGCCGGCGTCGTGGGCGGGACGGGGCGACGGCTCGTGGCGCTCAACCCGTTGAGCGCCGTGCTCGACGCGACGCGCGCCCTGCTCCTGGGCGGCGAGGCTCCGGCCCGCGGCGCTCTGCCCGCGACCGCGGCCTTCGCCGCGCTCCTGTGCGCGGCCGGCCTGGCCGCTTATCCCCGGCTGACCCGCGGCGTCGCGGAAAAGCTGACATGAAGCCCGCCGTGAGGGCCGTCGGCCTGGGCAAGCTGTTCCGCCGCACCTCGCCCCGGCACGACACCATCATCGGGCGGCTGCGGCATCCGGTCGGGCCGGCCGATTCGACCTGGGCGCTGCGCGAAGTGAGCTTCGAGGTCGGGCGCGGGGAGTGTTTCGGCGTGTGCGGGCCCGCCGGCTCGGGCAAGACCACCTTGCTGCGGCTCGTCGCGGGCATCCTCGAGCCCACCGAGGGCCTCCTGGAAGTGGACGGTCGCACGAACGCGCTGCTGAGCCTCCGCGCCGCGCTGCACCCGGAGCTCAGCGTGCTCGAGAACGTGGAGATCTGCGGCGTGCTCATGGGCCTGCGCCTGACGCAGATCCGCCGCCGCGCCGAGGCCATCCTTGATTTCGCCGAGCTCACGGGACGCGCCGGGCTGCGCATGAGCGAGCTCCCCGCCGGTCAGGCCGCGCGCGTCTCCTTCGCCACAGCGGTGCATGCGGACCTCGACATACTGCTCATCGACGAGGCGCTCGCCGTCGGCGACGCCGCGTTCACGGCCAAATGCGAGTCCGCCTTGACGCGCCTGCGGCGCGAGGGCACGACCATCCTCGCGGCGTCCCACGACCCTTCCCTGTTGGCGCGCGTCGCCTCGCGCCATCTGCGGCTCGATGGCGGCCGCGGCGTGGCGACCGGCGCCGCGCCCGCGCGCGCGGAACTGCGCGTCTTGTTCATCGGGAACAGCCTCACCGCCGGCGCCGCGCCCGGCACGGACACGCCGGCGCTGCTCGAGGCCTTGGGGGCTGCGGGTGCCCCGCGCGTCGAAGCCCGCGCCATGACGGAGAGCGGCGAGACCCTGCAAGGCCACTGGGAGAAAGGTCGCGCGCTCGCGGCCATACGCGCCGGCCGCTGGGACTTCGTCGTGCTGCAAGAGGAGGGCTCCTTGGCCGCGCGCGGCGCGCCCGAGTCAGCCGATCACGCCCGCCGCTTCGACGCCGCCATACGCGCGGCCGGCGCGCGCACGGCCTTGCTCATGACCTGGGCGCGGCGCGAGCGCCCGGAGTCCCAAGCCGCGCTGAGCGCCTTCTACCGCGGCCTCGCCGCGGCCCTCGACGCCCGGCTGGCGCCCGTCGGCGAGGCCTGGGCCGCCGCGCGCGAGGAGAAGCCGGAGCTGGAGCTGCACGCGGCCGACGGGGCCCACGCGGGGCCGCTGGGCGCGTTTTTGTCGGCGTGCGTGCTCTACCGGACCCTGACGGGCGAGGCGCCTCGCGCGCCGGCGGGCGGCGACGCGGTCACGAGCGCCGCGCGGGCCTACCTGGCTTCACGGGCCTGACGGGCGCGGGCGCGCGGCTCGCCAGCCACAGCTCGTTGACGCCGTCCGAACCCAGCGAGCGCCTCTGCGGGTAGCCGGAGAGGAACGACTCCAGCCTCGCGCCGAAGGACTCCGCCGTCCACGCTTCGAGCTGCGCGAGCTTGCGCGCGTTGCCCTGCTTGCGGGCGACGGCACGCAGATGCGCGTGCAGCTGCGCGGCGTAACGACGGGCGTCGAGCTTCTCCGGCATCGGCACGAGCACGGCTTCGTAGACGGTGGGGTGGTCCGGCCGCATGAACACCCCCTGGAACAGCTCCGGCGTGGGGCCCCGGGCGTCGAGGTCGAGGTCGAGCAGCCATTCGAACATGGGGAAGTGGTCCAGGCCGTATTTCTCCGCCGACGGCAGCACGAGCACCTCTCGGCGCCGTCCGGCCGCCGCGTCTTGCGCCTTCAACGCCGTCGCCGCGGCGTGGTAGGCGTCGAAGGGAAGCGCCGTGCCGCGGTGGAACACCGTCTCCGCGTCGAGCCTCATCCACGCCGTGGAGGGGACAGGGCCGAACGAGAACAGCGCGAACTGCGCGACCGCGGCCGTCGCGCAGACGGCCGTCGCGGTCGCGCGAGCGCGGGGCGCGAGCGCGCGCAGCCACCGCGCCGACAGCAGGGCGGCCGCCGGCAGTATCGGCACGAAATACGAAGGCCGCTTGGCGTGGGCCATGAAGCTGACGATGAGCCATGGCACGAGCACCCACCAGAGCAGGAGATCGCCGCCGTGGTCGCGTTTCGCTCGGACGGCGGCGTAAAGCGACGCCGCGAACAGCAGGGTGAACACCGGGCTCAACAAGGTCCAGGACAGGCCCAAACCGTAGGCGTCCAAGTTGTCCACGAGATGCGCCCAGGCCCGCGGTTCGCGGATCAGCTCGGTGCTCTCCTTCAACAGAATGGTCTCGTGAGCGTAATACGGCGAGATGAGCGCCGCGGCGACCACGGCCAAGAGCGCGAGGTTGGCCGCTCGACGCCGCCGCGCGCCCGCCGGCCGCAGTGCTTCATAGGCGGCGTAGAGCAGCGGCGGGCCGAAATAACCCGCGAAGGTGTCCTTGACCAGCATCGCGGCCGCGACGAAGACGCCCAATGCCAGCGACCAGCGACGTGATTCGAATCGCCGGGTCTTGAGCAGGAGCCAGGCCGCGAAGGGCATGGCCGCCGCCACCTCCAGGTCGAAGGCTCCGTAGAGCCGGCTGAGGCCGTAGACCGCGGGATAAGCGGCGAACAACGCGAGGGCCGTCGCGGTCGTCTCGGGCGGGTCGCCCAGTTCCGCGGACAGCAGCCGCAGGCCGGCCAACGCCGCCGCGAACGCCGCCAGCCCGAGCAGCCCCGAGACGAACGGGACGGAGCGCCCGGACGCGCGCAGCAGCGCGCAGGCCGCCGCCGAGCGCAGCGGCGCGGGCTGCATGTGGTCCCGGTGAAGCGTCGCGTACAACTCGCCCGGCGTCGCGCCGCCGTCTACGAGTTTGCACAGCTCCATCGCCCGCGCGAAGTGCCGGGCGTGGAAGGGCGCCGCCACGCAGCGCAGGCCGTTCTGCGACAGCCAGACCGCGTTGGCGGCGGCGTAGACCGCGACGAGCAGCCCGAGCGCCGCCAGCGGAGCGGCAGCGCGGCCGCGCGCGGACCCGCTCATCGCGTCGCGCCCAAACCCGCGAGCCGGCGGCGCGCCGGCTCGAAGCCGGGGTCGCGCTCCAACGCCGCGCGGTAGAGCGCGGCGGCGGCCGCGCGCCTCCCCGCCCTCTCCTCGACGACGCCGTAGGCATAACGCGCGAAGGGGTCCGCGGGCGCCAGGCGCAGCGCCGTCGCGAAGGCGGCGTCGGCGTCGCGGCGCCGCCCGAGGCGGCCGTACGCCGCGCCGAGGTTCACCCAGGCCTGCAGATAGGTCGGCTCCAGTTCCACGGCGCGGCGATAGAGCCGCGCCGCGCCGAGAGCGTCGCCTTCTTTCGCCAACCGGCTCGCCCAGCCGAAACGCAGCACCGGGTTGCGCGGCTCGAGGGCCAACGCCCTCTCCGCGGCTTCGCGCGCGCCCGCCCGCTGGCCCGCGTCCGCGCGCGACACGGCCAGGCCGTACCACGCCTCCGCGGCGCCGGGATGGCGCGCGACGGCCGCCTCGTATTCGCGCGCCGCCTCGACGGGGCGCCCCGCGGCTTGGTGCAGGCCGCCGCGGATGAAACTCGCGCGATGGCTCTGTCGGCCGGCCGCCGCCTTGATGAACAGGCTCTCGTCGTCGGCCCAATCGCGGCAGCGCGAGCGCGT
>JANRKA010000092.1:0-41084 GCA_033875325.1 Elusimicrobiota bacterium | reverse complement strand
CGTTTCGTGACGCCGGCCTTCCCCATCCGCCTCGACTACGGCTACGGCCTCAACCACCGCACGGGCGAGCGCCTGTACCAGATCAACTTCGGACTAGGACCTCTCTTCTGATGATGAAGACCATCGCCGTCCTGCTCGCCGCCGTCCTGGCCGCCCCGGCCTCCGCCCTGGAGCTTTCGCTCGAGGAGAACCGCGCCGAGCGCGGCAGCGTCGGCTTCGTGGATATGAACCGCCTCTTCGCCGGCAGCCCCGACGCCCTGCGGGCCAAGGAGAATTTCGAGGAGCTCGTGCGCCAGGCCGAGGAGGAGGTCAACACCCGCCGCGCCGCGCTCGTGCGCCTGCGCCAGGAAGTGGACGCGCTGAAGGCCGAGCGCGAGACCGTCGCGCGCTCCACCCCCACCGTCACGGCGCCCGCCCCCAAGGAGGCGCCCAAGACCGAGCCCAAGCCCCAGGCCAAGCCCGAGCCCGCCAAGACTCAGGCCGTCGCGGCCGCGCCCGTCGCCCCGAAGCCGGAGCCCGCGCCCGTCGCCGTGGAGCCCGCCAAGCCGTCGCCGGCGCGCGTGCTCTCCTTGCCCGGCTTCGACGGCCCCTCCTCGACGATGGCCGCCGTGTCGGTGACGGCCGAGCCGCCTCTGACCATCAACCTCCCGGGCGTGACCACCGGCCAGGAGCTGGCTCCGGCCGCGGAGCCCGAGCCCGCGCCGCAGCCCGTCCCGGAACCCGTCGTCGCCGCCCCGGAGCCCGCGCCCGCCGCGCCGGCCGCGGTGGACCCCGCCGTCGCCCGCCTCATCGAGCTCGACGGCCTCATCGCGGCCCGCGAGGCCGAGATCGGCCCGCTCGAGGCCGCGTTGGAGCGCGAGCAGACCGCCGCGGAGCGCAATCTGCTCGACGCCGAGAGCCGCCGCACCGACCAGGTGCTCGCCCGGCTCTACCGCGCGGTCACCGAGGTCGCCCGCCGCGAGGGCGTCAGCGTCGTCGTGGACAAATCCGCCATCCTCTACGGGCACCCCGCGGTGGACCTGACGGACCGGGTCCTCGCCCACTTGCGGGGCCCCAAGCAATAAGATGAAGAGCCTGCCCAAGCCCCTCTCCGCCGCCGAGGTCGCCGCCCTGACGGGCGGGACCGTGCTGGGCGACGCCGACCACCGCGTCACCGGGGTCGCCGACCTGGCCGACGCCACGCCCGCCGACGCCGCGTTCCTCGAGAACCGCAAATACGGCGACCTCGCCAAGAGCGCCCCCGCGGGCCTGCTCTTCGTGCCGCCGGACTGCGCCGACATGCCCTGCGCGGCCAAGGCCCGCGTCGTCACGCCCGAGCCGCGGGCGGGCTACGCCCGGCTCGTGATGATGATCGACGAGGCGAACCGCGTCCCGCGCCCGGCGGGCGTGAGCCCGCGGGCCTCGGTGCATCCTTCGGCCAAGCTCGGCGAAGGCGTGCACGTCGGCGATTTCGCCGTCGTGGAGGCCGGCGCGGTCCTCGGCGACGGGACCGTGCTCATGCCCCAGGTCTTCGTGGGCGCGAACACGACGGTGGGCGCCGGGTGCCTGTTCTACCCCGGCGTCGTCGTGCGCGAGGACTGCGTCATCGGCGCGCGCGTCATCCTGCACCCCGGCTGCGTCATCGGCGCCGACGGCTTCGGCTTCCTCACCGACAAGAAGACCGGCCGCCACACCAAGATCCCCCAGATCGGGAACGTCGTCATCGAGGACGGGGTCGAGATCGGCGCCAACACCACCATCGACCGCGGCGCGGTGGGCTCCACCCTCGTCAAGAACGGCGCGCAGATCGACAACCTCGTCCAACTCGGTCACAACGTCCGCGTCGGCCGCGACGCGGTGCTCGTCTCGCAGACCGGCGTCGCGGGCTCGACCGTGGTCGGCAACAACGCCATCCTGGCGGGCCAGGCCGGGGTGGCGGGCCATCTCAAGATCGGCGACGGCGCCGTCGTGACCGCCCAGACCGGCGTGATGAGCGACGTCCCGCCCAAAACCGTCCTGTTCGGCTCCCCCGGACGGCCGCACCGCGAGGCCTTCAAGCTCCAGGCGCTTTACGGCCGCCTGCCCGAGCTCTTCGAGAAGGTCAAGGAGCTGGAAAAGAGACTCGGCCTCGGAGCCGAGAAGTGAGGCGCCCCCCTATGAACCAGAACCCCCGACAGACCACCATCCGGACGGAAGTCTCCCTCGAAGGCGTCGGACTGCACACCGGCAACGCGTCGCGCATGCGCTTCCGCCCCGCGCCCGCCAACGCCGGCATCCGTTTCTTCCGCGAGGACCTGCCCGGCTGTCCGATGATCCCGGCGCGGCTGGCCTTCGTGGTCACCACGGTGCGCGGCACCAACCTGGGCCTGGGCGAGGCCAAGGTCCATACCGTCGAGCACGTGCTCTCGGCCCTCACGGGCCTGGGCATCGACAACATCGACATCCTGGTCACGGCCAACGAGCCGCCCATCATGGACGGGTCGGCCCTCCCCTTCGTCGAGGCCCTGCTGCGGGCCGGGTCCCAAGACCTCGACGCCCCCAAGCGCTGGCTGCACCTGCCCAACGAGGTGACCTACACGGCCAAGGACGGCGCCAAGTACCGGGCGGTCCCCGCCGACAAGTTCGAGATCGTCGCCACCCTGATCCACGAGCATCCGCTCATGCCCAAGATGACTTTGCCCATGACCGTGGACCGGGAGAGCTACCTGGCCGAGGTCGCCCGCGCGCGGACCTTCTGCTTCGAGCACGAGGTCCAGTACCTCAAGTCGCAGGGCCTGGCCCAGGGGGGCACGCTCGAGAACGCCATCGTCGTGGGCAAGGACAAGTTCCACACCAACGCCGAGGGCCTGCGCTACCCCGACGAGTTCGTCCGCCACAAGACCCTCGACCTCATCGGCGACCTGACCCTCATCGGACGCCCGCTGTTCAAGATGCGCATCGAGGCCGAGCGCCTCGGCCACGCCCACAACGTCGAGTTCGCCAAGCTCCTCGACGCCGCCGCGCGCACTCTGCGCAAACCCGCCGCCCTGGAGGCCAAGTAACATGACCGCCGAGACCACCCCCGCCCCCGCCGACTTCACCCGCGCCCCCGTGCGCTCGCTCGACTGCATGGGCGTCAAGAAGGCCATCCCGCACCGCTACCCCTTCCTGCTCGTCGACAAGATCGACGTCATCGAGGAGGACAAGTTGTGCGTCGGGACGAAGATGGTGACCGTCAACGAGCACTTCTTCGAAGGCCATTTCCCCGGCCAGCCGGTCATGCCGGGAGTGCTCATCGTCGAGGCCATGGCGCAGACCGCGTGCGCGATGCTCCTCTCCAAGGGCGGCATCGAGAACAAGATCGCCTTCTTCATGGGCATCGACGAGGCCAAGTTCCGCGCGCCCGTGCTGCCGGGCTGCGTGCTCAAGATGAACGTCGAGATCCTGCGCCTGGGCCGCGCCGGCAAGTTCCGCGGCGAGGCTTTCGTCGACGGCAAGATGGCCGCCGAGGCCACCATGACCTTCGCCCTCGTGGACAAGGCGAAGTAAGTCATGGCCATCCATCCCACCGCCGTCGTCGACGGATCCGCCGTCATCGACCCGACCGCCGAAATCGGCCCCTACGCCATCATCGGGCCCGACACGAAGATCGGCGCGCGCACCAAGGTCGGCGCGCATACCGTGGTCGAATGCGCCGAGGTCGGCGCCGACAACGTCTTCCACCCGGGCTGCTACGTCGGCACCCCGCCTCAGGACTTGAAATACGCGGGCGAGAAGACCAAACTCGTCATGGGCGACAAAAACGTCGTGCGCGAGTGCGTCACCCTCAACCGCGGCACCGCCCAAGGCGGCGGCGTCACCAAGATCGGCTCCAACTGCCTGTTCATGGCGTGTTCGCACGTCGCGCACGACTGCCAGGTCGGCAACGGCGTCATCGTCGTCAACGCGGTGCTCTTGGCCGGACACGTGCACGTCGGCGACATGGCCGTCTTGGGCGGGGCCTGCGCCGTCCACCAGTTCACGCGCATCGGCCGCCTGGCCATGCTCGGCGGCGGCTCGATGAACGGCCAGGACATCCTGCCCTTCGCCAACACGCAGGGCGACCGCGCGGTGATGCGCGGCATCAACATGCTCGGCCTCAAGCGCGCGGGCGTTCCGCCCGAGGCGCGAGGCGCGCTCAAGGACGCCTACAAGCTCCTGTTCCTCTCCGGCCTGCCGCAGGCCGAGGCCCTCGCCAAGCTCAAGGCCGGCAACCCGCCCGCCATCGTGCAGGAGTGGATCGACTTCATCGAGTCGGCCGGCAAACGCGGCGTGATGCGCCCCGCCGTCGGCGCCACCGAGCTCGAAGAGGCCGCGCTCTGAGCTGATGGCCGAACCGCTGGGGCTCGTCGCCGGTTCCGGCCGCTTCCCGCTCCTCGTCGCCGAGGAGGCGAGCCGCCGCGGCATGCGCGTCGTGGTCATGGGCATTCCCGGGGTGACCGACCCCGCGCTCGAGAAGGCGGCGGGCGTCATGCACTGGTTCAAGCTCGGGCAGATCGACGCGCCCATCAAGGCCCTGAAGGACGCCGGCGTCAAGAAGGTCGTGATGGCCGGCAAGGTCCAGCACGTGTCGCTGTTCGGCGGCGTGCTGCCGGACTGGCGCGCCGCGAAGGTCCTGATGGGCCTGAAGGACAAACGCACGGACACCATCCTCAAGGCGGTCGTGGCCGAGTTCGAGAAGGACGGCCTGGAGTTCATCTCGTCGGCCGCGTATCTCGAGCATCTGCTCGCGCCGGCGGGGCCCGTCACGAGGACCGCCCTGTCCGCCGCCCAACTCTCCGACGCCGCGCTCGGCTGGAAGGCCGCCAAGGCGGTGTCCGGCTTCGACATCGGCCAGACCGTGGTCGCCCAGGACGGGGCCATCGTGGCCGTCGAGGGCATGGAGGGCACCGACGCCTGCGTGCGGCGGGCCGCGGAGCTCGCGCGCTCCAACGGCCGGGAGCCCGCGCTCGTCGTGGTCAAGGTCGCCAAACCGCGCCAGGACTTCCGCTTCGACCTGCCCGTGGTGGGGCTGGACACCATCCCCGTCTTCAAGGAGTGCGGCGTCAAGGCGCTCATCCTGGAGGCCGGGGCCTGCCTCATCTTCGACCGCGCGCGCTTCGCCGAGCAGGCGGCCGCCGCGGGCCTCGCCGTCGCGGGTTTCCCCCCGGAGGGACCGTCATGACCCAGTCGAAGATCCGCGTGGCCGTCATCGGCGCCGGCAAGATGGGCGGCTACCACGCCAAGTCCCTCTCCAAGATCCCCGACGTCGAGCTCGTCGGCGTGTGCGACACCAACGTCTGGCGCGCCCAGCTCGCCGCCTGGCAGGCCAACACCGTCGCGGTGCGCGACTACAAGGACGTGCTCGGCCGCGTGGACGCGGTCGTGGTCGCCGTGCCCACGCCGCTGCACTACGAGGTGGGCAAGGCCGTGCTCGAAGCCGGGGCGCACTGCCTCATCGAGAAGCCGCTCGCCTCATCGGTCGAGGAAGCCAAGGAGCTGCTCGCGCTCTCGCAGGAGAAGGGCCTCGTGCTCCAGGTCGGCCACATCGAGCGCTTCAATCCCGCCGTCCTGGAAGCCGTCAAACACATCCGCGACCCGCGCTACATCACGGTGGAGCGGCTGGGCCCCTACGACCCGCGCGTGGCGCACATCGGCGTGGTCATGGACCTGATGATCCACGACCTCGACATCCTGCTCACCTTGGTGGGCTCGGAGGTCGAGAGCCTGGAGGCCCTCGGCGCCAACCTGCTCTCCGGCCACGAGGACATCTGCAACGTGCGCGTGCGCTTCAAGACCGGCTGCGTCGCCGACCTGACCGCCAGCCGCATCTCGCTGGGCAAGAGCCGCAAGCTGCGAGCCTTCCAGAAGGACAGCTACATCTCTCTCGACTACGGCGGCGGCGCGTTGAAGGTCTACCGCAAGAAGGCGCCCGTCATCAAGAGCCTCAAGGACGTCGAGATGCTCACGCCCAAGCTCAGCTCCGCGGACCCCCTGCGGGCCGAACACGCCCACTTCCTCGACTGCATCCGCCACAACCGCAAGCCCTGGCCCTCCGGCGAGCGCGGCGTCGAGGCCCTCAAGCTCGCCCTGCAGATCTCCGAGGAGCTCGAGCGCTACGAGCTGTCGGGCCACGCCGGCTCGCGCTCGCTGATCCCGTCGTGGGCGCAGGACCTGGGCAAGATCGCCAAGACCGTGGGCAAGGACATCCTGAGGAGCTGACCGGGCCGCGCCGCGTCATCGATTGACCAAGATACTCGTCGTCGCCGGAGACCCCTCGGGGGACCTCCACGCCGCCAACCTCATCCGCGCGCTCAAGCGGCAGGACCGGCGCGTCTCGGTCGCCGCCGTCGGCGGCCCGCTGTGCAAGGCCGAGGCCGACGAGTTCCTCGAGGACCTCGCGTCGCGCGGCGTCACCGGCTTCTGGGAGCCGGCGCTCAAGATCGGCTTCCTGCTGCGCCTGGCCGCGCGGCTCAAGCGCTTCCTCGTCGAGGCCCGCCCCGACGCCGTGGTGTGCGTGGATTATTACGGCTTCAACCGGCGGGTGCTCTCGTTGGCCGCGGCCGCGGGCGTGCCCGCGTATTATTTCGTCAGCCCGCAGGTCTGGGCCAGCCGGCCGGGACGCGTGAAAGTCCTCAAGCGCCTGGTGCGGCGGATGTTCGTGATCTTCCCTTTTGAAGAAGAGTTGTACCGCGAAGCCGGCGTGCCGGTGGAGTTCGTCGGCCACCCGCTGCTCGACCTCATCCCCGAGAACAAGCCGCACCACGCCGACCCCGCGGCGCCGCGCATCGGGCTGCTGCCGGGCAGCCGCTCCTCGGAGCTGCACCGCCACCTCCGCCTCTTCTACGACGCGTTCGCCATCATGCGGCGCGAGCGGCCCGGCGCCAGGGGCTTCGTCTTCGCCTCGGCCAACCAGCCCGACTCGGCCTACGGCCGCCTGCCCGATGGCGCCGTGTTGGTGCGGGAGGCGGATTACGCCGCGCGCGCCAAGCTCGACCTGGCCGTCTGCTCCTCGGGCACCGCGACCCTGGAGAACGCCATCCTCGGCGTGCCCATGGTCGTCGTCTACAAGCTCTCCTGGCCGACCTACGCCATCGCGCGCGCCATCGTGAAGGTCAAGCACATCGCGATGGCCAACCTGCTCGCGGGCCGCGAGGTGGTGCCGGAGCTCATCCAGCGCGACGCGACCGTGGGCCGCATCGTGCTCGAGGCGGCGCGCTTCCTCGACGACCTCGACCGCTCCGCGCGCGCGCGCGCGGAGCTGGCCCGCGTGCGCGCCAAGCTGGGCGCGCCGGGCGCCGCCGGACGCGCCGCCGCCTCCCTGCTCGCCGACCTGCCCGCGGAGGTGGACGCGTGAGCGTCGGCAAGCGCCTGCGCCGCTACGTCAAGCCGCACCTCGCGCGCTTCGTCTGGGCGGCGCTCGCCATGGCGCTCGTCTCGGCCTTCAACGGCGTCTCGGTACTCATCCTCAAGCCCATCGTGGACCGCATCCTCATCCAGAAGGACCTGCACGTTCTCTGGTTGGCGGTGGCCGGGGTGCCGGTGCTCGTGGCGCTGAAGTCCGTGGCCTCCTACGCGCAGAATTACCTGATGAGCTGGATCGGCCAGCGCGTGAGCCAGCAGCTGCGCGAGGACCTGTTCCGGCATCTGCACGTCCTGCCGCTGGAGTTCTACTCCGGCGGCAAAGGCGCCGACGTGCTCTCGCGCGTGACCAACGACCTGACGCTCGTGCAGACCGCGCTGACGACCCTGCCGGTCTACCTCGTGCGCGACACGCTCACCGTCCTCTTCCTCACGGGCTCGTTGTTCTATCTCGATTGGCGCTTCGCCACGGTGGCGCTGCTGGGCTCGCCGCTGTCGCTGGCCGCGTTGTGGGTCCTCTCGCGCAAGATGCGCGAGGCCAGCCGCCAGTCCTCCATCGCCACCGAGCGCCTGCACCACCGCTTCTCGGAGAGCGTCCAGGGCATGCTCACGGTGAAGGCGTTCAACTATGAGGACGGCGCGACGGAGAAGTTCCAGGAGGAGAACGAGTCCTTCTTCCAACCCATGATGCGCTACCTGCGGGCGACCGCGCTCATGACGCCCGTGCTCGAGCTCGGCGCCTCCCTGATGGCGGCCCTCATCCTCTGGTTCGGCGGCCGCGAGGTCATCCTCGGCCACATCACGCCCGGCGCCTTCTTCGCCTTCCTCGGCGCGTTCTTCGCGGCCTACGCGCCCATCAAGAACCTGGCCCGCATCAACGCCGAGGTGCAGCGAGCGTGGGCCTCCGCCGAGCGCCTCTTCCACCTCCTCGACGAGAAGCCCGCTCTCCCGCGCAAGCGCAAGCCGTCCTTCGGCGGCCTCAAGACCGGCGTGCGCCTGGAGAAGGTCGGTTTCCGCTATCCCGGCTCCAAGACCTGGGCGCTTCGCGGCCTGGACCTGGAGATCCCGCGCGGCGCGCGCGTGGCCCTGGTCGGCCCCACGGGCTGCGGCAAGAGCACGGTCGCCAAGCTCCTGCTGCGCCTGCACGACCCGGAGGAGGGCCGCGTGCTCTTCGACGGCGTCGACGCGCGCGAGCTCGACGCGGGGTCCTTGCGCGCGCGCGTGGGCCTGGTGGAGGCCGACGCGGTGCTGTTCCACGACACCGTCCTGCAGAACGTGTCGCTGGGGCGCAAGGTCGTGACGCTCTCCGAGGTCGAGAAGGCCTGCCGCGCCGTCGGCGCCCACGACTTCATCGCGGCCCTGCCCGAGGGCTACCGCACCTTGCTGGGGGACTGGGGCTTCTCGCTCTCCTCGGGACAGAGGCAGAAGCTGGCGCTGGCGCGCGTCCTGCTCAAGGACCCGGAGCTCGTCATCCTCGACGAGGCCACCGCGCACCTCGACGGCCAGGCGGAGCGCGAGGCGCTCGCCGCGCTGGAGACCGTGCTCGCCGGCCGCACCGTGGTCACCGTGGCGCATCGCTTGGCCCCCGTCACGCGCGCCGACCGCATCCACGTCCTCTCTTCCGGCCGCGTGGCCGAATCCGGCACGCACGCGGAGTTGATGGCCGCCAGCGGCCTCTACCGCCGCCTCTTCGACCTGCAGTCCGTCGAGGGCTCGAAGGAGGCCGCGTGACGGAGAAGGACGACCTCGTCGCCCGCTTCGCGGCCTACGCCCCCCACGTGGAGACCGCCATCCTGGGCAAGGCCTGGGACTTCGCGGCCAAGGCGCACGCCAACCAGAGCCGCGCCTCGGGAGACCACTACATCACGCACTGCGTGGCCGTGGCCGACTCCCTCATCGAGTGGAAGATGGACCTCCCCACGGTGTGCGCGGGCCTGCTCCACGACATCCTCGAGGACACGCCGACGAGCGAAGCCGCCCTGCGCGCCGAGTTCGGCGAGGAGATCGCCATGCTCGTCATGGGCGTCACCAAGCTCGACGCCCTGAAGTTCGAGTCGCGCGACGAGGCCCAGGCCGAGAACTGGCGCAAGATGCTGCTGGCGACCGCGCAGGACATCCGCGTCATCGTCGTGAAGCTGGCCGACCGGCTGCACAACATGAAGACGCTCAACTACCTCAAGCGCGAGAAACAGGAGCGCATCGCCACCGAGACCATGGCGCTCTACGCCCCGCTCGCCCACCGCCTGGGCATGTTCCGCCTCAAGGGCGAGCTCGAGGACCTGGCGTTCATGTACCTGCACCCCGAGGAGCACGCCGAGCTCTCCAAGAAGGTCGAGGCGTCCATCAAGGAACGCGACGGCAAGCTCGTCGAGACCAAGGCCGTCATCGAGAAGGTCCTCGCCGGCTCGGGCATCCCCTGCCGCATCCTCGCGCGCTCGAAGACCCTGTGGTCCATCTACGGCAAGATGGAGCGGCAGGGCAAGCCGTTCGAGGAGATCCAGGACGCCTTGGGCGTGCGCCTCATCACCGACACCGTGGCCAACTGCTACGCGCTGCTGGGCCTGGTCCACACCCACTTCAAGCCGGTCGCCGGCTCCTTCACCGATTACATCTCCACGCCCAAGCTGAACCTCTACCGCTCCCTGCACACGACCATCGTCAGCCCGTCGGGCGAGCTCGTCGAGATCCAGATCCGCACCGAGGAGATGCACCGCTCCTCCGAATACGGCATCGCCGCGCACTGGCGCTACAAGACCGGCGAGTCCCAGCGCGACGCGCACATGGAGGAGAAGCTCAACTGGCTGCGCCAGTGGATCGAGTGGCTGCAGGACCTGAACTCGCCGCGCGAGTTCCTCGACTCCTTGAAGACCGACCTCGAGTTCAACCAGGTCTTCGTCTTCACCCCCGCCGGCGAGGTGAAGGTGCTGCCCGCGGGCGCGACCCCGCTCGACTTCGCCTTCGCCGTGCACACCGAGATCGGCTTCGGCTGCGTGGGCGCGCACGTCAACAACAAGATGGTCAAGCTCGATCAGCCGCTGAAGTCCGGCGACATCTGCAAGATCCTCACCAAGAAGGGCTCGGTCCCCAAGAAGGACTGGCTCAACTTCGTGAAGACCGCGCGCGCGCGCTCCAAGATACGCGCCTACCTGCGCGAGAAAGGGCTCATCCAATGAGGCGCGCCGGGCTGCTCCTGCTGGCCGGGGCATTGCTCGCCTGTTCCGGCAAGAAGGCCGCCAACTACAAGAACTGCCTGAAGCTGCGCCTGGGCATGACCCGCGAGCAGCTCTTCACGGTGATGGGAGAGCCCGACGCGACCATCCCTTACGAGGAGGGCAAGTCGCTGCCTCACCTCAAGGGCCGCACCGCCTACGAGTGGGAGAACGTCTCGCGTTTCCCGGGCCCCAACCATGTCAGCGTCGAGGAGGCCACGGGCAAGGTCGCCAGCGTGCGCTGCTCGGAGGTCGTCATCTCGGCGGAGGTCTTCGTCGAGCCGGCGGCGGTCTCGACGGCCGCCGTCGCGGCGGTCGCCGCCGCGGCGCTGCCGAGCGCGCTGCCTCCCGAGTCGGCCCCGGACCCGGCCCTGCGGGTCATCGAGGCGCTCAAGACGCTGCGGCCCAAAAGCGCCGCCGAGGGCGACGCGACCGCCGACCTCGACGCGTATTTCTCCGCCCTTCCCGGGGATCCCGAGGCGGGCCGGCGCGTCAAGAAGCTCGACGACGCGTCCGCCAAGCTGCTCGAGCGCGCGGCGCTCAAGACGCGCCTGGCCCTGCAAGGCGCGGTCTGGGCCTTCGACACGCCCGAGGAGTACCGGCGCCGCTCCGAGCAGCTCTCCAACGGCGTCCGGCTGGCCCAGGAGCGCTGGACCAAGGTCTTCGAGGCCGAGAGCGTCGCCGAGCGCCATGACGCCGCCGAAGACGCGGCGCGCCGGATGATCGCGCTCGGCGCGCTCCTCCTCCAGGATTGGAACCCGGGCGCGCGCGCGGCGGGCCGCAGTCTCATCGTGGTCGGCCTGGACCTAGTGGCCAAGTCCCGTCGCTTCGCGGCCAAGCCCGACGACGACGCCGTCCTGCGCGCGGCCAAGAACATCCTGCCGCACGCTCTCGCGTTGGGCCCGCGCACGGCCGAGGGAGCGGAACTCGACCGCTTCGCCGCGGCGTCCCAGAAGTCGCTGGCCAGCCTGCCCAACATGCTCACGCGCCCGGGCGGGCGCGCCGCGTACCTCGACGCCATGCTCACGGCGGTCGCGGTGAAGTGGAGCGAGGGCGAGTCGCGCGACGGCAAGCCGTGGCCGGAGCGCGCCGCGCTCATCCGGCTCGCGGTGGACGACAAAGACGACCGGACCTCCAACCTCGGACAGGCCGCGCTGGCGCTCCTCCAGGGCCTGGAGAAGGACGCCGCCGAGCGGTCCGCCGGCTTGCCCGAGCGCTGGCGCCTGCCCGAGCGGTTCTGACCGGCCCAAAGGCCCAGACGCGCCCGGGTCTTAAGGGCAATTCCGCGGCGAGTCGTGCTACAATAATGACATGAAGAAACTCCCCCTCCTCCTCACCGCCGTCGTCGTATTCGTCGCCGCCGGCTGCGACTTCCGCGAGAAGCGCGACGGCGTCGTGACGCTCGCGGGATCGGCCAACATCCCGCTCACCGACCGCTCCGGCGCGCGCGCCGAGCTCGTCGCCGGCCCCGCCGAAGTGACCTTCAAGAAGGGCTCGGCCGACAACACGGTCGCCATCCGCATCCGCCAGGACGGCCGCCCCGAGGTCAACTTCGAGGCCGCCGTCAGCGGCGACTACCGCACCGGCAACTTCACGCTGCGCGGCTCCGACATCGGCCAGCCCGTGGACATGGCCAGCGCCCGCTCCTTCGCCATCACCGGCCCGACCCGGCGCGAGACGACCTGGACCGACGAAGGCAACCGCCGCTGCCTGGTGGACTACACCTACGACCCGTGCGCCGAGGACTGGACCGTGGACTTCCGCACCGCCGCCGGCAGCCTGGGCTCCTTCGCCTCGCGCAAGCACACCCGCTGCAACGAGCAGCGCGGGTTCCCGCACTCCTGCCACTACACGCACCCGGAGCCCCGCCTGCCCGACTACCCGCGCCACCCGCGCGGCGGCCGCGGCTTCGTCAGCCCGGCGTCCCTGGACGCGACCCTGTCGCTCGACGCCGAGAAGGTCAAGTTCGACTAGCCTTCCGGGGCGTCGCCCCGGAAAGCCGAAGGGCCGGCTCGAAAGAGCCGGCCCTTCTTGTTTGCGGCGCGGCGGCGCTCAGCCCAGCGACTCGGCGTGCTGGCTGAGGTCGAGGCCGGCCTGCTCCTGCTCGGGGCGCACGCGCAGGGAGATGACGGCGTCGGTCGCCAGATAGAGGAGATACGAGCCGCCGAAGGTGAAGACGCCGACGACGCCCAGCGCCGCGAGGTGGCGCAGGAAAACGGTCGCGTCGCCGTGGATGAGGCCCACCTTGTCGGCGAACACTCCCGTGGCGAGCATGCCCACGATGCCGCCCACGCCGTGGCAAGGGAAGACGTCCAAAGTGTCGTCGAGCTGGGAGCGCGACTTGCGCTGGACGGCCAGGTTCGACACCAGGCTCGCCAGGATGCCGATGAAGACGCTCTGCCCCACCGTGATGAAGCCGGCGGCCGGGGTCACCGCGACCAACCCGACGACCGCGCCGACGCACGCGCCCAGCGCCGAGGGGCGCACGCCGCGCGCGCCGTCGAAGAACAGCCAGGCGAGCATCGCCGCCGCCGAGGCGGTGTTGGTCGTGATGAAGGCGAGCACGGCGGTCTCGTTGGCGGCCAGCGCCGAGCCCGCGTTGAAGCCGAACCAGCCGAACCACAACATGCCCGTGCCCAGCAGCACGAACGGGATGTTCGCGGGGGCCGAGTGCGCGCCCTTGGCGTGGACCTCGCGGCGGCCGAGGAACATGGCGCCCGCCAGGGCCGCGAAGCCCGCGGACATGTGCACGACGGTGCCGCCCGCGAAGTCGAGCACGCCCCACTTGCGCAGGAAGCCGTCCGGGTGCCAGGTCCAGTGCGCGAGCGGGCAGTAGATGAGCAGCGAGAACAGCACGATGAAGAGGATGTAGCTCGAGAAACGCACCCGCTCGGCGAAAGAGCCGGTGATGAGCGCCGGCGTGATGATGGCGAACTTCAACTGGAACATGGCGAAAAGCGCCAACGGGATGGTCGCGGCGAAACGCGGGTCGGGCGCGGCGCCGACGCCCTTGAAGAAGAGGTAGGTGCGCGGGTCGCCCACGAGGCCGCCCACGGAGTCGCCGAAGGCGAGCGAGAAGCCCACCGCCACCCACAACAGCGAAAGCACGCCCATGCACACGAAGCTCTGCAGCATGGTCGAGATGACGTTCTTCTTGTGCACCATGCCGCCGTAGAAGAAGGCCAGGCCCGGCGTCATGAGCAGGACGAGGCCCGTCGCGGTGAGCATCCAGGCCGTGTCGCCCGCGCTCACGGCGCCCGGCGCCGCGGCGGGCGCGGGAGCCGAGACGAGGAGACCGGCGACGCCGCAGACCGACAGCAGACCCAACGACACGACCCATTCCGGCTTGCCTTTGCGCATGGTGGCGTTCATGGGGAGATTCACCCACATCCGCCCGCCCCGACGCAACGCGCCCCCGGCCGCCGGGCCGGGGGCGCGTTCAACGGACGGCGCCGGTCAGTCGTCCCAGGAGGGCGCGTCGCCGGACAACTCGTCCACCTTCTCGTCGATGAGCTTCTCGCGGGCGGCCTTGCGCTTCTCGAGTTTGGTCCTCTTCTCGGTCAGGTGCTCGGACATCTTGTCGAGCATCGCCTGCTCCATGGCCTGCCGCGCGTCGAAGAGCTCGCCGACGGCGGCCTTGGCCTCCTTCTTGAGCGCGGCCTTCTCGCCGTCCTTGGCCTTGCGCAGCTTCTGCGCGACCTCGTGGACCTTCTTCTTGGCGGCGCGCATCTTCTCGTGCCGCTCCTTCATCGCGGGGTCCGGCTCGCGGCCGCCCATGCGCTCCTTGGAGACCATCATGCGCCTCATGCCGCCCATGGGGCCGCCGCGCCCGGGCCCGCCCCGGTCGTCGTCGTCGTCGTCTTCATCGTCGTCCATGCCGCGTCGCGGACCGCGGCCCGGGCCGCCGCCGCCGGACGGGCCCATCTTGATGACCTCGACCTCGCGGGTCTCGCCTTCATCATCGTGGTCCTCGGCGCCTACCGGGGAGACGGCGAAGGCGCACAGCAACACGGGCAGCCAGAGCATGCGAAGATGCATTTTTCCTCCTGTCTACGGCGTCGGCGCCAGTGTAACCCCGCCCCGGAAGAGTGTCAAGGCGACTGCGGTCACCGCGCCGCGGCGGCGCGCGACGCTTCGGCCCGCACGCCGTCGGCGGGGACCTCGCCGCGGCCGAGCGCGTCGGCGAGCGCGTCCTCGTCGCCGGGACGCAGCCAGCGGAACTCGTGGGCGGCGAGCCAGACGGCGGGCACCTTCGCGCGGTCCACGAACAGGAGCGCCTGGTCGTCGAAATGAACGAGGGCCCAGCGCTCGCGCGGCAGAAGGAACAAATGCCACGGGCGGAGGAACTCCCGTTCGGTCCCGTCGGGGTAACGCCGCCTGGTGGGCAGCCGGTTGGGGTAGTTCTTGATGAGCACCGCGTCCAGGCGGTGCCGCGCGACGAAGTCCGCGAAAGCCGGAGCGGAGGCGAGCGCGGCCTCGACTTCGGGGAGTTGTCCGTGGAACAAGTAACGGCCGTCGCCGAAGACTTTGGACCCGGGACGGCGCCAGCCCAGGTAGCCGCCCCATTCGTAGGTGTTGAACAGCCGCAGGTCCCGGAACACCGGCTCTTCGCGGACGACGAACTCCACCGCGCGGCGGGCGACGTAGGTGTCGGCGACGGGCCGGGTCCAGGTCACGCGGCTGAGCGGGAAAGCCGCCAGCACCGTGAGCGCGGCCAGCCCCGCCAGGCCGGCGCGGACGGAGAATTTCTTGTCCGCGATGAAAACCAGCGCCGCCCCGGCCGCGGCGAAGAAGATGCCGAAGCGGCTCGACGCGGCCGTGAGCGCGGCCAGCGGCAGGGCCGTGATGGCGAGAAAAGGCGGCAGCTCGCGGCGCCGGCGCCAGGCGACGGCGGCGAAGGTCGCGAGCGCGGCGTGTAACGGCCACTGCAGCGGCCGGCGCGGGGACAGGGCCCCCCATTCCTGGATGTAGCGGCTGATGGCCGCGCCTTGTGCGCCGTGCAGGACGGCGACCTCCCACACGCGCGCGCCGAACGGGTTGAGCAAGGTCCCGACGGCGGCGGCGGCGGCTTCGAGCCATAACGCCCTGGGAACGGCCCGCCGTTCGAGCTTGAGCGCGACGATTTTCGCGGCGTACAGGCACAATCCGAAGACGAACCCGGCGTGCAGGTTCGACCACAGGCTGAACAGCGGCGCGCTCAACAACCAAGAGTGTTCGTCGCGGTCGAGACGGCGCAGCAGCAGCGAGAAGAACAGCAGCGAGAACAGGTCGGGGCGCAGGTCGCTTTGGGGAAGGCCGGCCGCGGCCCAGAAGGCGAGCGCCAGGGCGCGTCCCGTGGCGGAGACGCCGCGGTCCTTCAGAAGCCCGGCGAGGGGAAACCAGCACAGTCCCAGCAGCAGGGCTTTAAAGACGCGAAGGCCCCAAAGGCCGCCGGCGGATTCGACGGCGTGGACGACCAACTGGAACAACCACTCGAAGTCCACCCACGGGGCTCCGCCCATGGTGAAGGAGAACGGGTCGGTCCGGGGGATGGCCCCGCGGGTCCAGATCTCCCGGCCCGCGGACAAATGCCAGAACAGGTCCGGGTTGTATAAGGGAAGGGCCAAAACAACGAGGGCCAGGGCTTTCGCCCAGGCCCTCGTGGCTCCCTCTTCCCGAGGGAAAGACACTTTGGCTATTATCGGGTCGGTCGGATCGCGCGGCCGGACTTGATGCAGTCCGTGCAGACGTACGCGGTCACCGTCCGTCCGGCGATGACGACCTTCTGTCGCTGGAGATTGGGGCGGAAGACGCGTTTGGTGCCCTTATGAGAGTGGCTGTAGGACCAGCCAGTCTTGGGACCTTTGTTGCAGCCGGGGATGTCGCACTTGAAGCTCATGATTACCTCGAAGGTCCATTCTAGCAAAGCCCCGCGCCGGGCCGCAACCGTGTGAGCGGGGGTCTCGACCAGCCGGTCCAGTTCCTCAAAGGCGTCGGCCCCCGCCGCTCCACCCTCTTCGAGCACCTGGGCGTCAAGTCCGTGGGCGACCTGCTGGGGCATTATCCGCGCCTGTGGCAGGACCGCCACGAGACGACGGACCTGCGCCTGCCCACGGCCGCGGGCATCGTCGTCACCCGCGGGCGCGTCCTGCGCGCCAACCTCGTCGGGGCGGGCCCCCGCCTGGCCCTCTACAAGGCGACTTTGGCCACCGCCCACGGCAAAGTCGAATGCGTGTGGTTCAAGCACCTCTCCCGGCGCTTCGACGTCTTTTCGGCCCTCAAAAAAGAGGTCCGCGAGGGCGCCGACCTGTGGGTGGTGGGCCGCGCCGAAGCCGACCTGGCCGGCGTGCGCGAGCTGCACGTCGACGAGCACTACCCGGTCGAGGACGAACGCGCCCTCATCCACGTCGGGCGCCTGACCCCGGTGTACCCGCTCACCGAAGGCCTGTCCCAGCGCTTCGTGCGCGAGCTGCAGTTCGCCGCGGTCGCGGCCCACGCCGACGAGGCGCGCGACGCCGTGCCCGCCGGGCTCATGGCCAAGCGCCGCCTGCTCGCCGCGGCCCAGGCGGTGCGCGGCATCCACTTCCCCCGCTCGGAAGCCGAGCTCGAGGCCGCGCGCGCGCGCCTGGCCTACGAGGAGCTGCTCCTGCTCGAATTGGCCTGGATCCTCAAGCGGCGCCAGACGCGCGAGCTGTCCAAAGGCTTCGGCTACGAGGTGAAAAGGACCTTGCTCACGCCCTTCCGCGAGAAGCTCGGCTTCGACCTCACCGGCGCGCAAAAACGCGTCATCAACGAGATCTTCGACGACATGCGCCGGGGACACCCGATGACGCGGCTGCTGCAGGGCGACGTGGGCTCGGGCAAGACCGTGGTCGCGTTGTCGGCGCTGCTGCTGGCCGTGGAGAACGGCGCCCAGGGCGCGCTGATGGCCCCGACCGAGATCCTCGCCGACCAGCACCGCGCGACCCTCGACCGCTTCCTCAAGGGCCTGGGCGTGCGCGTGGCCTCGCTGACCTCGCGCCTCCCCAAGAAGGAACGCGAGGCCGTGCTCTCCGCGGTGCGCAAAGGCGAGGTGGACATCCTGGTGGGCACACACGCGCTGCTCGAGGAGGACGTGGGCTTCCCGCGCCTGCGCCTGGCCGTCATCGACGAGCAGCACCGCTTCGGCGTGCGCCAGCGCACGACCCTGCGGCAGAAAGGCTCCCTCATCGACCTGCTCGTGATGACGGCCACCCCCATCCCGCGCACGCTCGCGCTGGCGCTGTATGGCGACCTCGAGGTCTCCACGCTCGACGAGATGCCGCCGGGGAAGGTCACGCCGAGCACGGCCTTCACCCCGGAGGCCGAGGCCTTCGACGCGGTGCGCGAAGAAGTCGCGAAAGGCCGGCAAGCCTACGTGGTTTATCCCATCATCGAGGAGAGCGCGCGCCTCGACCTCTCGGCGGCCAAGGCCGAGTTCGAGCGGCTGAAGACCGGCGTCTTCCGGGACCTGCGGGTGGGCCTCATCCACGGCGGCATGCCGGGCAAGGCCAAGTCCAAGGTCATGGCCGAGTTCGCCGCCGGCGAGCTGCAGGTGCTGGTCGCCACGCCCGTCATCGAGGTCGGCATCGACGTCCCCAACGCCACCGTCATGGTCATCGCCGACGCCGACCGCTTCGGCCTGGCCAGCCTGCACCAGCTGCGCGGCCGCATCGGCCGCGGCGCGGCCGCGTCCTACTGCTTCCTCGTCGCCGACCCGAAGACGCCGCAGGCGCGCCGCCGCATCGAGACCATGGTCGCCACCGCCGACGGCTTCCGCATCGGCGAGGAGGACCTGAAGCTGCGCGGCCCCGGCGAGCTGTTGGGCACGGCCCAACACGGCGAGCTCACCCTCAAGGTCGCCGACATCCTCAAGGACGGCGAGCTGCTGGCCGCGGCGAAAGCCGACGCCGAGGAGCTCATCGGCGCCGACGCCCGCCTCTCCCGCCCCGACCACGCGCTGCTGCGCGCGCGCCTGCTCGCGTTGTATCAGAAGCAGTGGAATTGGATCGACCTGGCCTGAAGAAGCGCTAGAATCAACCCGTGCTCGCGCTCCTGCCTCTGTTGGCCGTCCTGACTTTGCCCGCGCCCGCGCAAGACGACGCCGTCGAGCGCGAGGAGTTCAAAGTCCTGGGCTGGAACGACGCCTGCTCGGTGGCCGTGCGCCAGCAGCTTTTCCCCAAACTCGGCGTCGCCATCCACGGCGAGCCGCTCTCGACGCGCATCGGCTCCGTGACCATCCCGCCGGGCGAGCAGAAGTCCGTCGTGAAGTGGTTCTACGAGGCCGCGGGCACCAACACCTACGACCCGCGCCGCATCGCGACGGTGGAGCGCGCCTTGCGCAAGCTCGGCTACGCCCGCAAGGGTTACCCCGAGGCCGTGCGTCCGGACCCGTCGACCGAGCAGCCGGGACTGGCCGAGACCATCCTCTCCACGCGCACGCTCAACCTCCGTCCGGGCCTGGCCTGGCCCGGCGACGGCTGGCGCTGGGCCGGCGCCGACTACTCGCCGCTTGGCACCTGCGCCCTGCTCGTCTTCGAGAGCGGCGTTCCCACCCGCTACGCCTGGGTGCTCGCCCGGATGTACAACCCGCGCATGCGCCTGGAGCGCTCGCGCGCCCACGCGACGAACGCGCGCCTGCTGTTCGGCGCGGGAGAGCTCGAGGCCGCCGTCGCCGAGGCCGGCACCGCCGCGGGCCTGGCGCCCGAGTCGGCGCTGGCGCGCTACGTCCACGCCGCCTTGTTGTCCATGTCCGGGCGCACGGACGAGTCCGTGGCCGAATTGAAGGCCGCCATCGAGCTGGACCCCAAACGCGCCGCGGCCGCCAAAGACGACCGGGACTTCGACAACGTGCGCGAGCGCCGCGACTTCCGCGACCTGGTCGGGCCCACCATGCTCGACCGCCTCACCCGCTAGGGGGGTCCTCGGACCCCCCGTCCGGGGGGTCCGAGGACCCTGACGGCGCCCCCCCTCCCCCCCTACCCTAATAGTCCATGCGGCAGTACACCTACGAGGAGGTCCTGGCGGCCTGCGCGACGGGCGAATACCCGTCGTGCGAGATCCGTTCCGCCTCCGGGCGTCTCAACCGGCTGTTGGGGCTGACGCCGCGGCAATACGACCGCATCAAGGCCCTGGCCGTCGAGCGCGGCGTCGGCCTGCTGCTCGTGGGCAGCCGCGTCTCCGGGCCGCGCGCCCGGCAGCGGACTTTGCACCCCGCGTTGGCGTGCCTGCCGCTGGCCACCGACCACCGCGCGGCCTCCGCTCTGGACCCCGGCGCCAAAGGCGTGAGCATCGATAAAACCGTCATCAAGGAGTACGGCAAGGACGACCCTCGCACCTCGGACCTGACCGTCGTGCTCATCGACGGCCGCCGCGCGGACGCCGAAGTCGCCGCTCTGGCCGTGGAGCTCGAGGCCCTGCTCAACTCCCTCGGTCTCTCCTTCCGCGTGCGCGTGTTCAGCCGCCTGCACCGCGGCCGCTGGCGCTCGGAGGCCGACTTCCGGGCCGAAGGGGAAGGCTACCTGCTCTCGCTGGCTCCCGACGCGCCCTACACCTCCGAGGAGCGCCGCGAGGCCGTGGCCGAGCTCTACCACCCGGTGAACCTGCCGCGCCCCCTGCTCGCGCGCGCCGACTGGCGCAACGCCGCGCTCACGGCGACCTTGCTCTCGGCCTCCTTCAGCCTCGGGCTCGGCTTCCACTGGATACTGCCGCTCGTCGGCTTCGTCTTCGGCCTCTTCGGGCGCTACCTCTCCCGCCTGCGCGCGGCCACCGCGCGGGCGCTGGGCGACGCGTGGCTGGGCAACGGCGTGGCGCTCGCCGTGGACGCCGCCATCGGGGCGTCCATGATGGGGTTCCTCGTCGTGCCCGCGGCCGGGCTGCCCATCACCTGGAGCGCCATCCTGGCGGGCTCGGCGACGCACACCTTGGCCAAGGGGACCATGCGCCTGTGGCTCGACAAGCGCTACGCGGCCGGGACCGTGTCGCGCCAGGCGCGCGGCGTGGCCGCCGTCTCCGCGCTCAACTTCGCTCAGGGCGTGGTGACGAGTTTCGTGTACGCGGGCTCGCGCGCGGCCTGGCTCATCCAGCTCGCCGTGTGCGTCGCGGGCGCCGTCCTGCTCTTCGGACCTCTCCTTCGCCGCGCGGCGCTGCCCAGCGAGCCCGCTCCCGCGGCCTAGGTGTTGTCAACAACACCTCCGGCTGTGAACAACGCGCACAAGTCCTGTGCGCCGCGCGTCAAACCCGCCGCGCGCGTCGAGCTCTACGCGACCAGCTGGTGTCCGGCCTGCCGCGCCGCCAGGGAGTATTTCGGCGACAAGGGCGTGGCGTTCGAGGAATATGACGTCGAGAAGGACCCTCAAGCCGGCCAGCGCTTCCTCGCCCTCGGAGGCAACGGCGTGCCCCTCGTCGTCATCGACGGCACGCCCGTGAAAGGCTTCGCGCCGAAGGCTTTCGACGCCCTGCTCGCCGGACGCTGACCCCTCTATTGCCGGGGGGGGGCCGGGAACGCTATACTATCCCCGTCGTAGGCGAGGATTTACGCCCAATTGCCCCAGGACCCACTGGGAGCTAAACAGGCAACGAGACCGCGCCCTCGGCGCGGTCTTTCCGTTTTCAGATGACCACCACCGCCATGCCGCCGCTGAAGAACCGTGGACGCGAGGAGGAGCTGCTCGGCCTCCTCGGCGAGCGCGTGCTCGTGCTCGACGGCGGCATGGGCACCATGCTGCAGGCCCACGACCTCAAGGCCGCGGACTTCGGCGGCGCGGAGCTCGAGGGCTGCAACGAGAACCTCGTCATCACCCGCCCCGACGTCATCCGCGGCGTGCACGCCGCCTACTACGCGGCCGGCGCGGACATAATCGAGACCAACACCTTCGGCGCCATCAAACACGTCCTCGCCGAATACGCCCTGCAGGACAAGGCCTTCGAGATTTGCAAACGCGCCTGCGAGCTGGGGCGCGAGGCGGCCGAGCTCCAAGGGAAGGGCCGCCCGCTGTTCGTGGCCGGCGCCCTGGGCCCCGGCACCAAGACCATCACGGTCACCGGCGGCATCACCTTCGAGGAGGTCGAGGTCAACTACGCGGAGGCCGCGCGCGGCCTGCTCGCCGGGGGCGCCGACCTCATCCTGCTGGAGACCCAGCAGGACACGCTCAACGTGAAGGCGTCGCTGCTGGGCATCGAGAACGCCTTCGCGGCCGAGCGCCGCCGCGTGCCCGTCATCCTCTCGGTGTCCATCGAGACCATGGGGACCATGCTCGGCGGCCAGGACATCTCGGCCCTGGCCGACTCGGTCTCCCACTTCGACCTGCTCGCGCTCGGCATGAACTGCGCGACCGGCCCGGACTTCATGCGCGACCACCTGCGCCAGCTCGCCGCGCAGACCCGCTTCAAGACCATCTGCTACCCCAACGCCGGCCTGCCCGACGAGAACGGCGTCTACAACGAGACCCCCGCGATGGTGGCCAAGAAGGTCGGCCGCTTCGCCGAGGAGGGCTGGGTCAACCTCGTCGGCGGCTGCTGCGGCACCACCCCCGAGCACATCCGCCTGATGGCCGCCGAGGTGCGCGGCAAGGCGCCGCGCCGCCCGCCGACGAAGCCGCGCTCCGCGGTCTCCGGCATGGAATCGCTCTCGCTCGACGAGGACCGCCGCCCGCTCGTCGTCGGCGAGCGCACCAACGTCATCGGCTCCAAGAAGTTCAAGGAGCTCATCGTCGCGGGCGAGCTGGAGTCGGCCGCCGAGCTGGCCCGCCACCAGGTCCGCGCCGGCGCGCACGTCATCGACGTCTGCCTGGCCAACCCGGACCGCGACGAGAAAGCCGACCTCGTCGCCTTCTTCGAGAAGGCGGTCAAGAAGGTGAAGGTCCCCTTCATGATCGACTCCACCGACGCCGCGGTCATGGAGGCGGCGCTCAAGATGGCGCCGGGCAAATGCATCCTCAACTCCGTGAACCTCGAGGACGGCGAGGAGCGCTACGAGGCGGTCGTGCCGCTCGCGCGCAAATACGGCGCGGCGCTGGTCGTGGGCACCATCGACGAGGACAAGCAGATGGGCATGGCGCTCTCGCGCGAGCGCAAGCTCGCGATCGCCGAGCGCTCCTACGACCTGCTGACCAAGAAATACGGCGTGCCGCCCGGCGACGTCATCTTCGACCCGCTCGTCTTCCCCTGCGCCACCGGCGACAAGAACTACTGGGGCTCGGCGGTGGAGACCATCGAGGGCATCCGCCTCATCAAGCGCGCCATGCCCGAGACCAAGACCGTCCTGGGCATCTCCAACGTCTCCTTCGGGCTGCCGCCCGCCGGGCGCGAGGTCCTGAACTCGGTCTTCCTCCATCATTGCGTCGAGGCGGGCCTGGACCTGGCCATCGTCAACTCGGAGAAGCTCGCCCCCTATTCGCGCATCCCGGAGGAGGAGAAGAAGCTGTCCTGGGACGTCCTCTCCTGGGCCGGCCCCGGCGACCCCAAACATCCCGCGGGCTTCGACGCGGTGGCCGCCTTCGCCGCCCACTTCCGCGAGCGCAAGGCGGCCGTCGCCGGACCCTCCGAGCGCTCCAAGCTGCCCATCGATGAGCGCCTGGCGCGCAACATCGTCGAGGGCTCCCGGGAAGGCCTGACCGAGGACCTCGACGAGCTCCTCAAGACCCGCAAGCCCCTCGACATCATCAACGGCCCCCTCATGAAGGGCATGGACGAGGTCGGCCGCCTCTTCGGCGACAACCAGATGATCGTCGCCGAGGTCCTGCAGTCGGCCGAAGCCATGAAAGCCGCCGTGGCGCACCTCGAGCCGCACATGGAGGTCGGCGACACCGCCGCGCGCGCGACCTTGCTCCTGGCCACGGTCAAGGGCGACGTGCACGACATCGGCAAGAACCTCGTGCACATCATCCTCAAGAACAACGGGTACAAGGTCGTGGACCTCGGCATCAAGGTCGCCCCCGAGCAGCTCATCGCCGCCATCAAGCAGCACGCGCCCGACTTCATCGGGCTCTCCGGCCTGCTCGTCAAATCCGCCCAGCAGATGATCGTCACCGCCGAGGACCTGGCCGCGGAAGGCATCAAGCTCCCCATCCTCGTCGGCGGGGCGGCGTTGTCCTCCCGCTTCACCGCCAAACGCATCGCCCCCTCCTACGACGGCCCGGTGTTCTACGCCAAGGACGCGATGACCGGCCTCTCTCTGTCCAACGACTACTTCGGCCCCGGGCGCGACGGCCTTCTCGCCAAGAACAAGGAGATCCAGGAGTACCTCCAGAAGGACGCGCCCGCGCCGGCCGCCGCCGCCGAGGCCCCGGAGACCGCTCGCGTCGTCATCGATCACTCCGCCGAGCCGCCGTCACCCCCGGACCTGCGTCTGCACGCCTTGTCGGACTTCGACGTGGCCGACATCTTCCGCTACGTCAACCCGGTGATGCTCTACGGCAAACACCTGGGCCTGCGCGGAAACCTCGAGCAGCTCCTCGCCGACAAGAACCCGAAGGCCCTGGAGTTCACGGCCCGCGTCCAGGCCCTGATGGACGAGATCCTCGCGCGAAAGCTCATCACGGCCAAGGCCGTGTACAAGTTCTTCGCCGCCGACTCCGAAGGCGACCGCCTCAACCTCTACGAATCCCCCTCCGCCGCGGTGCCGTTGGCCACCTTCGACTTCCCGCGCATGCCGCGCAACGAGCGTCTGTGCCTGGCCGACTTCGTGCGCCCGGCCGCCTCGGGCAAGCGCGACTTCGTGGGCATGTTCGTCGTGACCTGCGGCGCGGGCATCCGGGAGCTCTCCGACTCCTACCGCGACACCGGCGAATACCTGCGCTCGCACGCGCTTCAGGCCATCGCCATCGAGTCGGCCGAGGGCTTCGCCGAGCTGCTGCACGAGCGCCTGCGCCGGATGTGGGGCATCGGCGACCCGGCGGGCATGACGGTCAAGGAGAAGTTCCAGGCGAAGTACCGCGGCATCCGCGTCTCCTTCGGTTATCCCGCCTGCCCGAGCCTCGAGGACCAGACCAAGCTCTTCGCGCTGCTGCGGCCCGAGACGCACTGCGGCGTGACCCTCACCGAGGGCTACATGATGGAGCCCGAGGCCAGCGTGTCGGCGCTCGTCTTCCATCACCCCCAGGCCCGCTACTTCTCCGTCGGCCCGGGCGCGTGACCGCGACGCTGCTGGCGGCCCTGCTCGTCCTGCCCGTCCGCGCCGCCTCGCCCGCCGCCGAAGCCGTGGACGCGGCCTTCGCGCGCATCGCCGTCCTGCTCGCCTCCGAGAAGGGACGCCACGCCCGCGCCGTCGACGAGCTCGACCGCAAAGCCTACGCCGAAGGCGACGCTCTGCGGCGTCACGGATGGCGGGCCGTCGAGCCGCTGGGCCGGGTCGCCGCGGACCTGCGCCGCCCCATGAAGGAACGGCTTCTCGCCGCGGCCTTCCTCGCGCGCACCGGCGACCCGCTGGCCGCGGGCCCGTTGGAGGCCGTCCTGCTGGACCCCCGCCAGGACCCGCTCGTGCGCGCCTCCGCGGCCGAGAGCCTGGCCGCCCTGCCCCTGTCGCCCTCTCACGCGCGCCGCGCGTTCACGCGCGCGCTCGCGCTGCCCGACCTGCCGAGCGAGGCGTTGGCGCCCGCGTTGGCGAAGGCCGCGCTCACCGGGCTCGATGACGCCGAGGTCGGCCGGCTGGTGCTGCGCCGCCTGGGCGCGCGGCCCGAGGGAAGCGCGCGAGACGCCGCGCGGCTGGCCGCCGCCGCGCTCGGGCGCACGCCGGGCGCCGGCGCGGTGGACGCCCTGCTCGACTTGCTGCGCCGCCATCCCGCGGACAGCCCCGCGCGCGGAGACCTCATCGCGGCGCTGGCCGCCAAACGCGCCGACCTGCTCGCCTTCCGCCGGCCCCAGGCGCGCGCGGCCATCGAGGACGCTCTGCGCGCGGAGACGGGCGAGCCCGCCCGCATGGCCGCGCTCATCGGTATCGCCGCGGGCTTCGGGCCCGAGCTGGCGCCCGCGCTCGCGCGCCTGTCGCATCACCCGGACGGCGAGGTGCTCGTGTTGGCCGCCGAGGGCCTGGTCCGCCTCGAGGACCGCGACGCCGCCCGCCGCGCGCTGCCCGACCTGGAGGCCGCGGTCGCGGGAGCGTTGACGGACCCCCGCTTCTCGCCGAAGGACGGCCGCCCCGACCCCGCCGTCCTGCTCGCCCGCCTCGAGAAGGCCGTCGCCGCGCTCAAGCCGGTCGCCTCCGCGCCCCCGCGATGAAGGTCCTCAGCACGGGCATCGTGCCGGGCGGCGACGTGGGCTTCCTGTATCGGCCGTTTCGCGCCCTCGAGTTGTTCGCCTCGCTGACCGACAAACAGGTCTATCAGGTGCTGTACGGCGTGCGCACGCTGGAATACGCCAAAGGCGAGGTCATCTTCCGCCGCGGCGACCCGGGTGACGCCTTCTTCGTGGTCCAGACGGGGCGCGTCGAGGCCCGCGTGCCCGGCTTCCTCGGCTTCAGCCGCGTCGTGGGCCGCATGGGACCCGGCGAGTTCTTCGGCGAGCTGGCCATGCTCCTGCGCCAGCCGCGCGCCGCCACCGCCGTGTGCGCCGAACGCACCGTGGTGCATTCGTTGTCCTGGCCCGACCTCGACGGCCTGATGCGCAAGAACCCCGACATCGCCGCCGCCATCAACGCCGCCGTGGCCAAACGCTCGCGCTGAAGCGCGTCAGCGGGCCGGGACGAGGACCGCCAGAGCGTCCTCGATGGCGTCGGCCGCCGAGCGGTACGCCGCCAGGTCGCCGCCGTAGGGATCGGCGACGTCCTTGCCCGTGTAGTCGGCCAACGCGTGCACCTTGCCTTTGGCGCCCGGATGGCGGCGCAGGATCTCGGCGGCGTGCTCGCGCGTCATCGCCAGGATGACCTCGGCGCCGGCCACGTCCTGGTCGGTCAGCGCCCGCGCCGCGTGCAGGCTGCCGTCGAGCCCGCGCTCCGACAGCGTCGCCTGGGCGCCCGCGCTCATCGCCGCGCCCGCCGCGCCGACCCCCAGGCCGCGCGACGCCACCGCGATGTCCCCGCGGCCCTCCTGCGCCAGGCGCGCGCGCGCCAACTGCTCGGCCATCGGGCTGCGGCAGGTGTTGCCGGTGCACACGAACAGGACGGTCTTGGCTTTCGCCGCGTCCGGGGCCGCCGCGGCGGCCGGCTGGGCCGCGGCCGTCGTGACGGGTCGAGCCTGCAGGATGTAGAGCTTTCCCTGCGAGAAGGCGAACTCGACGTCGAGCGGGTAGCCGAAGTGGCGCTCGAGCGCGCCGGCGACCTTGTTGAGGCGCGCGAGCATGTCGGGCGTCATGGAGCGGCGGCGGCGCCACTCCGCCGGCATCTTCTGCTCGACGGTCCCCCGCCCGTCGGGGGAGCGGATGATGGCGAGCTTCTTGTCGCCCACGATGGGCGGAAGGACCTCGATGCCCAGGTCCTTGCCGACCGTGTACTGGTCCGCGGTGACGCGGTCGGAGACCACGCCCTCTCCCAGGCCGTAAGCCGCGGCGACGAGCAGCCGGCTGTTGTCGCCGGTGACCGGGTCCTGCGTGAAGGCCACGCCCGCGACCTCGGCGTCCACCATCTCCTGGAGCACGACGGCCTGCGCCAGATTGGCCGTGGACAGTCCCTTGCTGCGCCGGTAGATCAGCGAGCGGGCGTTCCACACCGACGCCCAGATCTCCTGGACGTGAGCGAGCACCTCGGAGAAGGAGACGTAGAGGTGGGTCTCCCCGGCGCCGGCGAAGGCGGCCTCGGCCCCGTCCTCGTCCACCGCGGAGGAGCGCACCGCGAGCATCACGCCGTCGAGACCGTCGCGGCGCAGGGCGTCGAGGATGGCGCGGCCCACGCCGGACTCCTCGCGCAGGCGCGCCTGGCCTCCGGGCTCGCCGGGACGCGCGAGGTGGGCGCCCATGATGAGGCGGCGCGCGCGCCCCGAGCGCTGCTCGGGCGAGAGCGCCGGGTCGGAGGCGACGGCCTCCAACGCCTCGAGGATGCCCGCCTCGCGCAGGAACGCGCGGTAGGCGTGCACCGTCGGCGCCACCGCGCGCGGCACCACGCCGCCGGCGGCCTCGACGATGGCGGCGATCTCTCCAAGCTTGGCGGCCTTGCCCCCGACCGCGGCCACGTCGGCGTCCACGACGTCGCGCAGCGGCAGCAGCAGCGGCTTCTCCGCCTTCATCGCGGCCTCGCGCGCCGCCTCCAGGCCGCGCACCTGCGCCTCCCACTTGGAGACGACCTCCGGGGCGAAACCGCGGCGTTTGGCCTTGGCGATGGCCGCTTTCATCAGCGGCAAAGTCTCCATGGTCGCCGAGGGATACCGCGCGGCGTGTTCGCGCAGCTCGGCCATCTCCTCGGCCAGGAGCGCGCTCGTGCGCTGCGCGGCCTCCTTGTCGGCGGCCGACGCCATGAGGCCCAGGCGCGCGAGTTCCTCCTTCGGGCGCCCGAGCGCGGCGCCCGCCGCGCCCAGGCGCTCCGCCGCGGAGGCGGCGCGGCGACGCAGGCGGTCCACCGACTCCACCGAGCGGGCGGCCGCCAGCTGCATGCGCGCTTCCGCGATGGCGTAGAGCGTCCGCGTCTGGAGAGCGGCGAAGGCGCGGCGCGACTCGCGCTCGGCCAACGCCGTCTGCCCCGCCCGCGCCAGCGCCTGCCGCCCCCACGACAGCGCGGAGGCGGCCTGCGGCCGGTCCATGGACCGCGCGGCCATGCCGCTGAGCGCCTCGCGCGCCAGCAGCGCCTTCTGCTCGTCGGTGAGCGCCGTCCCGTCCGCGCGCTTGAGCAGCCACGCCGCGAACGCCTGCCCGTCCCCGTCGGCGTCGTAGCGCTCGAGCGCGGCGGCGGCGTCGAGCAGGGCCGCACTCGTCCCCGCCGGGAAGACCTCGATGGCGCCGGTGCCCGGGTCCAGGCGCACCACCGCGCCTTCGGGCAGGCTCACGCGGCGCGGCGTCGCGCCGGCGGAGCGCGCCGTCAGGCCGCCGACGGCGAAAGGCTCGCTGTAGAGGCGGCGCTCCAGGGCCGCGGCGCCACCTTGCCAGAGCACGTCGGTGAGGATGGACGCCGGGATGCCCATCTCGCGGGTGGTGATGGCCGCGTGGCTGAGCAGGCCGCCGGCCGTGGTGAGCACGGCCTTCGACGCCTTGATGGCGTCGATGTCGTCGGGCGTGGTGTAGGGCGCCACGAAGATGAAGCCGCCTTGCGCGGCCTTGGCCTTGTCGTAGGTGACGCGCGCGGTGACGGGGCGTCCGTGCGCGGGACTGGCCGGCAGGCCCATGAAGCGCATGCGGTCGTCGGGCTCCGGCTCCGGCTGCTGGCGCAGCAGGCGCATGAAGTGGCTGCGCCCGGGCGGCGTCTCCGACGGCTTGAACCGCGCGACGGGTAGGCCCTGCGACTGCAGGGCGTCGAAGAGCGACTCCGGCGACAGCGGCCGCGGGGAAGCGCCGGGCTCGAGGACGGCGATCTCGGCGCGGGCGAAGCCGACCTGGCCGGTCTTGGGGTCGCGCAGCACGTGCACGGTGAGCCAGGCGTCCGGGTCCAGACGGCGCTGCGCGCGCTCGACGATGAGCGCGCCGAGGCTGCCGACCGTCTCGTAGTCGAAGAGGGTCGGGTCCAAGGACGACACCACCTCGGCCATGCGCGAGGCCGTCAGCTCATGGCCCTCGAGCGCCTGCGCCAGGCGGCTGACGGAGCCGTAGTCCTGCGTCTTGACCAGGCGCCCGGCGCCGTTCAGGCGCAACTGACCGCGCGCGACCGCCTTCTCCACGGCCTCGTTGACGAAGCGGTCGATGGTGCGCTGGCCCATGACCGCCTCGCGCGGGATGGGCGGCAGGCCCAGGTGCAGCAGGCGCGCGTCGAGCGCGGCGCGCAGACGCGCGCGCGCCGGCGCCGCGTCCATGTAGGCGCGCCAGCCGTCGAGCATGGCCTGTTGGTCGTCGTGCGCGTAGAAGGGCAAGGTCCCCTCGGCCAGCACGACGTCCACCCAGCCGTCGATGCGGCGCCCGACCTCCTCGCTGGTCTGGGACCCCGCCACGAGCATGGGCAGGGCGAAGTCCACGCCCACGGTCGCGTGCAGCGCCTGGACCACGAGCGCGAAGGTCTCCGCCATCTGGTCGGCGCTCTGCGCGGCGTGGTCCTTGTCCACCACCGCGGTGAGGAAGCCGTTCTCCTGCTCGACGTGGAAGCCCGTCTTCTGCAGCAGGCGCGCCACGTAGTAGAGGCGCGTCTGGTTGTCGTAGCCGGTGCCCCACTCCTGGTAACGCACGCGGATCATGCCGCCTTCGTCGGGCGGCAGGAAGTTGGCGTACACCTGCGCGGAATGCGCCCCGAGCTTGAAATGGCCCTGGAACTGGTGGTCCTTCATCACGAGCGCGCCGTTGGGGACGTCCTTGGCGCGCGTCATCGCCCCGACGAGCGCGCGGAAACCCGGCGAGACGATGCGGCCGCGCTCCACGAGCGGCCGCTCGGAGATATCGGCCAGCTCGAGCACGCGGCCGTCCAGCACCACGCGCAGGTTGGGCGCGGCGGCTCCGCCTTTGCCCAGGCCCTCCAGCGCGCCCTGGTGGATGCGGTTGATGTAGCGGTGCACCGACTTGCGCTCGATGGGCATGACCAGGTCCCACAATGCCGGGGTGAGCAAGTCGCCGTCCACGAGCCCGGCTTCGCGCACGCCGGTCTCGAAGCCCACGCCGATCTCGGCCAAGCCGAAGGCCACGTCGCTGGACTCGCCCCGGTCCACGAGCGCGCCGTAGTCCTTGGACATGGCCTCGGCGTAGCGGAACAACGCCCGCGCGGTCTTGACCGTGATCTGTCCGGCGCTGCGGGCCATGAGCTCCAGCGCCGCGAAGTTGTTCTCCACCAGGCGGTCGAAGGCGTCGTGGCGCTCGCGCAGCGCGGCGGTCGCGGCGGCGTCGCCGATGCGGTCCACGCGCACGCGCACGGCCTCGTCCCGCACCGAAGCCGCCCCGTCCTCGGCGGCCAAGCCCAGGAGGTGGACGCGGAAGCCGAGGGCGTCGCGTCGCGCCGCGCGCGGCGCGTGCACGAGCAGGCCGCGGTCGGTCTCCAGGGGCTCGCGCCGGACGGGCAGCAGCGGCGCGGTCTCGGGCAGGAGTCCCGCCAGCAGGTCCTCTCTGCGGCCGGACGCCGCGGGCGCGACGGCGGCGGGTGGAGGCTGGGCGGCGCGGCCGGCTTTGGCCGCGACGGGCGGCGTCTTCTTCCCCAACAAGCTCGACCACTTCGACGCGAACCAGCCGGAGATCTTCTCGCCCAGCGGCGGGTCCGGCGGCAGCAGCGGCGAGACGCCGGAGGCCTCGAAGGGCGAGAGCCCGGCGCCGCGCAGGGACGCGGCGCCCGCGGGGCCGCCGGCCGGCGCGGAGAGGCCCGCGGCCGGAGCCTGCGCGGGCGCGCGCGGCTCAATGTCCGGCGCCTGGGCCGTGACGGTCAGCGGCGGCGGCGCGGGTTTGGACGAGGCCGGCGCCAGCCCCTTCTTGCCGAAGACGGGTTTGGCGGGCGCGACGACGGACGCGGGAACGGGCGCGGCGGCGATGAGCGGCTTGGCGCCGGCATAAGTCTGCTCCGCCGTCGTCTGTCCCGAGGCCAAGGCGTCGAGCGCGGAACCGGCCGCGCCGAAGGTCCGCTGATAAGCGTCGACGATGCCCGCGAAGGTCTGCGGCGCGAGTTTGTCGGCGGGCTCGTGGAGGAAAGCGTGGACGTTTTTGGGCCAGAAGACGGGGTGGTTGTAGTTATGCCCCGCGTAGCCCGGCGGCGGGTTGAGCGCGGCTTTTATCTGCGCGTGCGTGGGCTGCGGCGCGGCCGCGGCGACGGGCGCGTCGGCCGCGGCAGCGAGCACCGACGCGGGCGCGGCCGGCGCCATCACGGCCGCCGGCGGCGTGTAGGTAGGCCCGGGTCCGCCGGCGAGATTCGTGATGGAGCCGGCGAGGTCGAGGCTCATCGCGCCCGACACCGTCGCCGCGCCCGGCGCCGGCGAGCCGACCGCCCCGGCGGGCCCCGCGCCGCTCGTGCCGCTCGTGCCGCCCCTGCCGGTCTGACTCTTGACGCTGCCGGCGGACGCCGCCGCCGCGAGCAAAGCGGTGACTATGAAGGAGAGGGCCATCCGGAGGGGGCGTCCGGCCATACCCGCAGTTTAGCCCCCGGCCGCTCGTCCTGCCAGGGGGGTCGCTTGACGGGGGGTCCGCCCCCCGTTATACTGCGGGCATGTACCGCGTCGCCGTTTATCCCGGCAGCTTCGACCCTCTCACCAAGGGCCATCTCGACATCATCCACCGCGCCTCCAAACTCTTCGACCACGTCATCGTGGCGGTGTCGAACAACGCCTCCAAACGGCACGTCTTCTCGGTCTCCGAGCGCATCGAGATGGTGGAGGACGCCGTGCGGCCCCTGCCCAACGTGGACGCCGACACCTTCACGGGCCTGCTCGTGGACTACCTGCGCAAGAAGAAGGCCAAGGTCCTCATCCGCGGCCTGCGCGTGGTCTCCGACATGGACTACGAGTTCCAGCTCGCCTCCTTCAACCGCCGCCTCAACAAGGACGTGGAGACGGTGTTCCTCATGCCCGACGACGAGCTGACCTACATCGCCTCGTCCATGGTCCGCGAGATCGCCCGCCTGGGCGCCGCGGCCGACCAGTTCGTCACGCCTTTCGTCGCGCGCCGCCTCAAGCTCAAGTTCGGTGGACCGAAATAAGCTGGCCGTCGCGGGCGCCGCCCTGGCCTGCGCCGCCGCCGCCGCCCTGCTCGCGGCCCGGCTGCGCAGCCCCGCCGTGGACGCGCCGGCGCCGCCCGGCCCCGAGTTGGCGCCGCTGGCCTCGACCATCGTCACGCCGCTGGCGTCCAGCGGCTCGTTCACCAACGACGACGGCGCCCGCGTCCTCGTCGAGGAGACCGGCCGCTTGGGCATCACGGGTTTCGCCCGGCCGCAGGAGGAGCCCCCTCAGGGCGACGGCGGCTTCCTGGGCGAGCGCCTGGGCCAACCCGAGACGCGCGAGCGCGCTGAAGCCGCCATCCGCCAGCTCGCGCAGATGCGGCGGCCCTACGAGCGGGAGAAGGAGAAGTCCGTGAAGCTCCCCGGCGAGACGGCCCCCCTGCTCGGCGAGCGCGATAAGGGCGGGCACGCCATCGAGCCGCCCGAGTCGACCCCCTCGCCTCAAAACTAGCAGTCTAATCAGCCTATTGACAGCTTTGAGCGTTCCTGTTATACTCATGCTAGCAGTCTAACTATACGACTGCTAATCCAAAAATTCCCGGAGGAAAACATGAGCAACGAGAACGCGATGCTGATCCGACACTCCGAGAACCCTGGGTTCTCGGACCTGCGCACTTTGGACCGCCTGTTCCAGTCCGTGTTCGGGGAGTCCCCCGTCTTCGGCGCCCGGCACGTGCGCGCCGAGGCCGGCTACGGCTGGCAGCCCGCCGTGGACATCCGCGAGACCGACGCCGACCTCGTCGTCTACGCCGCCCTGCCCGGCCTCAACAAGGAGGACGTGGCCCTCGAGGTGAAGGACAACACCTTGGTGCTCAGCGGACGGATGAAGCCGCTGGGCTCGGACGAGGACTCCTGGGTGCGGCGTGAGCTGCCGCGCGGCGACTTCTACCGCGCCTTCCACCTCTCCGCCGACGTGCAGACCGCGAAGGTCACCGCGGCGATGAAGAACGGCGTGCTCGAGATCCGCCTGCCCAAGAGCGAGGCGGCCAAGCCGCGCAAGGTCGACATCGCCTGACGCGGGCCGCGACCGAGGCCCCGGCGGCCGGCCCGCCGGGGCCTTTTTCACGCTTACCCATAGGGCCTAAAACAAAATGGGTCTTTGGTCCTTTTTCGCTTGACTCGGCCCGACGGCCGCGCGTAGAATGGGGGCTGTCCCCACTGGAGGCCCCATGCGATCGTTCGCCTTGGCCGTGGTCGTGTCGTCGCTGGCCGTCGCCGCGTCCGCCCTGCCCGACCCCCGCTTCGACGGGACCGCGGGCGCCCCGGCGCCCGTCGCCGCCGCCGACGCCGCGCCGGCCCCCTCCGGGGCGCCGGCCGACCCGCGCTCCTGGGTGACCGTCGCCGCGGGCGACGCCGCCTCGCGCACCGCCGCCGCGACCGCCGGCCTGGCCATCGAGGAGATCCGGCCCGGCGAGGTCTCCGGCTTCGCCACCGACCGGGCGCTCGCCCGCCTGCGCGCCGCCGGCCTCGCCGTGCGGTCGGCCCGCCCGCTCTCGGCGCGCTTCGGCCCGCTCGACTTCCCCCGCCAAGACGCCGATTTCCACAACTACGGCGAGGCCGTGGCCGCGATGGAGGGCGTCGCCGCCGCCGCGCCCGACCTCGTCTCTCTCTTCTCCATCGGCAAGACGGTCGAGGGCCGCGACATCTGGGCCCTGCGCCTCAACGCCGACGAGAAAGGCGAGACGCCCAGCGCCAAGCCGGGCATCGTCTTCCTCGGCGAGCACCACGCCCGCGAGCACCTCTCGGTCGAGGTGCCGCTGCGCCTCGTCCAGCGCCTGGTCGCCGAACGCGCCCGCCCCGAGCTGGCGCGCCTGCTGGCGAAGCGCGACGTCTACTTCATCCCCATGGTCAACCCCGACGGCGCCGAGTTCGACCTCGTGGGCGACCGCTACCACATGCACCGCAAGAACACGCGGCAGAACCCGGACGGCTCGCGCGGCGTGGACCTCAACCGCAACTACGCGTTCCGCTGGGGCGGCCAGGGCGCGTCCTCGGACCCGGGCGACGACACCTACCACGGCCCCGCGCCCTTCTCCGAGCCCGAGACGCAGGCCGTCAAGGCTTTCGTCGAGGCGCGCCCCAACCTGACCACCCTCTTGAGCTACCACACCTTCTCCGAGCTGGTGCTCTACCCGTGGGGCGGCACCGACGAATCCATCTCCGACCCCGTCGCGCTCGCGGCGTTCAAGAACATGGCGCAGGAGATGGCCGGCATGACCGGCTACCGCGCGATGCAATCGAGCGACCTCTACGTCGCCACCGGCGACACCTGCGACTGGGCCTGGGCCGAGCGCGGCATCTTCGCGTTCACCTTCGAGTTGACGCCCAAGTCCATGTGGAACGGGGGCTTCTACCCGGGCGCCGCCGCCATCGCCACGACCGTGCAGGCGAACTGGCGCCCGCTGCTCTACCTCATCGATCTGGCCGACGACCCGCGCCGCGCCGCGCGAGGCGTCGCCGCCGTGTCCGGCGCCAAGGCCGGAGGGAGGCTCGCCAAATGAGGCACGCCGCGCTGCTGCTGCTCGTCGCCCTGCCCGTCTCCGCCGGACCCCACGAGGCCGCGAGGGCGTCGGGCGCCGCGGCCTTCCGCGCCGCGCCGGCCGCCTTCGTCGCGCCGGAACCGGTCCCGGCCGAGCCGGTGCTGCAGCCCGCGCTCGTCCCGAGCCCCTTCGCCCCTCGCGCCGGACGCGTGCGCGTCGCCGGCCGCGTGGCCCTCGCCGCCCAGCTCGACAAGCAGCGCGCCCTCATCGCCCGCCAGCTCGGGGCGCGGCCCTGGGACGTCGGCGTCGCCTCCGACGCCGGGCTGCGGGCGTATTACCTGACCTTCACCCCCGCCTCCCAGCCCGGCCCCGTGACGCTCGCGCCGCTGGGCGACCTCAACCGCCTGCGCGGCGACGGCGTCAACGCGCGCGTGGACTCCGCGACCGTGTACAACTTCAAGGTCTCGGCCAACATCTTCAGCCCGACCCGCGGCAGCACGCTGCACATGCGGCCCGTCGCGGGCGTCAGCGGCCCCTCCCATCAGACGAAGACCGGCGTCGTGCTCGACGCGGTGAAGGCGCGCGCCTTCGTGTTCCGCGCCGGCGGCAAGGAGTTCTGGCTCCACTACGGGACGGACGTCAAGGCCGACGGCACGGGTTTCGCCGACACGCGGTCCTTCCTCATCATCCACGAGAACGGGCTGTCCTCCAAGGCCTGGCCTCTGGCCGAGTCCGCGTTGGCCCCGGACGCGGCCGCGACCGTGGACCTGGGCGGCACGCGCGTGGTGCTCACGCGCACCTCCGGCGGCGAACTCGTCGTCGCCGAGACCGTCCGCTGACGGCGTTCCGCCGTCGTTTGATATGATGGGGGCATGAGAACCCCCGCCCTCCTCCTCGCCGTCCTGCTGTGCGCGCCCGCGGCCCACTCGGCCGCCGCCTTCCAGCCCCACGGGGCGCTGGACTACTCCATCGCGCCGGCCGCCTTGCTCGACCACTGCAAGGCCGCCAAGAAACGCGCCGAGTCCTCTCTCGCCGGCCTGGCGTCCCTGCCCGCCACCGCGCGCACTTTCGACAACACCGTGTGGGCCCTCGACCGCGCCCTGGCCCAGCTCAACGACGACTCCGCCTCCGACCAGTTCCTCAAGTACGTCTCCGTCTCCTCTTCCGTGCGCGCCGCGGCCAACGAATGCGAGACCTTGCTCGGCCAGTTCGGCGTCGAGACCTACTCACGCGAGGACCTGTACGCGGCCGTGAAATCCTTCGCCGCGAAGGGCGAGAAACTCTCCGGCGAGGACGCGCGCCTGTTGGAGAAGGCGCTGATGGACTTCCGGCGCGCCGGCCTGGAGCTGCCCAAGGAGAAACGCGCCGAGGTGAAGGCCATCCGCACCAAGCTCGTCGAGCTGGAGTCGACCTTCGGCAAGAACATCAACGAGTCCAAGGACTTCGCCCTCTTCACCCGCGCCGAGCTGCTGGGCGCGCCCGACGACTTCATCGAGCGCCTGGAGAAGGTGGACGGGAAATACAAGGTCACGCTCGATTACCCGGACTACTTCCCCTTCATGGAGAACGTGCAGGTCGGCGCCTCGCGCAAGGTGCTGGAGGGCAAGTACAACAACCGCGCCGCCCGCGAGAACCTGCCCATCCTCAAGGAGGTCCTGGCGCTGCGGCAGAAGGCCGCCAAGCTCATGGGCTACCCGACGCACGCGGCGTTCGTGCTCGAGGACCGCATGGCCAAGGACACCAAGACGGTGCGCGCCTTCTACGAGCGCCTGGTCAAGCGCCTCAAGCCCATGGCCCAGGACGAGCTCAAGACCCTGGTCGCGCTCAAGTTCGTCTTCGAGGGCAAGGCGTCAGACGGCGTCATCCGGGCCTGGGACTACCGCTTCTACGACAACGCGCTCAAGAAGACCAAATACGCCGTGGACGCGCAGAAGATAAAGGAGTATTTCCCCGCGGACCTCGTCACCGAGCAGATGTTCGCGGTGTACCAGCGCATCCTCGGCCTGAAGTACCGCCCGCTGCCCGACGCCGTGACCTGGCACCCCGACGTGAAGCTCTACGAGATCGCCGACGCGGCCAGCGGCGAGGTCATCGGCTATTTCTACGCCGACCTGTTCCCGCGCGAGGGCAAATACAAACACGCCGCGGCGTTCACCCTCATCCAGGGCCGCGCGCTGCCCGAAGGCGGCTATCAGAAGCCGGTCTCGGCCATGGTCGCCAACTTCAACAAGCCCACGGCCGACAAGCCGTCCTTGCTGACCCATGACGAGGTGGAGACCTTCTTCCACGAGTTCGGACACATCATGCACCAGACGCTGACGCGCGCGCGCCACGCCCGCTTCTCGGGCACCTCGGTGGCGCGCGACTTCGTCGAGGCTCCCTCGCAGATGCTCGAGAACTGGGTGTGGGACGCCCAGGTGCTCGGCTCACTGTCGGGCCACTACAAGGACCGCTCCCAGAAGCTGCCCAAGGAGCTGCTCGAGCGCATGCTCGCGGCCAAAGACGTCAACTCCGGGTTGTTCAACCTGCGCCAGGTCCTCTTCGGCGCGGTGGACCAGCTCTATCACACCGACCCGCCGTCGGACACGACCGCGGCCTACGGCCGCCTGATGTCGGCGGTCAGCCTCATCCCGATGTCGGAGGGCACCCACCCCGAAGCCAGCTTCGGCCACCTCATGGGCTACGACTCGGGCTACTACGGCTACCTGTGGTCCAAGGTGTACGCCCAGGACCTGTTCTCGCGCTTCGAGTCCTCGGGCGGCCCGCTCGACCCCGCCGTCGGCAAGGCCTACCGCAAGGAGATCCTCGAGCCCGGCGCCTCCCGCGACGAGATGGACTCCATCAAGACCTTCCTCGGCCGCGAGCCGCGGGAGGACGCCTTCCTGCGCAGCATCGGCATCAAGTCCGCCTCCGCCCCGCGCAAGGACTGACGCCCGGTCAGGGCTTGCCGTCCGCGTAGAGCGTGCGCTCCGCCGGCGCGCGCTCGACGACGCCGCGCGACCGCAGCGCCGCGGCGGCCGCCAGTCCCGCGGCCAGCGAGAGCCACTGCGAGGGCGAAAGCGCGGCCGACAGGAGCATGCCCCGGTCGTCGCCGCGCAGGGTCTCGACGAGGAAGCGCAGCAGGGAGTAGGCCGCGGTGTAGCCGAGGAAGGCCGTGCCGTAGCGCAGCTTGGCGGCCCGCACGCGCGGCAGCACCCAATAACCGAAGAACACGAACAGGCCGAGCTCGCCGGCCGCTTCGTAGAGCTGGGTCGGGTGCACGGGCACGCCCAGCAGCTCGTCGGCCACGCCCGCGGCCGGGCTCGTGAAGGTCACGGCCCACGGCAGGCTCGTCGGGCGGCCGTGGCAGCAGCCTTCCAGGAAGCAGCCCAGGCGCCCGAAGAAGTGCCCCAGCGGGAGCGCCGTGACGACGTAGTCGGCGACGGGCAGGTAGAGGCGCGGCCGATGAGTCGCGTTGTGCCAGGCCTGGAAGGCCAGCCCCGACGCCATCGCCGCGAGCAGGCCGGTCCAGAACACCCAACCCGTGTTCCACTCGCGCAGCATGCCGGCCGGGTCGGCGACAAAGTCCCTCCATTCCACGAGGAAATACCCCAGCTTGCCGCCCAGCACGGCGGCCGTCAGCACGGTCGCGACCAAAGACCAGAAGACCCGCGGCGTGGTCTTCAGGTGCTCGAGCTGCGTCCTCAGCCACAGCGTCCCGATGAGGTAGCCCGCGACGGTGAGCACGGAGTAGCTCGACACCCACTGTCCGCCGACCTTGCACAGGAGCGGGAACATGGCGTCAGGGCTTCACGCAGAGTATCTGCTTGAGGATGGATTGCGGGCCGTCGATGACGGACGCGTAGGTCAGGTAGAGGTGCCAGGCCCGCTCGATGGTCGGCGTGATCATGTGCCGCGTCTCGGGCAGGCGTTCACAGTAACGCTTGTACCAATGCCGCAGGGTCTTGGCGTAATGGCCGTAGCGGAAGTTGATGTTCTTCACCCGGAAGCCCAGCTTCTCGATGATCTTGAGGTGGACGTGGATGGGGAACTGGAAGTGGTCGGGGAAGACGTATTTCTGCGAGAAGGTGCCCGAGATGGTGGTGTAGTTTGTCAGGCCCGCGTTGTTGGCCGGCGGGATGATGGCGTGGAACCAGGCCTTGCCGCCCGACTTGAGCATGCCGTAGCAGTGCGCGTAGTAGCGCTCGATCTCGGAGCGGTCGAGATGGCTGATCATGCCGCAGGTGTAGAGCTTGTCGAAGGAGCCGTCGGCGGGCACCTCCAGGTAGTGCTTGAGGTGGAGGTTCTTCGAGAAGCCGGCGTCCACCTGGTTCTGCGACAGCGTGATGCCGCGCGCGTCCCGGCACCCGTACTTGGTCTCAGCCAGGTGCACGGCGTAGCCGTAGCCGCAGCCGATGTCGATGAACTTGTCGTCGGGCTGCAGCTCCAGCGCGGTCAACGCCTGGTCGAACTTGTCGTGTTGGGCGTCGTCCAGGGTCTGATCGTCGAGGTTGCCGATGAGCAGCGGGTCCTTCCACATCGCGCACGAGTACGCCCGGGTGCGCTCGTCGAGGTAGGAGAGGATGAACTCATTGGGCAGGTCGTAGTGCGAGGATACCGCGCGCAGCTTGCGCCGGATGCCGGAAGGGAACAGAGAGGTCCACAGGAAACGCAGCTGGTAGCGCAGCTTGATGCGCCACAGCTGGTCCGCGCGCACGAAGTTGCGCGCGCCGACGAAGGCGTAGATGTCCCCGTTGAGGTCGGCTTCGCCCAAGGCATAGTGGTCGAGCCAGGCCGACAGGTCGTTCGCGGCCAACGCGCGCAGCGCGCCCTCCGTCTTGCACGCCATCTCGACCTTCTCCGGCCCGCTGCCGACCGCGCGGCTCTGGTCCTTGTAGGAGATGCGGATGACCCACGGGAGCGTGGGGAACATCCACGCGATGGAGTCGGCGGCGCGGTCGATGAGGGCCATGCCGCGGCGTCAGCGCTTGAGGCGCTTGGACAGCTCCTTGCACGCCTTCTTGCGCGCCGGCGCGTCCACCTTCGCCCAATCGATGTCCTGATGGCGCGCGGGTTGGTCCGCGTGGCGCACGGCCTGGCCGTGGAAGCTCATGCCGCCGTTATAGGCGGAGGCCGCCGGCACCACCCCCACGAAGTCGCCGACCCAGCGCGGTCCGCGGCAGTCGAGCAGCAGCGCCAAAGCTTCGAGGTCCTTGGTCCACGGGCCCCACAGCGTTGAGCTGAACCACACGAAGCGGCTGCCTTCGGCCTGCAGACGGCGCAAGTCGTCGACGCCGCGGTAGACGAGGTCGGGCTTGGGCTCGGGCGGCTCGGGCGTGGGCAGGTCCTGCACGGGCTCCTTCTCGATGAGGCCGACCTTCTTCATCTCCTCGACGAGGTCCTGCTCGCACACGGCGAGCTGATAACGCGATTCGCGCCGCAGGTCCACGCCGACGGCTTCCTTGAGAAGACGGGCCTCGGCGTCGGTCACGCCTTGCACGAACTCGACGGAGGCGACGGGCGTGCCGTGATAAAGGGACTTGTAGAACCCGAAGTAGCCGCGCGACGATTCGATGAGCCCGCAGAACCAGCGCACTCCCCGGCGGTGATCGGTCCTGCCGTCCACGGCCGCGGCGGCCTCGTAGGCGGACTTGAAGCGCGCGACGGTGAGATACGGGCCGTGGCCGCAATCCCCCGAGGACTCGGCGCCCTCGAGCACGCAGGCGCGCAGACGGTAGAAGCGGTCCTTCTCCTCCGCGTAAGCGTAGTGGGTGCTTCGGAAGTCGTCGTCCTTCTTGAACGAGAGCGGGATGAGCCTCAGCTCGAAGGCGCGCGCGTAAGGTTCCAGCGCTTCTCGCGCCGCCTTGGCCTCCGGCGTCTCGCCGGCCGCGGCCGGCGCGGCGAGCGCGAGCACCGCGGCGCAGAAGAGTCGTCGCATGGCCTGAAGTGTAGGCCCATGGCCTCCCCCCGTCAAGGGGGATTGACGGCCCCGGGGCGCCCGGCCATACTCAGAGGGATGCGCCGCGTCCTCGCGCTCGCGCTGCTGCTCTGCTGCGTCCCGGCCGCCGGCACGGACGCGCCCGACCCCGCGTTCGACCGCGACGGGGACGGCACGGTCACGCGCAAGGAGGAGCGGCAGGGGCGCCGCGCCGTCAGGCGCGAGAACCGCCGGGCCCGCCGCGGACTGGACGGAGAGCTTGAAGACGACGGCGGGTCCACGACGGAGGAGGACGCCGCGCGCCAACAGGCGGCCGCGGGCACGGCCGCGTCGCTGGCGCGCTCCATGAACGCCTTGCTGCCGTCGGCCGACGCGGGCGCCCTGCCGTCCGGAGGCGCCGCGGCGAGCGCGGGCGCGCGCGGCCCTTCCGCCGCCGCGAAGACGGGAGCCGCCGCGCC
>JANRKA010000091.1:0-3024 GCA_033875325.1 Elusimicrobiota bacterium | reverse complement strand
GGCGCGGCGGCTTCAGGCGCGCCGAAGACCGGGGCGTCGGCGGCGGGCGCGCCGGCGACGGCGGGCGGCGCGGAGAAGGCGGAAGGCGCGGGCGCGGCGCCGCGCTCCTCGAGGCGCCGGCGCAGCTCCTCGAGCTCGCGGGCGAGCGCGGCGATGGTCTCGCCCTGCTTGAGCACGTCCCCCTGGACCTGGCGCTCGGCCTCGACGGCCTTGTCGAGCGATTCGCTGAGGGCGTTGACGCCGCCGAGTTTCTCCTCGAACGCGGAGAGCCGGCTCTTGAGCTCCTCGGACTCCTTGCGCTGGAGCTCGGCCTGGTGCCGGGCGTCGGCGACCTCGCGGTCCTTGTCGGCGAGAGCGCCGTGCACGGCGGACAGCTCGGCCTCCTTCAGGCGCAGGCTCTCCTGCAGCTGCGCCGCGACGTCCTCGAGCATCGCGACCTTCTCCTGCAGGCTGCCGAGCACGGCGAGGTCCTTCAAGGTGGGCTCGGGCGGCAGGCCGGCCAAGGTGGCCAAGCCTCCGCGCGCGGGTTGGCGCTGATTGGACTTGACCAGGGCGACGGAGAGGTCGGGGACCATGCCGGCCCGCTGCCAGTCCCCCATGCTCGTGCCCTTGCGGCCCTCGGGGCAGACGAGGCTCTCCGGCGTGAAAGCGACGAGGCGGCCGAGGTCGTCGGGGGCGTAGGGGCCGATGACCTGGTTGTTCTGGAACACCCAATATTTCATGGCCCGCACAGTATAAAGGGAGAAGCCCTCGCGCGCAATGTCGGAATTGTTAAGCCCCGGCTTGCCCGCGGAGCCCTCGGTTTGCTATCATGAGCCGTCGGGCGATTAGCTCAACTGGTCAGAGCAGATCCCTCTTAAGGATAAGGTTCTCGGTTCGAGTCCGAGATCGCCCATACGATTTGCCGGAAGTCGTCCAAGGACCGAGCCCCCTCGGTCCTCGTTTTTTAGGGCGGGTGGCGGAACGGCAGACGCGCACGGCTTAGGACCGTGTGCCGCAAGGCGTGGGGGTTCAAGTCCCCCCCCGCCCAAGAATCTCGGAGGCTCCCATGGGTCTGTTCTCGGCGATGACGAAGTCGGACAAGGTCAAGTCCAAGAAGCTGAAGGAGGAGGGCTGCCTCGTCACCCTCTCCGTCGAAATCCCCGCCCAGGAAGTCGACGACGCGACGCAGACCTCGATGGTGCGCCTGCAGCAGCGCGCCAAGGTGCCGGGCTTCCGCCCCGGCAAGGCCCCGCTCGACGTCATCAAGCGCCACTTCTCCGGCCACGCCCGCGAGGACGCGATGGACCAGCTCATCCGCAAACACGTCCCGGCCGCCGTCGAGGAGCACAAGCTGCGGCTCGTCGAGAGCCCGACCGTCGAGGACGTGAAGTGGAAGCAGGGCGAGCCCATGGTCCTGACCGTCCGCCTCGAGGTCGCGCCGGTGCCCACCGCCAAGGACTACCTCAAGATCCCCGTCGAGCGCAAGAAGTACCCCGGCACCGACGAGGCCGTCACCAAGCGCCTGGACGAGATCCGCGAGGCGCACGCGCGCCTCGAGAAGTCCCCCGACGAGGCCGTGGCCAAGACCCATTTCGCCGTGCTCGACTACGCCGCGACGCGCGACGGCAAGCCGTTGGCCGGAGCCAAGGGGACGGGCGAGCTGGTGGACATGTCCGCCGAGCAGTCCGTCGAGGGCCTGACCGAGGGCCTGCTCGGCATGAAGCGCGGCGAGACCAAGGTCATCAAGGTCAAGCTCGGCGGCAAGGACGCCGAGCTCACCGCGACGCTCACCGAGATCAAGGTCAAGGTGCTCCCGCCCGTCGACGCCGAGTTCGCCAAGGACCTCGGCTTCGACTCCGTCGAGCAGCTGCGCGCCAAGCTCAAGGAAGTCCTCGACAAGGAAGGCGCCGCGCGCGCCGAGACCGAGGAGATCCAGCAGATCGAGAAGGCGCTCGTGAAGGCCAACACCTTCCCCCTCCCGCCCTCCATGGTGGAGCGGCAGCTCGAGGGCATGCTCGAGCGCATGAAGGCCCGCGTGTTCGGCGGCGCCAACCTCAACGACAAGGTCCTCGCGGACCTCAAGGCCAAGATGCTGCCGCAGGCCGAGGACGAGGTGCGCCTGGCCTTCGTGCTCAACGCCATCGCCGAGAAGGAGAAGCTCGAGGCGACCGAGGCCGAGCTCAAGGCCGAGCTGGAGAAGGGCCTGGCCGAGGAAGCCGACCCGGCCAAGCAGGCCGAGATGAAGCAGGCCTTCGAGCGCCGCAAGGACTCCATCTCGCACGTCCTGCGCGAGCGCAAGGTCGTCGCCTTCCTGCGCGAGAAGGCCGCCTACAAGGACGCCTGACTTAACGGAAGGGACGGGTCCGGCGTCAGACCGTGACGCCCAGGACTCCCTTGCCGGCGGCGTCGCCGTCGGGGCGCAGGACCTCGTGCCACAGCAGCGCCAGGGCGAAGACCGCGCCGGCGCCCAGGTACTCGGCGCCCGCGCCGAGCGCGATGAGCGGCAGGCTCAGGGCCAAGGTCTTCCACGGGCCGAGCTGCGGCATGCGGTAGAACAGGTAGGCCGCGGCCGCGAGCCCCGCCAAGGGCAGGACGGGCGCGCCCATGAGCAGCCCGGCCGCGCCGGCCAGGCTGAAGACGAGCGCCAACGGCGCGGAGCGCGTCACGACCCTCCCGGCGACCGCGCCGGCCTCCTCCGGCCTGAGCGCGGTCAAGGCCACCGCGACGAACGCCGTGCCCAGCACGCCGGCGGCCATGGCGCCCAGAGGGACGAGGGCCGTGAAGCCCAGCGCGCTCACCGTCACGAGCGAGTTCGCGAACAGGACGGGCACGGCGTAGTTGAGCAAGGTGGACGCCGCGGCCGCGGCCGCGAGCGCGCTCAGGCGCGGCATCCGCGCGACGCGGCCGAGGGCCGCGAGCAGGAAGGCGGCCATCCCCAGCACGCCCAACGGCGTCGCCGCGACGATGACGCCCAGCGCCGCGGCTCCGGCCGCGGCGGCTCCGACGCCGGCGGCGCCGCGGGCGAGCGTCGCGGGCTTGGCG
>JANRKA010000090.1:0-5592 GCA_033875325.1 Elusimicrobiota bacterium | reverse complement strand
CAACGTGGCGGCCATGCTCATCATGGCGGCCGTCAACGCGGTCCTGCTCTACAGGATCGAGACCAAGGTCCTCGGCCTGGGCTGGAGCTGGCTGCTGCTCATCGGCACGGGCGGCACCATGGCGCTGGCGACGCTCCTGGGGCCGCTGCTCGACGACAAGCGGACGGCGAAGGGCTGAGCGCTCAGCCGAGACGGCGGCGTATCTCGGCTAGGGTCTCGCGGCGCGCTTCGTCGCGCCGCCGCGTCAGACGCTCGAAGGCCGAGCGTTTCCGCGCCAACTCGCTCGCGCTGGCGCGTATGAGCCACACAGCCAGCGCCGCCAGGACGGCGGCGATCAGGAACGCCCCGTAGAACGCCGCGACCAGGGCGATGACGCCGATGACCGCGGCGGCGAACCACGACTGGATGTCCGCGGCGGGCTCGGTCGGATCGAAGTCCTTGCCGGGCGAGGCCTTGCTGCCGCCGATACGGACCATGTACGGCCGCTTGGCCGAGTGGAAGTCGGCGTCGATGCGCTCGAGGTTGCTCTGCAGGCGCAGGATCTCGGGGTCGGCCGGGACCCCGCGGGAGCCTTTCCCGGGCTGCGAGAACACCTGGCAGGACGGGCAACGCATGGCGAAGACGTCGTTGACCAGGTAGCCGAGGGGCTTATGGCAGCGGTGGCAGGTCAGCTCGTCGGGGCGGTCCATCAGGCCACCAGTATAGTCCGAGCATTGGTATAATGACAACATGAAATCATTCCTCCTCTGCGCCGCCCTGACCTTGCCCGCCGCCGCCGAGCCGCCCGTCGGGCCCGGAGCCGGGCTCGCGCAGTTCGAGGGCGTGCTGCGCGACATCGCCGCGGGCGCGCGCGCCGCGGCCGACGACCTGCGCGATTCCGTCGCGGGCCGACCCGCGCCCGTCGCGCCGGCCCCCGCGCCGGTCCCCACGGCCGAGATCACGGACCTCACCGCCTACTTCGACCACATGCCCGGCATCGTCATGCCCGGCGCTCCCGCCGACCCGCGCGAGCTGCACGTCAGCATCCGCGTGAGCAACCCGACGGACCGCCCGCTGACCTACCGCGTCGTCGAGGCGGCCGTGACCACCTTGCCGCTGGTCAAGGGCGCGCCCGTCGCGCTCAACGACGCCGACGGCGCGCCGGCCATCGGGGTGGACCGCACGCTCGCCCCCGGCGCGGTCGCGCACTTCCAGCTGCGCGGGGCCTTCGGCCGCGCCGCCGCCGGCGAGCGCCTGCGCGCGACCGTGACCGTGCGCCTGGGCGAGCAGACCGTGACCCTGCGCGCCTCCGCGGTCATCGACAGCGTCCAGTAACCCGCCACTTGCGCGGCGGCGTCCGCGGGTCTAAACTGTCGGCATGACCCCCATCCCCGCCATCCTGCTGGCCGTGACCGCCTCCGCCGGGACCTTGGCCATGCCCGACGACCTGCGCTCGGACTGGGCGGGACGCCCCATCCCCTACGCCGACGACGCCCCGACGGTGGTCTATTTCGACGACGTCTACGTCCGCCGCGACGGCTCGCGCGCGGCGGCCCTCGCCCAGGCACTGCGCAACGCGCGCTCGGAGATGCGCAGCTTCGTGCCGACCGACGTGAGGGAGCGCATCGCCGGCCGGCGCTACGACTGGCCGGAGGCGTGGAGCGACGCCGACCCTCGCGCCGCGCTGCGCGCCGCCAACGGCGGCCGTCCCGTGAACCTGGTGGTGGTCTTCCAGTTCGTCGATTCCGGGGGCATGACGCCCGTCGAGCTGTCGCCCGAGGAGCGCGAGGGACTGTTCACGCTGCCGGACGACGCCGTGCCGTTGACGCGCGAGCAGCTGCCGATCTCGTTGGGCACGCCCCTCGTCGAATGGGGCATCCCCATCGCCGTCGTCGCGGGCCGCGTCTGCCGCTTCCACGTCACGCCCACGGTGATGGTGCTGGCTCCCGGCACGCCTCTGGGCGTCGGCCGCGAGCCCGGGGCCACGGCGGGCTGCACGCCCGGCCCCGGCGCCGAGACGGCGAGTTGGGTGAGCGCGAACAAACATCTGCTGACCCAGTCGCGGCTGGCCGTGCCCAGGGTCGTCGCCGCGGCCGCGCGGCGCTAGTAGAGCAGGACCTCGCGGCGGGCCTTCTCGAAATCCTGCGGGCCCTTGTCGAAGAGGGCGGTGAACGCCTCCATCCCCGCGCCCGTCTCCCAGAGGCGGCGGAACTCCTCGACGCCGGTCATGCGCTTGGTCTCGTCCCAGCGGAAGGCGAACTCGCGGGGGTGGACCTCGCGCAGCGCCAGCGCGAGATGGCGGAACACGGCGAGCGGCCGCATGGCGTCGCGGTCCGTGACCTTGATGCGCACGCCATGGCAGAGCTCGCCCAAGTAGTCCCGCTTGTCGCGCTTGGTCGGGGTATAGTCCTGGACGGAGAACTCGACGCCGTCCACCTGGCCGGAGACGAGCGCCACGACCTTCTCGGCGTCCATCCACGGCGCGCCGATCCAACGGAAAGGCAGCGGCGTGCCGCGGCCGACGGAGAGGTTGGCGGACTCGAAGATGCCGATGCCCGGGTAGAGCGAGGCCGCGTCGAGGTCGGGGATGTTGGGAGACGGCGGCACCCAGGGCAGCCCGGTCTCGTCGTACCAGAGGGTGCGCTTCCAGCCCTTCAGCGGCATGACGACGAGGTCCGGGTGGCCGACCTCGCGGTTGTGCAGGCGCGCGACCTCGCCGATGGTCAGGCCGTAGCGCACGGGCACGGGGAAATACGCGGTCGGCGTCACCTTGCGCAGCTCGAGGTCCTCGAGCACGGGCCCCTCGACGACCTCGCCACCCAACGGGTTGGGGCGGTCGAGGACCATGAAGGTCACGCCCGCGGCCTTGGCCTCCTCGAGGGCCATGGCCATGCTCGCGGCGTAGGTGTAGAAGCGAGCGCCGATGTCCTGTATGTCGAAGACGAGGACGTCGAGTCCGGCCAGTTGTTCGGGCTTGGGCCGCATGCCGGAGATGCCGCCTTTGTACAGGCTGTACACCGGCAGCACGCGCCCGGCGACGCGCACGGTGTCCGAGGCGATGGTCGCGTCCTGGGCGGCGGCGAAGCCGTGCTCGGGCGAGAACACGGCGGCGAGCGTGACGCCGGGGGCCGCCGCGAGCAGCTCCAGGATGGGGCGGCCGCGGCGGTCCACGCCGCTGCGGTTGCTCAGGACGCCGACGCGTTTGCCCTTCAGCGGAGCGAAGTCCTGCTCCACGAGCGCGTCGAGACCGGTGCGCACTCCGTCCATCGGGACGCGCCGCGCGGAGCGCGGTCCGGCGCAGGCGGCGAGGAGCGCGAGCGCGAAGGGCAGGAGGCGTCTCATTCTCGGATGGTCTCCAGGACGAGTCTCAAGCCCCGGGTCCCGGGGCGCACGGGCGAGGACAACGAGCCGGCGAGGTCGCCGGGCTTGGGCTGGCCCAGGTTGCCGTGGGTGTTCATCTCGACGCTCACGCGCAGCGGCTCCTGGCGGCGGATGCCGGGCACGAGCAGGTCCTGCGGGCCCATCGAGAACGGCGCGGGGAAGACGGGGTTGACGATGCGGTGCACGGCCAGGGGCACGCCGCCTTCGTTGCGGGCGACCACGAAGAGCACGGCGTTGGTCCGCGGGGCGCGGGCCGACAACGCGGGCGCGATGTCCACCTCTCCGCCGAGCTTGAAGTCGGGCGTGAGTATCTCGCAGGCGGCCAACGCGGCCGCGACGAGCAGGACGGCCGCCCGCCTCATTCGACCGGGGCGAGGTCCGGCCGCGCCGCGGCGCGCACGCCGAGCCAGAGGTAGCCGCTGGTCACGAGCAGGGCCACTAGGCCGGCCGCGGGGATGGCGAAGGGCAGGAAGGCCATGACCGCGCGCAGCAAGGTGGACGCGGTCTGCGCGTGCACGGCCATCTGGAACAGCTGGCCGAAGCCCAACGCGCCGCCGGCCAGGCTGTTGAAGAGCAGGCCGAGCAGGGCGTAGAAGAGGGCGCAGAACGCCGTCCAAGCCGCGAACATCAGGAACAAGGTCAGGATGGTCGCGGGGTAGACCACGGTCTTGAGGGCCTTGGCGGCCTCGCGGTAGAAGGCGGCGTCCACGGTGACCGGGCGCTCCATCGCCGCCTTGGACAGGTCGTAGGAGGTCAGCGAGCCTTTCTCCTTCTCCATGTAGAGGGCGTTGGCCGACAGGAAGGCGAGGACCTTGGCGTCCTCCAGGTCGGTGATGGTCACCGGCGTCGTGCGCGTGGTGTCGATGAGGATGGCGACTTCGGGGGCGCGGGGGTGGGCCAGGCGCGTGGGGCCGGGGGCCGCGCTGGTCACGGCGCCCTTGGAGAAGGTCAAGGTCGGGACCTCTTTCTCGAGCCAGGAGAAGGTCTCGTCGACGACCGGGCCCAGGCGCAGGCGCAGGGCGACGGTGCCGGCGGCGGTGAACACGAAGCTCAGGAACGCGAGGTAGAGCATCGTGCGCGACGCCTTTTGCGCGGCGAAGCGGCGATAGGCCGCGGTGGAGGAGACGGAGCCGAGGAGGTCGGAGAGCATGGGAGGATTCTACCTTGTTAGGCGTCGGCGGGTGTGATGCCGAGCTTGGTCTCGAGCTCACGCACCCTGACGAGCAGGTCGGGGAGCTTGGTGAGCGCGGCGTTCATCTTGTGCATCTCGCGCGCCGGGCGGGCCGGCACGCCGAAGTAGGCCTGCTTGGGCTCGGTGTCCTGGGCGACGGCGGTCATGCCCATGACGATGGAGCCCGGCGCGATGTTGAGGTGGTCCTTGATGATGACCATGCCCGAGAGCATCGCCCCGTCGCCGATGGTCACCGACCCGCCCACCGCGGTGTTGCCCACGAGGTAGCAGAAGCGGCCGACCTTGCAGTTGTGGCCCACGTGCACCTGGTCGTCGAGCTTGGTCTGCGTCCCGATGGTCGTGCTCTCGATGGTGGCGCGGTCCACGGTGCAGGAGGCGCCGATCTCGACGTCGTCGGCGATGACCACGTTGCCGATGTGGGGCACCTTGTGCCGCTCGCCGGGACGGTCGTAGAAGCCGAAGCCGTCGGCGCCGATGACGGTGCCGGCGTGGATGAGGCAGCGCTTGCCGACGACGCAGTCGTGGCCGAGCACGACGCAGGAGCGCAGGACCGAGTCGTCGCCGAGCGCGGCGCGCGTCTCGACCACCGCGTTGGGGTAGACCACCGCGCGCTCGCCGATGACCGCGCCGGCCATGACGACGGCGCCGGTCATGACGGTCGCGGTAGGCGCCACCTTGGCGGTCGGGTCCACGGACGCGCCCGCGGCCACGCCGGGGACGGGTTTGGGCAGCTTGTCGTAGAGGGAGAGCAGCTTGAAGAAGGTGATGCGCGCGTCGCCGTTGACGATGAGCGCGCGGGGGAACTCCCCGGCGAGCTCGGCGGTGGTCAAGATGATCCCGTTCTCGGCGGCCTTGGGGTGCCGCTTGAGCACCGCTTTGTTCTCGATGAAGTAGACGAAGCCGTCTTCCAGCGCCGCCTCGGGCGCCAGGCGCTCGACGTCGCGCGGGCCTTTGACGACGAGGGAGCCGTCGCCTTTGAGCGTCGTGCCGAGTTTGGCGCTGAGTTCTTGGAGGGTCATGACGACGAGTTTACCCGTTCT
>JANRKA010000089.1:0-26776 GCA_033875325.1 Elusimicrobiota bacterium | reverse complement strand
CGCGCGGCGGTGAAAGGCTTCAAGGCCGGCCAACGCGTGAAGCACCCGCAGTTCGGATTCGGCCGCGTCCACGAAGTCGCGGGCGCGGGCGATACCATGAAGGTCACCGTCCGTTTCGACGACGGCCGCCTGGCCAAGCTGTTGGCGCGTTACGCGCCCTTGGAGCCCGCCTGACATGTCCGTCTCCGAAACCGACGTCCGCAAGATCGCCAAGCTCGCCCGCCTGCGCCTCTCCGACGAGGAGGTGGCCCGCTACGGCGGCCAGCTGACCAAGATCCTCGACTCGATGGCCGAGTTGGCCGCCCTCGACACGAAGGCCGTGCCGCCCACGACCTCCGTGCTCGGCGCGGTCAACGTGATGCGCGAGGACGAGCCGCGCCCCTTCGAGGACCGCGAGAGGCTGCTGGACAACGCCCCGGACCGGGACGGCCCCTACTTCAAGGTGCGCAAGGTGATCGAGTGACGGGGCTCCTGCTGGCCGCGCTGCTCGCTCCGGCCGCCGGCGCCGCCGCGCCCCAGGCCGAGGACCGTCGCCTGCTCGCGTCCGCGACGCGCCTCTACCACTCGCTCGACCTGTCGGGCGCGCTCGCGAAGTACGACGAGGCCATCGAGCGCGTGCCCGGCTGGAAGACCGCCGCCGGCCTGCGCGCCGCCGCGCGTTGGACCTTGGGGGACGGGCCCGGCGCGGCCGAGGACGCGCGCGTGGCGGCCAAGCTCTCGCCCAACGACGCACTCTCCTACGCGGCGCGCGGAAAGGCCCGGCTCGTGCTGCGCGAGTACGACGGCGCCGCGAGCGACTTCCGCGCCTGCGCCGAGGCCGACCGCCGCTCCGTGGAGTGCCCGCTCGGCCTGGGCAGCGTGTTGTCCGCGCGCGGACAGGTGCGCCCCGCGCTGGAGCCGCTCGACGAGGCCGTGCGCCTGGACCCGGGCTCGGCCGCGGCGCTGTTGGTGCGCGGCTCGGTGAAGGACCGCCTCAAGGACTTCCGCGGCGCGGCCGCCGACTACGGCGCCGTGCTCGAGATCAACCCGCGCTTCGCCTGGGCCTACCTGTACCGCGGCAAGGCGCTGCGCGAGACCAAGGACTACCGCGGGGCCGAGGCGGACCTGAGCGCCTTCATCGAATCGAACCCGGAGCACGAGGACGCCCACTACCTGCGCTCCAACCTGCGCTACATGCTCGGCGACTACCGGGGCTGCGCCGCGGACCTCACGAAGGTCATCGCGCTCAATCCCCGCAAGGGCGCGGCCTACGCCAACCGCGGGCAGGCCCGCGCGCTCGCCGGGGACAAGGCCGGGGCGCTGTCGGACCTGCGCAAGGCCATGGAGCTCGATCCCGCGCGCCGAGAGAAGATCGGCGCCGCCATCGAGCGCCTCGAGGCCGAAGGCGCCGCCGCCGAGGAGGACGCGCCCGAGGAGCGCCCGCGCCGCCGCGCCGCGCCCGTCGAGGAGGACGGTCCCGCGACCGTCACCATCGAGGGCGAAGGCGACTATCGCGCGCCCAAGCGCCGCGCGCCCGTCGCCGACCTCGATGAGGAGGTCGCGCCCCAGCCCAAACCCGATGACGCGCGTTCCGCGCGCCCCGCCGCCCGCGCGCGCCGCGAGCCGCCGGTGGAGCGCCACACGGGCGCCGAGGAAGCGTTGTTCATCGACAGGTGACATCCCCCATGAACCCCACTGATTTGACCGCCGCCCAGATCGCCGCGAAGGTCCGGCAAGGCGACCTCACCGCCGAAGCCGTCGCCCTCGCCCACCTCGACCGCATCGACAGGCACGACGGGACCGTCAAGGCGTTCCTCGCCGTCACCAAGGAGCTCGCGCTCGCCCAGGCCAAGGCCGTGGACGACAAGCGCAAGGCGGGCAAACCCTTGGGCGCGTTGGCCGGCGTGCCGGTGGCGCTCAAGGACAACATCCAGCTCCAGGGCGTGGAGACCACCTGCGCGTCGAAGATCCTCAAGGGCCACCTCGCGGCCTATGACGCGACCGTGACCGCGCGGCTCAAGGCGGCCGACGCCGTCATCGTGGGCAAGACCAACCTCGACGAGTTCGCCATGGGCTCCTCGACGGAGAACTCCGCTTTCCAGAAGACGACCAACCCCTGGGACCCCGCGTGCGTGCCCGGCGGCTCCGCCGGCGGCTCGGCCGCGGCCGCGGCCGCGCGCATGTGCGCCTTCTCCCTGGGCTCCGACACCGGCGGCTCCATCCGCCAGCCCGCGGCCTTCTGCGGCACCGTCGGCCTCAAGCCCACCTACGGCCTGGTCTCGCGCTACGGGCTGGTCGCCTTCGCCTCCTCGCTCGACCAGATCGGCCCGTTCACGCGCACCGTCGAGGACGCCGCGCTCGCCCTCTCGGTCATCGGCGGCCACGACGACCGCGACTCGACCTCGGCGACCAACGACCCGCCCGCCGTCTCGCCCGCGCCCAAGGACCTCAAGGGGCTGCGCGTCGGGCTGCCCAAGGAGTACTTCATCCCCGGGCTGGAGCCGGAGGTGGAGAAGGCCGTGCGCGGCGCCGTGGACGCGCTCAAGGCGCTCGGCGCGACGGTCAAGGAAGTCACCCTGCCGCACACCAAATACGCCATCGCCGTCTATTACATCCTGGCGCCTTCCGAGGCTTCCTCCAACCTCGCGCGCTTCGACGGCATCCGCTACGGCTTCACGGACCGCTCCGCCAAGAGCCTGGAGGAGGTCTACGAGATGAGCCGCGCCGCCTTCGGCCCGGAGGTCAAGCGCCGCATCATGCTGGGCACCTACGCGCTGTCGTCGGGCTACTACGACGCGTATTACTCCAAGGCCCAGCGCGTGCGCACCCTCATGGCGCAGGATTTCAAGAAGGCCTTCGCCGAGGTGGACGTCATCGCCTGCCCGACCACGCCCACCCCGCCCTTCCGCTTCGGCGAGAAGACCAACGACCCCATCGCCATGTACCTCTCCGACATCTTCACCATCCCGTCGAACATGGCGGGCAACGCGTCGGTGTCCGTCCCCTGCGGGACTTCGGCGAAAGGCCTGCCCATCGGCCTGCAGCTCATCGCCGACGCTTTCGGCGAGGCGACCTTGCTCAGGACCGCGGCGGCGCTCGAGGCCGTGAAGCCGTTCCCGGCCTGCCCGCTCTGAGCCGGGCCGCGAGGCGGTCCATGGCCCGCGCGACGCCGGCCGGGCCCCAGTGGTTGTCGTCGGGCTCGTAGAGCGACTCCCCGCGCGCGGCCGCGTCCCGGAACTCCGGCCACAGGTCGAGGTATTCCACGCCCTCACGGGCGAGGAAGGGCCCCAGCCGCGTCAAAGTCAGGTCGGGCTCCCGGCCGGCCAGCCGGTGCAGCACCGAGGACTTCGCCGGCACCGGCAGGTAGATGAAGCGCGAGCCGCGCGCCGCCAGCGCGCGCGACCAGACGCCGAGCTTGCGCGCCGCGTCGGCGAGCCGGGCGTCGTCGGGGGGGATCGCGGCCAACTCGTGCGCGCTGAACAAAGTGGAGCCGTCCCGGCCCGGCCGCGAGAAGCCCAGCGGCTCCACCCGGTCCCCCGTGTAGCCCAGCACCAGCCGACGGTAGGCCCGCTCCGTCCTGCGCGTGAGCTCGGCCTGCGCGAAGCGCAGGAGGGGGAACTTGAGCACGCGGTCGAGCGCGATGAGAGCGCGCGCGGGCAGCGGCCGCGTCCACGCGGGCGGCGCCGGCGGCGGGTCCCGCTGCGGCTCGGGCAGGCCGCCGACGGCGCCCTGCGCGGTCACGTAGACCACGACGGGCGGCGTGCGGGCCCAGGCCGGGTCCGAGAGGAAGCGGTTCATGTCGAAGGGCGAGTAGGGGTAGACGCAGGCGCCCAGCGCCTTGGCGAGCCGGGCCGACGGCAGGTCGTCCTGCGTGAGCACCGAGGCCCACAGGTTGGAGTCTCCCACGAGCGCCGCCGCGTAGTCGCGGCCGGGGCAGGAGGCCGGGTCGTGGCGGAAGCCGCGCTCGTCGGTGACCCAGACGACCGGCCGGCGGCGCGCCAGGCGCGTGGGCCCGGCGAGCTCCCCGATCTCGTCGGGCCGCGCGAGGCGCAGGCCGGGATAAGCCATGCCCGGCCAGGCGCGCACGCGCACGGCCTTCACCGCCTCGACCACGCGCCAGGTGAAGGCGTCGGGCGGCAGGGCGAGCTCGCCCAGGGCGGCGAGCAGGAACGGCCCCGCGAGCAGGGCGGCTTTGCCGGCGAGCCGGCGCCCGTCAGAACTGGAAGTAGATGAAGGGTCTCTCATCGAAGCGTCCGAGCAGGAGCAGGGCGGCGACCGCGGCGTAGTAGAAGGCCCAGCGCGCCGGCGCGGGCAGGCGCGCGACGCGCTCGCGCAGGCCGGCGCCCCGGCGGGCGAGGTCCACGGCGAGCGTCGCGGCGACGCCGGCCAGCGCGAAGACCAGCTCCGCGCCGGGCAGGTCGAAGGAGCGCAGGGCCGCGGGCAGCTCGGCGAGGAGGTCGGCGCGCGCGACCTTGAAGAAGACGATGAAGGCGTCCTCGAGCGAGGCGGCGCGGAAGAACACCCAGCCCGCCGTGACGAAGGCGAAGGTCAGGGGCACGCGGACCCAGCGCGGCGGCGCGGGGACGCCCGCGCGGGCCGCGGCGCGCTCCGCGCACAGGCCCAGGCCGTGCCACAGACCCCAGGCGACGAAGGTCCAGCTCGCGCCGTGCCACAGGCCGCTGAGGGCGAACACGACCAGGAGGTTGAGGAGCTCCCGGTGGAAGGGCACGCGCGACCCGCCGAGGGGGAAGTAGAGGTAGTCGCGGAACCACGACGAGAGGGAGACGTGCCAGCGGCGCCAGAAGTCCGCGAGGGAGGCCGCGAAGTAGGGGGCCGAGAAGTTCACGGCGAGCCGGTATCCCATCGCGCGCGCCGCGCCGATGGCGATGAGGGAGTAGCCGCAGAAGTCCGCGTAGATCTGGAAGGCGAAGAACACGGTGCCGACGAGCAGGGCCGCTCCGTTGACGGCGCGCGGGTCGGCGTAGGCCGCGGACGCGTAGGGGGCGAGGCGGTCGCCCACGGCGAGCTTGAGGAAGAAACCCCAGGCCATGAGCTGGAGGCCTCTGACCGCGTCGGCGTAGGCGGGGCGCGGGGGCGCGGCGAGCTGGGCGAGCAGGCCCGACGCCCGCTCGATGGGGCCGGCGACGAGCTGGGGCCAGAACATCACGAACAACGCGTAGCGGCGCAGGTCGCGCTCGGGCTCGCGGCCGCGGTAGACGTCGATGACGTACCCCAAGGACTGGAAGGTGTGGAAGGACAGGCCCAGCGGGAGCTCCCAGCCCAGCGGCGGCAGGGAGAGCCCGAGGGAGGCGACCGCGAAGTCGTGGTACTTGAACAGGCCCAACGCGCCCATGTTGAGGGCGACGCTGACCCACAACAGCGCGACCCGCGGCGTCCCGCGGCGCCGCGCGAGCGCGAGGGCGGCGTAGTAGTCGACCAGGATGAGGGCGCCGAGCACCAGCAGGTAGGCCGGGCGGTACGCGGCGTAGAAGTAGACCGAGGCCGCCAACAGCCACCAGGGCCGCGCCTTCGGCCCGAGGCTCCAATGTCCCGCGAGCACGACCGGGAAGAAGAAGGCGAAGTGCAGGGAGTTGAACAGCACGGGCTCATTGTAAGATATCCTCGTGGCGGCCAAAGAACGCGCGGCGGGCGGCGTCGTCGGGCGCGGCGGGAAGGTCCTGCTCGTGCAGGTGACCAACCTGCAGGGCGAGGTGCGTTGGACCTTCCCCAAGGGTCATCTGGAAGGCAAAGAGAAGCCGCTGGAAGCCGCCTTGCGCGAGGTCGAGGAGGAGACGGGCTGGCGCTGCCGGTCCATGGGCTTCCTCGCCGAGATCCGCTACCGCTTCAACCGCAACGGACGCCCGGTCGCCAAGACGGTGCGCTGGTACCGCATGACGCCCGTCGAGAAGGTGGGCCGCCCCGACGCCGTGGAGATCATGAAGACCAAGTGGGTGGCCGCCCGCTCGGCGGCCAAGAGCCTCAGCTACCCCACCGACCTCAAGCTCATCGCCCTTTATTTAAGGAAGTGACCTGGGTCGCGGGACCGGTGACCGTCTGGGCCTGGAAAAGCGGCTCCAAATGAGCAAAACTAGCCTCTTGGAGCCCCTCCGGGGAGCTTCTCGCGCGCGCCCATGAAACAGTACGAACTCATCGTCGGTCTCGAAGTCCACGCCCAGCTCGCCACCAAGACCAAGCTGTTCTGCGGCTGCGGGACCGACGGCTTCGGTCAGGCCCCCAACAGCCGCGTGTGCCCCGTGTGCACGGCCCAGCCCGGCGTGTTGCCCGTCCTTAATAGGGAGGCCGTGGAGCTGGCGTTCCGCGCCGCGCTGGCCCTCGAATGCGAGCTGGCCGAGACCTCCATCTTCGCCCGCAAGAACTACTTCTACCCGGACCTGCCCAAGGCCTATCAGATCTCGCAGTACGACCAGCCCTTCTCGCAGCACGGCAAGCTGCTCATCCGCCCCAAAGGCGCCCAGCCGCGGACCATCAACATCACCCGCATCCACATGGAAGAGGACGCGGGAAAACTCGTGCACGACGTGGGCGCGCTCAAGCTCGACGGCTCGCTCGTGGACCTCAACCGCGCCGGCATCCCGCTCATCGAGATCGTCTCCGAGCCCGAGATCCGCACCTCGGAGGAGGCCTACGCCTACCTCGTCGCGCTCAAGGAGGTCGTCCAGTTCGTCGGCGCCTCGCGCTGCGACATGGAGAAGGGCGAGATGCGCTGCGACGCCAACGTCTCCGTGCGTCCCGTCGGGGAGAAAGGCTTCCGCACCCGCACCGAGACCAAGAACCTCAACTCCTTCAAGAACGTCAAGGACGCCATCGACGCCGAGTTCCGGCGCCAGGTGGAGGTCTATGAGTCCGGCGGGACCATCGTCCAGGAGACGCGGCTGTGGGACGCCGAGAAGCAGGTCAGCCGCTCGATGCGCACCAAGGAAGACGCGCACGACTACCGCTACTTCCCCGATCCCGACCTCGTGCCGCTGGTCGCCGACGCGCACTGGGTGGCGGGCATCAAGGGCCGCATGCCCGAGCTGCCGGCCGCCAAACGCGCGCGCCTGACGGCCGAGCTGGGGCTCTCCGCCTACGACGCCGAAGTGCTCACGGGCGACCGCGCCCTGGCCGAGTTGTTCGAGAAGGCCGTCGCGGCCGCGCCTGCGGGCGCCGCCAAGACCGTGGCCAACCTCATCGCCACCGAGCTCCTCGGTCGCCTCAACGCCGAGGGCAAGGACGCGTCCGCCGTGCCCTTCCCCGCGGCGCACCTCGGCCGGCTCGCCGGGCTCGTCGTCGGCGGCACGCTCTCCTCCAAAGGCGCCAAAGACGTGTTCGGGCGCATGTGGGAGACCGGCAAGGACCCGCAGGCGCTCGTCGCCGAGCTGGGCCTGGCGCAGGTCTCGGACGACAAGCAGGTGTTGGAGTGGGTGAAGGCGGCGCTCGACGCCAACCCGAAGGCCGTCGCCGACATCAAGAGCGGCAAGGACGCGGCCATCGGCTCGATCGTCGGGGCCGTCATGAAGCTGTCCAAAGGCAAGGCCAACCCCGGCCTCGTCAACAGGCTCATCAAGGAGACCGTGAAGGCATGAGACTTCTCAACGCGCTGGCCCTCCTCCTCTCGACCGTTCACGCCGTGCATGCCTACGACACCATCCGCTTCCTCGAGCCCATCAAGGGCGAGGAGATGGTCAAGCCCGTGGCCGCCGCGTCCTCGGGCGACCGCCTCTTCGTGGTGGACGAGAAGAAGAACATGCTCTTCCTCTACGACGCGGCCGGCAAGCTCATCAAGTCCGTGGGCCGTTCCGGCAGCCAGCCCGGCGCCTTCTCCGCCCCGCGCGGCGTCACCGTCGGCCCCTCCGGCCAGGTCTACGTCGCCGACACCGGCAACCACCGCGTGCAGATCTTCGACAAGGACGGCAACTTCGTCTACGCCTTCGGCGAGAAGGGCTCGGACTTCGGCAAACTCAAGAACCCCGAGTCGGTCTCCGTCGGCTCCGACGGCCGCATCTACGTCGCCGACACCGGCAACAACCGCATCCAGGTCTTCACCCAGGAAGGCATCCTCCTCTTCCAGTTCGGCGTCTACGGCAAGGAGCCCGGCAAGTTCCACGTCCCCGCGCGGGTCTCCGTTGACCCGTCCGACAACGTCTACGTTCTCGACCGCGGCAACGAGCGCATGCAGAAGTTCGACGCGCGCGCCAAGTTCATCAAGGAGTACTCCCTGCTCGGCAACGACGTGGCCGTGGACGGCTACGGCTTCATGTACGTCCTCGACGGCGCCAACGGCAAGGTCGTGGAGCAGTCGGCCGACGGCTTCATCATGGGCCGCTTCGGCTCCTACGGCTCGGGCATCGGGCAGATGAAGAAGGCGGAAGGCATCGCGGTCGCGCCCGACGGCCTCCTGCTCGTGCTCGACACCGGCAACCGGCGCATCCACCGCGTCGAGCTCGCCAACAAGCTCAAGACCCATCAGCTGCCCGTCAACCCGGAGACCAAGATGTCGGTGTCCGGCCCGTCGCGCGTGTGGCCCGTGGCGGCGACCCTGCTCGCGCCTTACGGCGACGACGTGTTCGCCTACGTGCCGTCGGCCGGCCCGTTCGTGCTGCTCGACGAGAAGGGCAAGGAGAAGGTGCGCTTCGGCGCGGCCAAGGGCAAGAGCGGCGAGACCACCAAGAACACGCTGGGCATGGCCGCCATCAAGTCCGCGAAGGTCGAGGGTTTCTTCGTCTCCGACAAGGACCTTTCGCGCCTCCAGCGCTTCGGGCTGGACGGCAAGTGGCAGGCCAACATCGGCGAGTCCACCGGCTTCTTCGACAGCAAGAAGAAGGAAGGCCGCATGCGCAACCCGCAGGGCGTGGCCATCAACGGCGAGGGCACCATCTACGTCGCCGACACGGGCAACCAGCGCATCGACGCCTTCAGCCAGGAGGGCGTCTTCCTCTTCGGCTTCGGCCCCAAGGTCGGGCCCTACATGCTCCAGGAGCCCACGGCCATCGCCTGGGACAAGGCCGGCTTCGTGTACTTCGTGGACAAAGGCCTCAAGAAGGTCTTCAAGTGCGAGCCCTCCGGCGCTTTCATCGCGGCGTGGGGCGAGGACGGCGACGGCCCCGGCCAGTTCAAGTCACCCGTCTCGCTGGCCTTCGACGGGCAGAACTACCTCTACACGCTGGACTCCGAGCTCAAGCGCGTCTCGGTCCACACCAAGGACGGCAAGTGGCTCGCGGACTTCTTCGCGGGCGGCAAGCAGGAGCGCGAGCTGCTCGAGCCCGTCGCCGTCGCGGTGTCGGGCGACAAGCTGCTCATCGCGGACAAGGGCAAGAACCGCGTCGTGTCCTACGACCTGCATCCGCAGCTCTCGGCCCCCACGGCCGTCTCGACCAACACCAAGGAAGGGATCGTCGCCATCTCCTGGGAGCCGGTCGCCGACCCCTGGACGGGCGGCTACCGCGTCTACCGCTCCACCAGCCACCTCGGCCCCTGGGAGGTCGCCGGCGACTCCAAGAACGAGAAGTTCCAGGATGCGGGCGTGACGCCCTACGAGAAGTACTACTACCGCGTCGCCACCGTCGCCAAGACCAAGGACGTCGGCGCGCCCGGCAGGCCGGTCGAGGTGTTCGTGGCCGGCGCGTTCAACCGCGCGCCCGTCGAGATCTCGTCCATCACCTTGGGCAACATCTTCTCGGCCAACTACAAGTGGTACCTGAAGAACTCGATGGGCACGGCCATCGTCAGCAACAACGTCAACGTGCCGTTCTCCAACGTGAAGCTCACCTTCAAGCTCAAGGACTTCATGGACTTCGGCTACGACACCGAGGTCAAGCAGCTGGCGCCCAAGCAGACGGTCGAGATCCCTCTCATCGCCACGCTCAACAACCGCATCCTCGAGGTCACCGAGGACACGCCCATCCAGGCGGAGTTCACGCTCACCTACTTCGAGAGCGGCAAGCAGCAGTCCCTGTCGCTGACCAAGCCGCTGCGCGTGTTCTCCCGCAACGCCATCACCTGGGAGGACCCCAACCGCATCGCCAACTTCATCACGCGCAAGGACCCGCCCATCTTCGACTTCTCCAAGGGCGCCATCACCCAGTCCTTCAAGAACCGCAAGGCGGCCGCGCTCAACCCGTCCGTGGTCAAGGCGCTGAAGCTGTGGAACGCGCTGGGGGAGTACGGCGTGAAGTTCGTGGCCAACCCGGCCAACCCCTTCGAGCAGATGTCGGAGGACCCGAACTTCCCGGTGGACTACACCCAGTTCCCGCGCGAGACGATGAAGCGCAAGACCGGCCAGTGCTCCGACCTCGTGTCGCTGTATTCGGCCATGCTCGACGCCAACGAAGTCCGCGTGGCGGTGCTGGACTACCCGGGTCACATGACGCTGATGATCGACACCGAGGCCGAGGACCCGCTGGAGGCCGGCATCCCCGAGGACCTGCTCGTGGAGCACGACGGCACCTACTGGCTGCCCATCGAGGTGACCTACGTCGGCAAGCCTTTCTACGAGGCCGTGTCCAAGGCGGCCTACGCCTACAAGGCGGAAGCCGAGAAGGGCCGCGCGCGCGTCTATGACATCCACAAGGCCTGGGGCACCTACGAGCCCGTCACCATGCCGCCGACCGAGTTCAGCCCCGCCGTGCCCGATCCGTCCGCGCTGGAGCGGCGCTACGACGAGCAGGTCAACGTGCTCGCCAAGGACCGCTATCAGTTCCTCAAGAAGTACTACGAGGGCGAGATCAAGCGCGCGGGCAAGGACACCGACGCCCAGCTCCAGCTCGGCATCGTGGAGTACCAGTTCGGCAACCGCGAGGCCGCCATCACCGAGTTCAACAAGGTGCTGGCGCTCGACCCCGAGAACGCCTCCGCGCTCAACAACCTCGGCAACCTGGCGTTCCTCGAGAACGACAACGCCGAGGCGGAGCGCCGCTACCTGCAGGCGGCCAAGATCGACCCGGAGGACGCCAACATCTGGCTGAACCTGCTCAAGACCTCGATCCGCCTCAAGAAGGCCGACGCGGCCCGCGAGGCCGGGGCGAAGGCGCTGGCGCTGGCGCCGGCCTACAAGCCGTTCGTGGACAATCTCGTGAAGGGACTCTAAGGAGGAAGACATGAAGACCGTCGCGTTCGTTCTCGTCGCCGCCGTGCTCGCCGTCCATGCCGCGCCCGCCGCGGCGCAGGCCGAGGAGAAGACCGCCGCCAAGCCCGCCTTCAGCTTCAGCGGCTTCTTCAAGAACCTCCGGGACTCCGTCGAGAAGTCCGCGGTCGCCGGGGAGCGCAAGAAGGGCGGCCGCGCGGCCGTCGCCGCGGTCCGCGGCGCCGGACAGAAGTCCGAGCTCGCCGACCCCAACGAGCCCACCCTCAAGGGGGACTCGCGCTCCAAGCGCCTGGCCGAGAAGGCCGCGCAGGACGCCGAGATCTACGAGGCGACCAAACTCGTCGAGGCGGGCAAACACGCCGAGGCGCTGGCCGCCTTCGAGGCCTTCCAGAAGAAGCACCCCAAGAGCCACAAGGAGAACGTGGCCACCGCCATCTCCGAGCTCAAGAAGGCGCTCGCGGGCGCGGAGGCCGCGCCCGCGGGCGAGGCGAAGCCCGAAGAGACGAAGGCCGAGTAGCGCGGACGGCGTCCGCCGTCGCCGGCCCCCGCCGCGAGGCGGGGGCCGCTTTTTTCAGGGCGCCGGCCGGGGCGCGGCGCCGAGGCAGGTGAACGACGCTTCCTCGGCCAGCGCGTCGGCTTCGCGGTACGAAGCCGTGGAGAAGAACAGCGCCAGCTCGACGCTGCGCCGCGACCCGGGACACCAGCGCTGCGAGACCACGGCCCGGTAGGCGACGAGGTCCTCGGCGCCCACGCCGAACGCCATGCCGGCGGAAGCCGGCGCCAACCACACGGTCCGGCCGTCCGCCTCGACGCGCCGGGGCCGCAGCGAATCGGGCACGGCGACCTCGCGCGTGACCATCCCGGGATACGCCGCGTCGCCGGCGAACTGGCCGAGGAAGCGGGCGGCCCACTCGCCCAGGCGGCGCCGCGCCGCCGCCGCGTCGGCGTCGGGCTCGGAGGAGGCCTTGAGGCGGGCGTCGGCGGAGGCGGCGGCGAGCCGCCGGCTGCCGGCGGCTCCCCAGGAACGCTCCCGCGCGCCTCGATAGGAGCGCGCGCCCGCGTAGCGCAGCCCCTGGCGCGACAGGGCGTCGGCGAAGCTAGGGCCATCCGAGGCGACGGCCAGGGCGGCGAGCAGGAAGAGGGGCCTCAGCACGCGCTCATTATGCTAAATACCGAGTCATGCTCCGCCCCCGACGCCTCGCCGCCGCGCTCCTGCTGCTGGTGCCGCTCTCCGCGTCCGCCGCGGGCACGAAGTTGTATTGGTTCGTGCCCGACGGCCTGCGCGCCGACCCGCGGACCCTGGACCTGTTCGGTTGGGCGGCCGAAGGCAAGCTGCCCAACGTCAAGAAGATGATGGAACGCGGCTCGTGGGGGTACTCCATCCCCGCCTTCCCGTCCCACACGCCATCCAACTTCGCGACCTTGATGACCGGCGCGTATCCTGAGCGCCACGGCGTGGCCGACGGGCCGATGCGCGTCGAGGGCCACGCCCTGGACAAGCCCTCGGTCAACGGCTTCGCCTCCACGGCCAAGAAGACCCCGCCGGTGTGGAAGACGCTCGAGGACGCGGGATTACGCGTGACCTTGCTGTCCATCCCCGGCTCGACCCCTCCGGAGCTCGACGCTGGAGCGACGGTGCGCGGCCGCTGGGGCAACTGGGGCGCGGACTTCCACGCCCTGAACTTCGAGGCGGGCCCGTCGTCGCGCGCCGCCTCCGGCGCCTCCCGGCTGTTCTACCTGGGGCCGGAGCTGACGCGGGCGGTCGCCACGCGGCCGGCCGAAGGCTGGGGCGACGGCTTCACGACGGCGCGTCCGGCGCTCGAGGCGCAGCTGCTCGCCTACGGCGCGACGATGCACGCGCTCGTCACGGGCGTGGGCGACGGCTACGACGCGGTCGTCCTGTCCGCCGACAAGAAGACCGCCGCGGCGCGTCTGACGCGCGCCGGCGAGTGGACGGATTGGCTGCCCGTGACCCTCCAGTGGCGCGGGCAGGCCATCGAGACGCGCGCCCGCCTATGCCTCATCCGCCTCGGCGGCGACGGGTCCTTCAAGGTCCGCTGGCTCTTCGACGTGCTCAATCGCACCATCGTCCAGCCGCCCGACGCCGCGGCCTCCCTGGGCGCCGCCGCCGGGCCGATGGTGGATTTCCCGGACAACTGGCCGGCCCAGCTCAACCGCCTCCCGGAGGAGCGCGAGGTGCTGCTCGCCGAGGCGCGCATGGCCCTGGAGTGGCATCGCCGCGCGGCCGGGCGCCTGCTCTCCGCCGACGCGCCCGACGCGCTCATCCAGGACACCTACGTGCCCAACCAGATGCTCGAGAGCCGCTGGTGGCTCAAACACGTGGACCCGGCCGCTCCGGCCTATGCCGCGACGAGTCCCGAGGAGCGCGCCGCGCGGCGCGCCGAGCTGCTCTCCGTCTATCAGGGCATCGACGCGGTGCTCGGGGAGGCCCTGGACAAGGCCGGCCCCGAGACCGTCATCGTGCTGAGCTCCGACCACGGCATCCTGCCCATCAAGAAGGAGGTCCAGTTCAACAACCTGCTGGCGCGCGAGGGCCTGCTCGTCTTCAAGACCGACCCGGCGAGCGGCGAGACCGGCGTGGACTGGGCCCGCAGCAAGGCCGCGTTCCTCAAGATGATCGGGGTCTACGTGAACCCCGGAGGGCTCGCCGGACCGTGGACGCGCGGCTCCGGCCCCGAGTACGAGAAGCTGCGCGGCCGCGTCGCGCGACTGCTGGAGGGAGTCAAGGACGGCGGAGCGCCCGTCGTCGAGAAGGTCCTGCCCTGGGAGCGCGCCGGCGAGCTGAGGCTGCCGACGGACCGGGTGCCGGACCTCGTGTTGGCGATGAACCCGGGCTACGCGCTGACGGAGGACATGTCGCCCGGAGGTCCGGTGCTGCGCGACGCCGTCCAGTCCGGCTACAAGCAGGCCGTCATCGCCGACGGACGCCCGTCGCTGTGGACGCCGTTCATCGTCATGGGGCCCGGGGTCAAGAAGGGCTTCAAGCTGCCGGAGCCGGTGCGCAACGCCGACCAGGCGCCGACCTTGCTGACCTTGCTGGGCGTGCCCGTGCCCGACGCGGCTCAGGGCCGGGTCATCGAGGAGCTGTTGGCGCCCAAATAGGCGCCGAGCCGCGCGAGTTTGCCGTCGTCGGTGCTGAAGTAGAGGCGTCCGTCGGGCCCGCGGCGCGCCGCCCGCAAGCGCCAGCCCCTGCCGGCCAGGCGCGACTCCTGCGACTCGACGCGGTCGCCCTTGAGGCGCAGGACGCGCAGATGACGGCCGCTGAGGCAGGCCAACACGGCCGTGTCGCGGTCCAAGAAGGCCAGGGCCGACGGCGAGATGGACGGGACCCAGTGCGCGACGGGCGGCTCGTAGCCCTCCTTGGCGCTCACGCCGATCCTCGGCCCCCAGTACTCGCGCCCGTGAGTGACCAGCGGCCAGCCGTAGTTGCGGCCGGGCTTCACGAGGTTGAGCTCGTCGCCGCCGCGCGGGCCGAACTCGGCGGACCACAGTTGCCCCGTGCCGGGCCGCCGGGCCAGTCCCTGCGGGTTGCGGTGTCCCAGGCTCCAGACCTCGGGCGCGGCTCCCGGCAGGCCCGCGCCGGCGGGTTTGCCGTCCATCGTCAGGCGCAGGATCTTGCCGTTGTGCCGGGCCGGGTCCTGGGAGAGCTCGCGGCGCCCGCGCTCGCCGACGCTCAGGAAGAGATGCCCGTCGAGGAACTCGACGCGCGAGCCGAAGTGCTCGCCGTTGCCGCCCCCGGCGTCCGTCAGGAGCAGGGTCTTGAAGCCCTCCAGGCGCCCGTCCACCAGGCGACCGCGGCCCAGCGCGGTGGCCGCGCCGTCCGCGACGGGCTCGGACCAGGTCAGGTAGACGAAACGGTTCTTCGCGAAGCCGGGCGCGACGCGCGCGTCGAGCAGGCCGCCCTGCCCGTTGGCCCAGACCGCGGGCGCGCCCGCCACCGCCTCCACGCCCCCGGTCTTCGGGTCGAACAGGCCGAGGCGCCCGCCGCGCTCGGTGAACAGGATGCGGCCGTCGGGCAGGAAGTCGAAGCCCCAGACCGCGTCCTGACGCTGCGTCAGCAGCTCGACTTCGTGAGGCGCGGGCGCCGCGGCCAGCGCCGCGGCCAGCAGGAGCGCCGCGGTCAACGCCGGCCCTGAAGCCTCTTGATGAGGCCGGTGGTGGAGTGGCCCTTCTTGAGCGCGACGATGACGACGCGGCCCGCGTGCGCGCGGCCGGCCACCTGGTCGGGGCGGTAGGCCCCGCCATTGACCAGGACGTCGGGCTTGAGCCGAGAGAGCAGGCGCTCAGGGGTGTCCTCGTCGAAGGCCACCACCGCGTCCACGCAGCCCAACGCCGCGGTCACGGCCATGCGGTCGCGCAGGGCGTTGACGGGCCGTCCGGGCGCCTTGTCGAGGCGGCGGGCGGAGGCGTCGGTGTTGAGGCCGAGGATGAGCAGGTCGCCCAGGGAGCGCGCCTTCTCCAGCAGCTTCACGTGCCCGGGGTGCAGGATGTCGTAGACGCCGTTGGTGAAGACGACCTTGCGGCCTTCCCAACGCCACAGCTCGCGCAAGGTCAGGAGCTTCTTGAGCGGCAGGATCTTGGCGGACGAGGGCTTCATCAGCCGTGGGCCAGGGGCGCGTCGGGGAACAACTCGTCCTCGAGGATCCCGCACCAGATCTGGATGACCGTGATGTGGGCTTCCTGGATGCGCGCGGTGGAATCGGAGGGCACGCAGACGCAATGGTCGCACAAAGCCTTGAGCTTGCCGCCGGTGCGGCCGGTCAGCCCGATGACGGTCAGGCCCATGGCTCGCGCGGCCGCGGCCGCGCGCAGGACGTTCTTGGAGTTGCCGGAGGTGGAGATGGCCACCGCGACGTCGCCCGGCCGTCCCAGCGCCGACAGCGGGCGCTCGAAGACGAACTCGAAGCCGAAGTCGTTGGCGATGGAGGTCAGGTCGCCTTGGTTGGCCGTCAGCGCGACGGCCGGCAGGGCCGGGCGGTTGCGGCGGTAGCGGCCCGTCAGCTCGTCGGCGAAGTTCTGCGCGTCGCAGGAGGAGCCGCCGTTGCCGAAAGAGAGCAGCTTGCCGCCGTTGCGGTAGGAGCGCAGAAGGTCCTGGGCGGCCGCGTCGATGACGGGCGCGAGCTTGGCGGTCGCGGACAGGGTCCGGGCGCTGTCGCGCAGCTGGGCGGCGATGGTCTTCTTGAAGTCGCGTTTAAGCATGGGCGGTGACCTTCTCCTCGAGGAGCTTCGTCTTCTCGATGAAATGCGTGTCGAAGTCCCCGGACATGAACACGGGGTGGGCCACGACCTTGGCGTGCAGGCCGGCCGTCGTCTTCACGCCGCCGACCTTCAGCTCGCCGAGCGCGCGCAGCGAGCGGCGCAGCGCGCGCGGGCGGTCCTCGGCGGTGATGATGAGCTTGGCGATGAGGGAATCGTAGTAGCTCGGGATGGTGTAGCCCGGGTAGGTGTGCGTGTCCACGCGCACGCCCGCGCCGCCCGGCAGCTCGAGCGACTCGATGCGCCCGGGGCAGGGCATGAAGCCGTTGTCGGGGTCCTCGGCGTTGATGCGGTGCTCGATGGCGTGGCAGCGGATCTCGCCGGCGCGCTCCTGGCCGAACGGCAGCTTCTCGCCGGCCGCGCAACGGATCATCAGCTCCATGAGGTCCACGCCGGCCACGGCCTCGGTGACCGGGTGCTCGACCTGCAGGCGCGCGTTGACCTCGATGAAGTAGAACTTGCCGTCCTGGAACAGGAACTCCACGGTGCCGACGTTCTGGTAGCCGGCGGCCTTGGCCAGGCGGATGGCGGCCTGCTGCATCTCGCGGCGGACCTCCGGGGTGATGGCGGGGGAGGGGGACTCCTCGACGAGCTTCTGGTGGCGGCGCTGCACGGTGCAGTCGCGCTCGGGGAAGGCGACGACGCCGCCGTGGTTGTCGGCGGCGATCTGTATCTCGACGTGGCGGGGGCGCTCGAGCAGCTTCTCGATGAACACGGACCCGTCGCCGAAGGCGGCCTTGGCCTCGGTCGCCGCGGCCTCCAGCTGGGGCTTGAGCTCCGCGGCCGAGCGCACGACGCGCATGCCCTTGCCGCCGCCGCCCGCCGACGCCTTGATGAGCACCGGGTAGCCGATGCGCTCGATCTCGGCCGGGTCCACGCTGGTGACGTCGCCCTTGGTGCCCGGCACGCAGGGGACCTTCGCGGCGTCGGCCACGGCCTTGCCCGCGCTCTTGAAGCCGAGCTTGCGGCTGGCCTCGGGGGGCGGGCCGATGAAGGTGATGCCCTGCTTGCGGCACGCCTCGGAGAAGTCCGCGTTCTCGGAGAGGAAGCCGTAGCCGGGATGGATGGCGTCGGCGCCCGTGTTCTTGGCCGCCGTGAGGATGGCGTCGGGGTCGAGGTAGGAGAGCTTGGACGGGGCGGGCCCGATGCACACGGCTTCGTCGGCCATGGCCACGTGGCGCGACTCCCGGTCGGCCTCCGAGTAGACGGCGACGGTCTTGACCCCGAGCTCGCGCGCGGCGCGGATGACGCGCACGGCGATCTCGGAGCGGTTGGCGATCAGTATCTTCTTGAACATGGCGTTGCCTTCCCTTCGCGGTCAGCGGTCCCGGCCGGGGACCTGCAGGATCTCCCGGAGCTTGGCGATGAACTCATGGTCCGTCTTCTTGAGGCAGAGCTGCTCGGCGCGGTCGAGGTCGGTCGCCGACTCTCCGGGGCGGCCGAGCCGGTAGTAGGACTCGGCGCGGGCGAGCAGGATCTCGCACTGGTCGACCGGCGAGATGTCGGGGAACGACAGCATCTGGGCGTACTGGTCGAGGGCCGAGGTCGGGTCGCCCAGGGCGTTCTTGTAGGTGTCGGCGAGGATGGCGTGGAGGTGGTAGATGCTCTTGAGCGAGAGGTTGGAGGGGTACACCTGCGCGAGCTTGAGCGCGTCGTGGCACTGCTTCACCGTCTCCTGGGGCGCCTTGCGGTAATAGGCGGCCTCGCAGAGGTAGCCGCGCGCCATCGGGTCGCGCGGGTTGACCGAGGCGGCGGTCTGCGCGAGGAGCAGCCCCACGTCCGGGTTGCCCTTCTCGAAGGCGTCCTCGACCTTCTTCATGAGCGTCCAGTTGTAGGGGCGGACCCACTTGTCGTTCTCTTTGACGAAGAGGATGTGGTCGGGGCGGCTCTCGGCGCCCTGCGCGTTGAGGTCGTAGCGCAACAGGACGGCGCCGGGCTCGCGGTGCTTGATCTCGAGGTTCGCCCAGGTCCATTCCATCGCGGTGCGCGAGGACTTGAACTCCTCGAGGGTGGCGTTCTTGCGCGCCGACTCCGAGAAGAACGCGTACGCGGCCTCGTAGTCGCGTCTCTTGAGCGCGTCGAGGTACTGCGCGGCCAGGCGCGGGACGAGGTTCTCCGGCTTGCGGCCCTCGTACCAATGCCAGATGCCGCCGCCGGCGGCGGCCATGCCGGCGATCGCCGCCAGCGCGTTGAGCAGGGAGCGCAGCTTGGTCCAACGCGGCTTGGGCGGCGGCGGGGGCGGCTTGGGCGGCTCGACCGCGCCCCAAGGGTCGGCGCTCGCGTAGGGGTCGGGCGCGCGGCCGGCGGCGGGGAGCGGGGCGCTCTGGGGCGCGCCCGGCTCGGCGGCGAACCCGCGGGCCTGGGGTAGGCCGCCCGGTTCGGGCAGCTTGCGCACCGCGGTCTGGGGGATGTCGGCGGCGGGGCCGCCCGGAACGGGCGGCGGCGCGACGGCGCCGCCGAGCTCGGCTATGCCGGTGCCGCATTTGTCGCAGTAGTTCTTGGCGACCGAGTTCTGGAACCCGCAGGCTCCGCACACCCGGGCGTTGCGCCCGCCGCACTTCCCGCACGTGCTGACGGCGGCCGCCGAGGCGGCGCCGCACTTGGTGCAGAGGATCGCGGCGGGAGCGCTCAACTTAAGCGGGCTCCACCAGGAAGAGAGGCTGGCCGTATTCGACGGCCTGGCCGGCGTCCACGAAGACCTTGACCACGCGGCCGGCGGCCGGCGCCTTGACGGGTTTGGCCTTCCCGGAGCCGGTCGTCACGATGCCGAGCACGGCGCCTTCGGGCACGGCGGCGCCTTCCTCGCAAAGGCGGGCCTTGCCGGGCTCGTTCCACTGGAACACGCCCACGCCCTCGCTGGGCACGGGGAGGAAACGGGAGGCGGGCAGGGGCGGCGCCTGGAGGTTCGTCGACGGGGCGTCGGGGCCGCAGAGGGCGAAACCTTTGGCGCCCTTCCTCCAGACGACCTCGACGAGGTCGGTGGTCTTCATCCAGTCGCTGACGGCGCGCAGGTCTTCGTTCATGTCTATCGTCTCCGGTTGCGGCGGCGGGCCTTGGTCTTGCGGGGGCCCGCGCCGTGCGCCTTGCGGCGCAGCAGGTTGCGCGGGTTCTGCGGCAGCAGCCCCGACGCGAGCGGGTCGAAGGCGAGCGGCAGCGTCTTGTACACCGTGGTGCGCGTCACGGTGCGGCGGCCCGTGGTGGGGTTGAGGTCCACGAGGAACAGCGCGGTGTCCTTGTCGCTGAACTCGAACATGACCTGGCGGCACGCGCCGCAGGGCTTGGCCGCGGCGCCCACGACCGCCACGGCTTCCCGCGCGTCGTGGCCGGCCACGACCGAGTGGAAGATGGCGACGCGTTCCGCGCAGATGGCCAGGCCGTAGGACGCGTTCTCGACGTTGCAGCCCGCGAAGACGCGGCCGGACTTGGTGAGCACGGCGGCGCCCACGGGGTAGCGGGAATAGGGGCAGTAGGCCCGCTTCTGAGCGTGGATGGCGGTCTCGATGAGGCGGTCGGCGGCGCGGGTGGCTTTTTTAGACATACTTTTTGACCAGGAGCTCCAAGCGCTTGAGCGCGGTCTTGCTGCGGGCCTCGGGCGCGGTGAAAAGCGCGCCCTTGAGGGCCTCGGAGAAGGCGGGCTCCAGCGGCGCCGCGGCGATGCGCGGCACGGCCAGGCGCATGAGCTTCTGGGCGTTGGCGGAATTGGCGTGCAGGTTGGCCACCACCATCTCGGTGTGCACCTCCTCGCCTTCCTTCCAGCAGTCGTAGTCGGTGACCATCGCGACTTGCGAGTAGACCAGCTCGGCCTCGCGGGCGAGTTTGGCCTCGGTGGCGGCGGTCATACCTATGAGAGAAAAGCCGCAGGCGCGGTGCATCTCGGACTCGGCCTTGGTCGAGAACGCCGGCCCTTCCATGCAGCAGTAGGTGCCGCCGAACACGGACTTGATGCCGAGCTCGCGCGCGGCCTGGTAGACGATGGCGTTCTGCTCGGGCGCGAAAGGCGGGTTGAAGGCCACGTGGGCGACGAGGCCCCCGCCGAAGAAGGTCTGCACGCGGTCCTTGGTGCGGTCCACGAGCTGGTCGGGGAACACGAAGGTGCGCGGCGCGAGCTCCTCCTTGAGCGAGCCGACGGCGGAGAAGGCGAGCACGCGCTCGACGCCGAGCGACTTGAGCGCCCACATGTTGGCGCGCTGGGGCAGCTCGGTGGGGGTGTAGACATGCCCTTTGCCGTGGCGGGGCAGGAAGGCGCACGGCACGCCCTCGAGCTCGCCGACCACGATGGGCCCGGAGTGCGCGCCGAAGGGCGTGGTCAGCCGCAGCTCGCGCGGGTTCTTGATGGCGTCGGAGGAGTAGAGCCCCGAGCCGCCGATGATGCCGACCTTCGCCGTCGCCTTCGCGTTCTTCGTCACGGGACGTAGCCTCCTAGGGGCAGGAGCTCCTTGATGAGGGCGTCGAGCTTGGCGAGGTCCACCGGCTTCTGGACGAAGCGCGTCTTGGGGTCGTTGGGCAGGAGCTTCTGGAGCTTCTCGTATGGGTGCGCGGACATGAAGATGATGGGGATCTTGGAGGTCTTGGGGTCCTTCTGCAGGACCTGGTACGCCGACGAGCCGTAGGCGCCGGGCATCTGGATGTCGGTGATGATGAGGTGCGGCACGTGTTCGGAGGCCTTCTGGGAGAGCTGGAAGCCGTCGTTGACCACCAGGACGCGGTGGTTCTTCATCCCGAGGTAGTCGGAGAGCAGCCCGGTGATGTCGGGGTTGTCGTCCGCTATCAGGATCTGGGCGATCATCGGGCTCCGGCGGCCAGCTTCGTCATCAGCTCCGGATAGATAGGGAAGCGCCGGCACAGCTTGGTGACCTCGCCCTTCACGCGCTTGAGGGCCGCGTCGTCGGAGCGCTTGGCCAGGGCCTCGTCGATGAGGCCGGCGACCTCGTCCATCTCCCGCTCGCCCATGCCCCGGGTGGTGATGGCGGGCGTGCCGATGCGCACGCCCGAGGCGATGAAAGGCTTCTGCGGGTCGTAGGGGATGGCGTTCTTGTTGACCGTGATGCCGGCCTTGTCGAGCGCCTCCTCGGCTTCCTTGCCCGTCGCGTTCTTGGGGCGCAGGTCGAGGGAGAAGACGTGACAGTCGGTGCCGCCGGCCACGATGCGGAAGCCCTTGTCGGCCAACGACTTCGACAGGCGCCGCGCGTTGGCGATGACCTGCGTCTGGTAGGCCTTGAACTCGGGCTTGAGGGCTTCGCCGAAGCAGACGGCTTTGGCGGCGATGACGTGCATCAGCGGCCCGCCTTGTTCTCCCGGGAACACCGTCTTGTCCAGGGCCGCGGCGTGCTGCGTCTTGCACAGCACCATGCCCCCGCGCGGGCCGCGCAGGGTCTTGTGGGTCGTCGTCGTCGTGAAGTCGGCCATGGAGACGGGGCTGGGGTAGACGCCGGCGGCGATGAGGCCGGCGTAGTGGGCGATGTCGGCCGCGAAGTAGGCGCCGACCTCGTCGGCCAGCTTTTTAAGGCGCGCCCAGTCGATGACGCGCGAGTAGTTCGACGCGCCCACGAAGAGGATGCGCGGCTTGTGCTCGCGGGCGTCTTTCTCGGCCTTCTCGTAGTCGATGAGCTCGTCGTCCTTCCTGACGTCGATGGGGACGATCTTGTAGTACTTGCCCGAGAAGTTCATCGGGTGGCCGTGCGAGAGATGGCCGCCGTGGGCGAGGTTGAGGCCCATGACCGTGTCGCCGGGCTTGAGCACGGTGAGGTACATCGCCATGTTGGCCTGCGAGCCGGAGTGGGGCTGGACGTTGGCGTGCTCCGCGCCGAAGAGCTTCTTGGCGCGCTCGATGGCGAGGACCTCGGCCTTGTCCACGAACTCGCACCCGCCGTAGTAGCGTTTGCCCGGGTAGCCCTCGGCGTATTTGTTCGTGAGCAGCGACCCCTGCGCCTCCATCACGGCCTCGGAGGCGTAGTTCTCCGAGGCGATGAGCTCGAGGTTGTCGGCCTGACGGCGGGCCTCCTCGGCCAGCGCGGCGTAGAGTTCGGGGTCCTGCTCAGCGAGGGTTCGACGCATGGCGGTGTCTCTCCACGAGGGTCTTCAGGGCTTCTTCGATCGAGGCGGCGGTCGCTTCGTAAAGGGCCGCGTCCGCGCCGACGGGGTCGTCCACGTCGGCCGGGGTCAGGCCCGCGGCCTCGCGCAGCACGAAGAGCTTGGCGGCGGCTTCGGGGAAGCGGGCGGCGAGCTCGTCGCGGTGCGCGCGCTCGAGCGTGTAGACGGCGTCGGCCTCGCGCAGGAGCGCGGCGTCCACGCGGCGCGCGCGATGCGCGACGGGGCCGATGCCGCGGGCGGCGAACACGGCGGCCGCGCCGCGCGACAGCGGCATGCCGGCGGCGGCGGCGGTGCCCGCCGAGGACGCGGTCCAGGGCAGGCCGGCCTCCCGGGCCAGGCGCAGGAAGAGGTGCTCGGCCATGGGCGAGCGGCAGGTGTTGCCGGTGCAGACGAACAGCAGGCGCCGGGGCGCGGTCGCGCTCACACGCTCACCAGCCCGGCCCTGACCACGCGCGGCTTGTCGCCGGAGGCGTCCACGATGGTCGCCTCGCCCTCGGGGACGACGCCGCCGTCCACGATCAGGTCGGCTTCCGCGCCGATGCCGGCGGACACCGCGGCGAAGTCGCGCAGCGCGGGGCTGCCGCTCTTGTTGGCGGAAGCGACGATCCACGGCACGCCGGAGGCCGCGATCATGGCCCGGGCCGCGGCGTGGGAGGGCACGCGCACCGCCACGGTCGGGTACTCGGGGAAGGTGAGCAGGCGGCCCTGCGCCGTGGGCTTGAGCAGGAGGTACGCGGGTCCGGGCCACAGCTTCTTGGCGAGCTCCTCGGCCAGGGGCGTCCACTCCACCCACTTCTTGGCCTCCTCGACGGAGGACACCATCACGGGCAGGGGCTTGAGCGTGGAGCGCTCCTTCATCTGCAGCAGGCGGCGCGTGGCGGCCTTGACGAGGCCGGTGGAGCCCAGCGCGTAGGAGGACTCGGTCGGGAACGCGACGACCTTGCAGGCCTTGGCCGCGGCGCCGGCCTTGGCGGCGTCGGCGGGCGAGAGAGAGCCGTCGGCGGCGAGCGTCAGTATCTCAGGCATGGGCGGGCTCCGGTGAGGGGTGCAGGAGGATGACGAACTCGCCCAGGATCTCGGCTCGGGACGCGAGGGCGGCGCGGACCGAGGCGGCCGTGCCGCGCACCCACTCCTCGTGGACCTTGGTGAGCTCTCGCACGGCGACGCACTGGCAGTCCTCGCCGTAAGCGGCGACGGCGTCGTCGAGGAACTCGACGACGCGGAAGGGGGATTCGTAGACGACGACGGTTTTGTCGAGCTCTTTGACCGCTTCGAGGGCCTTGCGGCGCTTGGAGGCGGTGCGCGGCAGGAAACCCAGGAAGACGAACGAGTCGCCGGGCAGGCCGGAACCGGCGACGGCGGTGGTCACGGCGGAAGGGCCCGGCAACGAATCGACGGGAAGGCCTTCTCGTCTCGCCGCCGCCACGACCTTGCGCCCGGGGTCGGAGATTCCGGGCGAGCCGCCGTCGGATACCAACGCGACCGCCTGGCCGCGCCGCAGGCGCTCGAGGACCTTCTCGACGGACCGCTCGTCGTTCTCGTCGTAGCGCTCCAGCGGCGCGGTCAAGCCGAAATGCGACATGAGGTTGCGCGTGCGGCGCGTGTCCTCGCAGAACACCACGGCCGAGTCCTTGAGCGCGCGCAGGCCGCGGGCGGTCATGTCCTCGAGGTTGCCCAGCGGCGTCGGGACCACGAAAAGGGTCAATGCGCCCCCGTGGTCTCGTGGCGCCACTCGGTCGACTCGATGCGCAGGAAGACCTCGACGACCTTGGGGTCGAACTGGGTGCCGGCGTGTTTCTTGAGCTCGCCGATGGCGACGTCGCGGCCCAACGCCTTGCGGTAAGGGCGGTCGGAGGTCATGGCGTCCCAGGCGTCGAGCACGGCGACGATGCGCGCGCCCAGCGGTATCTCCTCGCCCTTGAGGCCTTCGGGATAGCCGCGGCCGTCGTACCACTCCTGGTGGTAGAGGACCATCTGCGCGACGGGGCCGAGGTATTTGACGGGCGCCAGGATCTGGTGGCCGATGATGGGGTGCTTCTTCATCTGCTCGTATTCCTCCGGCGTGAGCTTGCCGGGCTTGAGCAGGATGGCCTCGTCGATGCCGATCTTGCCGATGTCGTGCAGGAGCGCGGCGTACTCCACGTAGCGCGTCATCTGCTCGGGCAGGCTCATCTCGAGGGCCACGCGGCGGGCCTTGAAGCGCGCGCGATCGGAGTGTTCGTGCGTGTAGGCGTCCTTGGAGTCCACCGCCCGGGCCAAGGTCTGCACCATCTCCAGGTAGAAGGTCTGCAGGTTGTCGAAGAGGTCGGCGTTGTGCAGCATCACCGCCGCCTCGCCCGCCAGGATGTTGAGGAACTTCACGTTGTAGTCGTTGAAGGGCTCGGCCCCGTCCTTGGCGTGGAGGTTCAGGACGCCGATGGGCTTGCCTTTGACGAGGAGGGGGATGGAGATGAAGGGCTCGGCGTCGCCCGCGCCCGGGGCGACGTAGCGCGGGTCGTTGGCCGGTTCGGCCACGTAGACGGGCTGGCCCGACGCGAAGGCCTTGCCGGCGACGCCTTCGCCGGACTTCAGGAACAGGGTCTGGGACTTGCCCACGCCGAGTCCGCGCGCCGCGACGATCTTGAGGCAGCCGTCCTTCTCGTCCCAGGTCATCACGGACCCGCGGTCGCACTTCATCAGCGCGCATGCGCTGTCGAGAACCGCGCGGCCGAACTCCTCGCGCGACACCGCGCCGGCGTGGGAGACGCCGTGCTCCTGCAGCGCGAGCAGCATGGTGAGCAACTCGTCGAGCTTGGACCAGCCCTCGGGGGCGCGGGGCGCGACGGGCGCCGTCGCGGAGCGGCTCGCCTCCAGGGCGTACAGGCGCCGCAGGACCAACGCCAACGCGATGAGGAGGGCCGCGCTGAGCGCGGCGACCAGCCAGAAGGGGCCCGCCATTCCTTTAAGCTAGCATATCGGCGCGCCGGGAGTCCACGCGCCGCCGGTCGAGGAAAAGCTTATTATTTAACGACTTTTCCTTCTTCCACGAGGGCCTTCGCCTTTTCCGCGCCGACCATGTCGGTGAGCTGGGCCAAGGCGCCGCGGCGGCGCAACTCGTCGGGGTCCTCGCGGGCGTAGCGGGCGAGCACGGGGATGGCCGCGGGGCGCCCGGAGGCGAACAAAGCCGCGCCCCACAACAGGCGCTCCGCGGAGGTCTTGGCCGCGTCGTGCGCGGCGGCCAGGGCGACGGCCTCCGCGTCGTCGGAGGAGGCGCCGAGCTTGAGGGCGACCTGATGGCGGAACTCCGCGTCGAGTTTGGCGTCGGCCACGGCCTCGAGCATGCCGGCGCGCACCGCCCGGGCGTCGGCCGGCTCGCTGGGCTGGCGCGCGGCCTCGCGGGCCCGGGCGCGCTCCATCGCCTTGGATGAGCCGGCCCACTTGCGCAGCTCGGGGAAGGCCGCGGCCCACAGGCGGCGGCCCATGATGGCGGCCACGGCCGGGCTCTCGCCGACGCGTTGGCGCAGCAGCGGCAGGGTCTCGGCGCCGCGCCAGGCCGCGAGCACGTCGAGGGCCTCGTATTGCGCCCACCACGCGCCGCGCTCGGTGGCCATCGTCGAGTCTTCGGCGCGGGCGTGCGCCAGGCGGCGCGACGCCACGGCCGTCAACGCGTCGAGCGCCGCGGGCGTGCGGGCCAGCGCCGCGACGTGGGCTCCGAAGAAGACCGACTCGGGCTCGGGCGAGCGCAGGGCGGCCAGCGCGAGGGGCTCGAGCGTCGGGTGCTGCGGCGAGAGAGACAACGAGTCGAGCGCCGCGCGCCGGGCCATCGGATCGGGGAAACGCATGAACAGGTCGTAGAGCGCCGAGACGTCGCCGGTGTCGCGCGGCGCGGTGCGCGCGAGGGCCTGCAGCGCGCGGGTCTTGTCGACGCGGTCCACGGCGGAGACGTAGCTCTCCTTGAGGCCGGAGACGGTCGCGGGCAGCGGCTCGGCGGCGGCCGCGAGGCCGGCGAGGAGCAGGGCGAGGGGGGCGGCGTTCATGCGTCCTCCAGGACGGCGGAAAGGGCGGCTTGCAGGGACACGGCGCGGTAGCCGCGCGCGTCCACGACGGTCATCGCGCGGGGGCACAGGTCGAGGTCGCGCGAGGAGCGCACGAGCACGGCGACGGTCCTGCGCGGAGCCGACTTGGCGAGCAGCCGCAGCGTCGCGGCCTGGCCGGGGAAGCGGCGCGCCTCGAAGGACAGGAACACGACGCGCGCGGCGCGCCGCGCCGCGGCCTTGAGCGCGGCGGAGGGGACGCCCTCGACGGGCGCGCGCGCGAGCGCGCAGCCGCGCGACGCGCGGCGCAGCAGGGCCTCGACGCCGGCGGGGC
>JANRKA010000088.1:0-29833 GCA_033875325.1 Elusimicrobiota bacterium | reverse complement strand
CGGGCGCCGCGGAGACGGACGGCGCGGTGGCCGAGGTCGCGGCGCCGGCCGAGAGGTTGCGGAAATTGGCGCTGTGGGATTCGTGCGCGGCCGTTCGTATAGGAAAGGATAGGAGCAGTAAGGCGAGGCGGACACGCGCAGTCACGGTAGCAGTATAGCGGTCTGCGAGCCCGGCGCAATGCCTGCTAAATTGCGGCTAAAAACACGACGACGCGGCTCAATCCGAGAGCCGGTAGCCGAACCCGGGCACCGCGGTGATGCGTCGCCCCTGCGGACCGAGCTTGCGGCGCAGGCTCAAGACGTGCTGGACCAAGGTCCGCGACCGCTTGCGCAGTTTGCCCGGTCGCCACCCTTTGCGATACAGCTGGGCCCAGGAGACGGGTTGGTTGGGGCGGCGCAGCAGGGCCGCGAGGGTGTCGAGTTGGCGCCGCGTCAAGATGAGGTCGCTGTAGGTCCCATCCGGCGCTCTTAGGAGACAGCGTCTTGCCTTGAGATCGAGCGCCAGGGCCCCGTCCGAGGTCTTGAGCACGTGGCGCGGCCACGCGCGAGGCGCCTGCCAACGCTCCGCGTCGCGGACCGCCGCCTCGAGCCGAGCCGCGAGCAGTTCCCCGTCCACGGGCAGGCGCAAGGCGTCGTCGGCCCCCCCCTCGATGAGCGCGGCCTCGGTCCCCGGCGCGGCCTCCGCTCCGACGAGGAACAGGACCGGCAGGGCGGCGCGGCCGTACAGCTTGCGCAGGCGTCCGGCCAGTTCCCGCGGCTGCAGGAGGTCCGGCCGGGCGAGCACCGCGTCGGCCGGGACCGAGCCCGCGAGTTTGCGCAAGGTGGGCCAGTCGCCCGCCGACAGCGCGCGGATGCCGCGTGACTCCAAGCCGGCGAGCAGGGGTAGGGGCAGGGGCTCACCCGCCGACCAGGCGTGTACCACGATGCGGGCTCCCAGGTCGTCCGTCATCGGCATACTATAGCAATTCGCGGTTTTATTCACTTTTCGCCCGGCCGTAATATGGATTTCGCACTATAAGGGTAACATTCGCGTGATGTTCTCATACGCGCGCGCGCTCTCTTATCTCTTCGTAGCGACCGCGCTTTTTTCCACCCCCCTCCTGACGGTCCCCTCCGCCGACGCCGCCGAGTCCGCGAGCGCGAGCTACCGGAACACCCGCTCCGGCGTGAACGCCGGCGGTCGCCGCAAGACCTCGGCGACCTATCGCGAGGACGGCACGGCCGGCGCTCTCTCTCTGACCACCGCGGCCTCGGCCGGCTACCTGGGCCGCGACGGCCTGCAGGCCGGGTATCACTACCCCAACCGCGTCACGGACCTGTGGGGGTCTTCGACCGCGGCGTCGAGCCAGATCTACCTGCAGTGGACCACGCCGGGCAACGACGGCCTCGAGCTCAGCACGCCCGGCGCCTACGTCGTGCGCTACAGCTCGCTGGCCGCCGAATCGCCGGCCCTCTCCGACGCGAAGTTCAACGCCGCGCAGGTCGTGACGCCCGCGCCGCCCGCCGCGGCGGTGCGGGGCTCGCGCCTGACGATGACGGTCACCGGGCTCACCGGCGGCGTGACCTACTACTTCGCCATCAAGACCGCGGAGCGCGACGGGACGCGCTCCGCGCTCTCGGCCGGGGCGACGGTGCAGACGCTCCCGCCTTTCGGCTGCTTCATCACGCGCAACGTGCACAAGGTGGACGGGCCGTACTACAACATCCAGTCCGCGGTGGACTCCCTGCCGCAGACGCTCAACGGGCACGCGTGCGTCATCGTGCGCGACGGCGGGGTCTACGCCGAGCAGGTCACGGTCCGCAACTTCGTCAACAACGGTTCCTCCATCACCATCGCGGCGGACCCGGCGTCCGGCCTGCAGCCCTTCGTGCGCCCGCCGCTGACCTCCACGGCGGGCTTCCACATCGCCAACGCCTCGGTGAACGTGTACGGCATCGACGTCCAAGCCAGCGGCGCGGCCGTCCCCTACGGCATCTACGCCTCGTCCGCGTACGTGCGCATCAGCAGCGTCGTGGTCAGCACGCAGGGCGCGCTGGGGTTGTACACGGCGGGCGTGCGGCTGAGCTCCTGGAGCGTGCTCGACTACAGCTCGGTCACCGCGTGGAACGCGCACGGCCTGTGGCTCGACCACAGCACGATGACCTTGGTCATGCACAGCACCTTCCAGGCGCGGCACCTGTCGTTCAACGCCGTGCACGTCAACGGCGCCTCCTCGAACACCTTCGTCGCCGTGGTCGCCACCAACGCGATCGGCACGGCCTATCGCTTCGACGACTTCGCGCGCGGCAACACGGTCAGCGTCAGCACGGGCTACGCGGGCAGCGACGCGGCCATCTTCTACGACGCCTCGTCCAACACCTTCAGCCGCTCGTACCTGCACAGCACCGGGGCGCGCGGCTTCTACCTGACGCCGGGCTCCGATTTCAACCGCGTCTTCGGCAGCACCGCGGTGGCCTCCGGCGACGCCATCGCCTTTACCGGCGCGTCGAGCAACACGGTGACCGCCAGCGTGCTGCGGTCCATCGGCGGCTACGGCGCCTACGTCAACGCGGACTCCGGCGCCAACGCCTTCGTCGCCAGCACCATGACCACCGCGGCGGGCGGCAACGCCGGCGTGTACGTCAGCGGCTCCACCAACACCTTCACGGGCTGCTACGTCGCCGACCTCGCCAGCGGCGGCATCGGCTTGGTCATCAGCGGCGGCGCCAACAACCTGGTCAGCGGCGGCGCTCTCATCGGCGACGGCCGCGGCTTCTACGCCAACAACGCGGCCACGAACACAGTCACGGGAGCGCGCATCACGAGCCTGAACGCCTCACCCGCGGTCAATCTCATCGGCGGCTCGCGCAACATCCTCATCGCCTTCTCCACCATCACCAACACCGGCACCGGCGCCGCGGTCGAGCTGACCGCGGTCTCCACGAGCAGCATCTACGACAGCTACGTCCAGGGCAGCACGGGCGTGGCGGTGCACCAGTCCACGGGCGTAAGCGTCGTGGACACCCGCATCGCGTTCACGAGCGGCAACGGCAACGGCGTGCTGCTGGGCCAGGGCAACGTCAACTTCACCTTGACCTCGGCCACGGTCAGCGGCACCCTGTCGGGCGGCACCCTCGGGGCCGGCGTGGCGCTCACGGGCCGCAGCCGCGGCCTGCTCTCGTTCTCGAGCAACACCATCTCGCTGGCGCACTTCGGCGTCCGCGTCGCCACGCAGACGGCGGGGGCCGACGTCCGCCTCGTCTCGAACACGGTCGTGATGGGCCTCAACGCGGCGGCGCCGACCTACGGCTTCGCGTTCAACGGTCTGACCACCGGGGCCACGGTGCAGAACAACAGCGTAGTCCTGCGCGCGGCCGGGACCTCGCTCGGCGCCTACGGCTTCCACGCGCAGAGCGCCAACGGGCTGCGCGTGGAGCGCAACCGCTTCAGCAACCCCGGCATGGTCACCGGCGGCGTCGTGGAGACGGTGCGCCTGGCCGACGCCGACAACACCATGCTGCGCTACAACGACCTGCACTCCACCGGCACCGCGCTCACGACGGCGTACCTGCTGCGCATCACGTCCGCGGCCACCGGCACCAAGCTGGTCGGCAACGTGTTCTCCTCGTCATTCTCGTTCGCGGCGACGGGCTCCTCGGCGACCATCGCCGTGGCCGCCAACAGCCAGGCGGGCTTCGAGTCCGACTTCAACCACTTCTTCTCCTCCGCGGCGGTGCTCTCCTTCGCCTGGGGCGCGGCGGCCCAGGAGACCAAGGACCTCTGGGCCGTGGCCAGCGGGGGCGACGGCTCCTCCGGCGAGGGGCATCCGCAATGGCGCGACCCCGGCGCCGGCGTCGAGGACTTCCACCCGCGCTCCACGCTCGGCCGCTTCAACCCGGCGACCCAGCTCTTCGTCCTGGACGGCACCGATTCCCCCACCTTGGACGCCGGCCACCCCAACGACCCGTACGACCTGGAGCCCCAGCCCAGCGGCGCGCGCGCCAACGCCGGCTCCTACTCGAACACGGGCGAGGCCTCGAAGTCGCCCAACACCTACCCGGGCTGCGTGGTCACCTCCTACGTCAACTCGAGCGCCGGTCCCTACACGACCATCTCGGCCGGCGTCGCCGCGCTGCCCACGACGCTGACCGGTCACTCGTGCGTCGTCATCAAGGACGGCGCGACCTACGCGGAGCAGGTCACGGTGGCGAACTTCACGAACAACGGCTCCTCCATCTCGATCTTCGTGGACCCCGTGCTGACCCTGCGCCCGGTCGTGGACCCGCCGGCCGGGTCGACGGCCGCGTTCTTCGTGCGCAACGCCTCGGTCAACGTGCGCGGCTTCGACGTCCGGCCCACGATCGAGCCCGTCCAGTTCGGCGTGTATGCCTCGTCGACCCAAGTCACCGTGGCCTCGGTGACCGTCGACGGCGGCTCGCGCATCTGGATGGCGGGCGTGCGTCTTTCGAGTTGGAACGCGGTGAGCCTTTCCAGCGTCAGCGTTGGAGACGCCTTCGCTTTCTGGCTCCCCGGCTCCACCGCGACGAGCATCAGCGTCAGCACCGGTCTCTCGCTGAGCGCGGCGACCTTCCCCGCCCTGCACCTCGACGGCGCCTCGTCCAACACGATCAACGACTCCTACTTCCACTCCGATTCCATGCCGGCCGTCGTGTTCTACCCGGGCTCACACGGCAACGCCGTGCGCCGCACGACCGTCACCAGCGACGCGTCCGGCTTCATCGCGGCTTTCTACGCGCTCCAGGCCTCTTCCAACACCATCGAGGACAGCTACGTCCAGAACCTGAGCGATTACGCTCTCTACCTCGAGGCCTCGGACTACAACAGCGTCTCGCGCAGCACGGTGGTGGGCGGCGGCTCGGGGCTGGCGGCCTTCACGCTCGACGGCTCGGGCTGGAACGCTGTGGACCGACTCTATGCCTTCGGCCCCGACGCCTCGGCCGCGCACCTCAGCCTGAGCGACGACAACGCCATCACGCGCAGCACGATGACCGGCGGCGGGACGAACGCGGCGCTCTACATCGAGGACTCGGACGACAACGCCATCAGCGGGAGCGTCATCGGCACGCCGACCGACGTCGGCTTGTACATGGACTCGGGCTCGCAGGGCAACCTCATCGACGCGAGCACCATCACCAGCTCCCAGGCGAGCTACGCTCCCGCCTACCTCTTCGGCGTCAGCAGCAACACGCTCTCGCGCGTGTACGTCCACAACCCCAACGGCTACGCCGTATACATCGAGGGCGGCGGCTACAACCGCGTCACGGGCAGCACCATGGTCGCCGGCGGCGCCGACAACGAAGGCTTCGGCCTCGAGGACTCGGATTGGAACACGCTCGACGCCAGCGTGGTCCGCTCGCTGGCCGGCAGCGGCGGCGGCATCATCAACGGCGACCGCAACGTGGTGCGGGGCAGCACCATCACCGGCGCGGGACCCGCAACCGAATACGGCTTCTACCTCCTCCAGTCCGCGTCCAACACCATCGTGGACAGCTACGTCCAAGGCTCGTCGGCGACCTTGGTCAGCGGCTCCACCGGCACCGTCATCGGCGACAGCGTGCTGGTCGCGACGAACACCAACGGCGTCGCGCTGGCCGTGCGCGACGGCTCCGTGGACCTCACGGTGAGTTCGAGCGTGCTCATCGTCTCGTCGGGCGCCCTCAACAGCGCGGCGCTGCGGGTCTACGCCGGGAGCCGTGGACGCCTGCTCTTCTCGACCAATACCTTGGTCGGCGGCCAATACGGCGTCTGGGTCGCGACCGCGGTCGCGGGGACCCAGGTGCACCTGACCTCCAACACCATCCTCGTGCCCACGGGGACCGGGCTCGACCGCTACGGCGTCTTCTTCAACGGCCTGCTGACCGGCGCGACGGTGCACAACAACGCCATCGTGACGCGCCGCCGCGGCGCCGCCAACGCGGCGAACACGCTCTACGGCCTCTACGCGCGCTCCTCTGCCAACCTGCTCATCGACCGCAACCGCGTCTCCAACCCCGGCAACCTCACGCTCGGCCGCTGGGAGGCCATGCGCTACGACGACGCCGACTCGAGCATCGTCCGCTACAACGACGTCTACTCCACCGGCACGGGCCTGGCCAGCGCCTGGCTCGTGCGGCTGGTCAACGGCTCGGCGGACATGTACTTCGGCTCCAACGTCCTGTTCTCCTCGTTCACCGCCGTGACGGTCAGCGGCTCGTCGGGCACTCTGTCGGTGGACGCGGCGAGCCAGGCCGGGTTCGCCTCCGACTTCAACACTTTGTTCAGCTCGAACGCGGCCCTGAGCTTCGTCTGGGGCGCCGCGGCGGTGCAGGGCTTGCCGGCGTGGCGCACGGCGAGCGGCGGCGACGCCTACTCTCTGGCCGCGCACCCTCAGCCCTACGACCCCTCGCGCGAGGACTTCCACCCGCGCTCCACCCTCGGCCGCTGGGACCCGACGGTCCCCGGTTTCGTCCTCGACGGCAGCGACTCGCCGACCATCGACGCCGGCGACTTCCGCGACCCGTACGCCCTGGAGCCGGCGCCCAACGGCGCGCGCGTCAACCAGGGCTCGTACGCGAACACCGCCGAGGCCTCGAAGTCGCCGCCCGGCGTCTGCGACCAGGTCCGCTTCGTCAACAAGAGCGGCCAGTTCACCACCATCCAGTCCGGCGTCGATTCGCTCAACGACACGCTCACCGGACACGCCTGCGTCATCGTCACGGACGCCGCGACCTACGCGGAGCAGGTCACGGTGGAAGGCTTCACCAACAACGGGTCCTCGCTGACCATCATGGCGGACGCGACCTACGGCTACACGCCGGTCGTGGATCCCCCCGCGGCGTCCACGGCCGCGTTCTTCATCAAGAACGCGAGCGTGGCCGTGCTCGGCATCGCGGTGCGGCCCACGGTCGAGCTGGTCCAGTACGGCGTCTTCGCTTCTTCCTCTTACGTCCGCTTGAGCTCGGTGAGCGTGGACTCGGCCGGCCGCATCTGGACCGCGGGCGTGCAGGTCTCCTCGCTGAGCACGGTCGGCAACTCGTCGGTCACGGTGCAGAGCGCCCGCGCGTTGTGGGTGCGGGGCTCCTCGGTCACCGTGACGCAGAGCAGCTTCACCGCCCTCACCGGGCCGGTCGTCTCGGTGACGAGCGTCACCAACGCCGCCTTCGACCTCGTCTACAGCTCCGGCGGCGCGGCCATGGCGCTGGAACTCCAGGGCGGCGGGCTGCACGCGGTCACCCGCAGCGCCTTCCTCAACTTCCCGGCCGCGGCGCTGCCGGCCGTCTACCTGGCGCAGACTTCCTCCAACACCTTCGACGCGGTCGTCGCGTCCAACACGAACGCGGCGGCCCTCGCCCTCAACGGCGGCGCGCACGCCAACGTCTTCACGGACAGCGTCTTCTTCTCCACCGGCGCGATCGGCCTGGCGGTGTACCTGACCACCTCGAACTACAACCTCTTCGACGCCGTGACCGCGAGCGCGGCCGTCTCCAACGCGTTCGTGCTCGACGCGGCGGCGTTCGGCAACGTCGTGCGCCACAGCACCATCCAGAGCCGCGGCCTCCTCAGCGCGCTCTACTTCGGCTTCGCCTCGAGCAACACCGTCGCCAACAGCGTGGTCCGCGCCGGCGCCGCCAACGCGGTCTCCCTCGACGCCGGCTCCAATGGGAACCTGTTCTCCTTCGTCGCGGCGAACAACGATACCCCCAACAACAACGCGGTGTTCTACTCCGTGCTCGCCGACTCCAACACCATCGCCGACTCCGTGTTCAGCGCGCGCCGGGCCGGCTCCGCGCTCGTCTTCGACCTGGGCTCCGACCGCAACATGGTGCTGCGCTCCACCGCGGCCGCCGGCACGGGCTGGAGCTACTCCGGCGTCTACGTCTTCCGCAGTTCGGGCCTCTACGTCGCCGACTCCTACCTCTACGGCGAACGCTCCCTGTTCGTGGACGGCTCGACCGCGACCGTGGCCGTGCGCAACGACCTGTACTCCGATTACAGCGTCGACTACGCCAACAGCGTCATCCTGGCCTACGGCTCCAAGGACCTGACCTTCCTTCATAACGTCGTGGACCACGCCGACACCGGCCTGTGGATCGACGGCTCGAGCGGCGGCATCCTCGTGGCCTCCAACACCTTCACGGGCCATTGGGACGACGGCATCGCCGTCGGCACGATGACGGCCGGGGCCTACTCGCTGGCCATCGCGTCCAACACGGTGGTGCTCTACACCCCGTCCAACACCTCGCAGGGCGCCGTCTCGTTCTTCGGCCCGTTGGCATCCGGCGCGACGGTGCAGGGCAACGCGTTGGTGACGCGCATCTCCGCCGGGACTCCCGGCGTCAGCTATTACGGCGTGTACGCGCGCAGCGCGGCCGGCCTCGTCATCGAGCGCAACCGCGTCTCGAACCCCGGCCTGGTCACCGCGGGCTCTTTCTACGGCGTGACCCTGTCGGACGCCGACCGCGCGACGGTCCGCTACAACGACTTCCACTCGACCGGCACGGCGCTGACCAACGCCGGCCTCCTGTATGCCGGCGAGGGCTCGACCGGCGTGGTCGTCACGGGCAACGTGTTCTCCTCCTCGTACGCCGTCACCGCCGCCTCGGCCACCGTGGTCGTGGACGCGGCGAGCCAGACCGGCTTCATCTCGGACTACAACGACTTCTTCTCTTCCAACACGGCGCCGACATTCGCGTGGGGCGCGGTGAACGCGTCGGGCCTGCCGGCTTGGCGCGCGGCCTCCGGCCGCGACCTCAACTCCCTGTCCGTGAACCCGCTGTGGGCCGCCCCGGGATCCGGCTACGAGGACTTCCATCCCAAGTCGGCCGCCGGCCGCTGGGATCCGGCGACGGCCGGCTTCGTGCTGGACGCGGTCACCTCGGCGACCATCGACGCGGGTGACCCCGACGAGGACGCCTCGCGCGAGCCCACCCCCAACGGCTCCCGCGTCAACCAGGGCGCCTACGCCAACACCGGGGAGGCCTCCAAGACCTCCGCGCCCGCCTACCCCGGCTGCGTGGTCGCCAATCTCGTCAACAAGGCTGACGGCCCCTACTACGCCGTGCAGTCCGCCGTGGACTCCTTGCCGCAGACGCTGCCGGGCCACGCCTGCGTGGTCATCACGGACAACGCCTCCTACAACGAGCAGGTCACGGTGCGCGGCTTCACGAACAACGGCTCCTCCATCACCATCATGGCGGACGCGGGCGTGCGCCCGACCATCGCGCCGCCCGCAGCCTCGACGGCCGCCTTCCAGGTGGCCAACGCCTCGGTCAACGTCTACGGCGTGACCGTGCGTCCCGCCGTGAACACGCAGTACGGCGTGGCGGTCACCTCCGCGCTCGTGCGCGTCTCCTCCGTCATCGTGGACGCGCCGTCCACCGTCTGGGGCGCCGGCGTCTACTTCAACGCGCCGTGGGGAGCGGTCTCTTACACCAGCGTGACCGTCACGGCGGCGGACGGCATCAGGCTGCAGTCCTCCTCTCGCACGGTCATCGCCTACAGCTCGGCGCAGATCAACGCCGCGGGCTACGACGCGGTGTCGCTCGTCTCGTCCTCCTCGAACACTCTTACGGGCGTGCGCGCGAGGGCTCTCAACGGGACCGGCCTGCAGCTGAGCGCGGCCCACAACAACCTGCTCCAGTCCGTCTACGGCGAGTCGCTCAACGGCGGCTCCTCGCTGGACCTGGGCGGCGACGACAACCTCGTGCGCGGCAGCTCTTTCAGCAACGTCGGCAACACCGCGGTGGCCATCACCGGACGGCGCAATCGGGTCGAGGGCTCCAGCGTGACCTCGACCGCGATCGGCGTCTTGGTCTACCTGAACTCCGGCTGGGACGGCATTCTGCACGCCAGCAGCGTGACCTCTCGCTCGAGCGTCGGCATCGTGGTCGAGGCCTCGTCGTTCACCATCCTGAACTCGTACGTCCAAGGCTCCACGGCCGTGCGCGTGGACGGCGCGACCTGGACGACCATCGGCGGCTCGGTGCTGGTCGGCACCAACACCGCGGGCGCCGCGCTGCTCCTGAACGCCGGCAGCGCGAACCTGGCGCTGTCGAGCTCCTCGCTGCGCGGCGGCACGCTGGGCGCCTCGCTGAACCTGGCCGCCGGCGGCTCCGGACGCATCGTCATCTCGACCAACACCTTCCTGCCCGGCGCGCGCAACGGCATCTACATCGCCACGCAGACGGCCGGGACTCAGGTGTGGATCACCTCGAACGTGGTCTCCATCGGCACCGCCCCCGTGGACACCTACGGCATCCGCCTCGACGGCTTGACGACCGGCGCCACCATCTACGACAACGACCTCTTCGCGCGCACGCGCGGCACGATGAACGGCGCCACGGCCCACGGTCTGTTCGTCCAGTCCAGCGCCGGGCTCCTGTTCACCCGCAACCGCATCAGCGACCCGGGCTCCATCTTCCCCGCGGGCGGCTTCGTGGGCGTCTGGCTCAGCGACGCCGATCAGGTCACTTTCCACTATAACGACGTCCATTCTTCCGCCACGGCGCCGACCGAAGGGTTCCTCTTCCGGGCCGGAGAGGGCTCGCAGGGCGTCTCGGTGCGCAACAACGTGTTCTCGTCCTCGTTCACGGCGCCGGGTGTCGGCCGCAGTTCCGCCACCATCGTCGTTGCCGACGCGGCGAGCCAGACCGACTGGGTCTCCGATTACAACGACTACCACAGCTCCAACTCCGCCCTGGGCTTCCAGTGGGGCGCGGCCGGCGCCCAAGGCCTGGCGGCGTGGCGGGCGGCGTCGGGCCAGGACGCCGCCTCCATCAGCGCGCCGCCGCAGTGGTTCAGCCTCACGGCCGGCGCCGAGGACTTCCACCCCCGCTCGACCGTGGGCCGCTGGGACCCGTCGGTGCCCGGCTTCGTCTCTGACGGCACCGGGTCCCCCACCATCGACGCCGGCGACGTCGCCGAGGACTTCAACGCCGAGCCCGTGCCCAACGGCTCGCGCGTGAACCTGGGCTCCTACGGCAAAACCGCGCAGGCGTCGAAGTCCAACGACACTTACGCGGGCTGCGCCACCGTCCGCTACGTGCACAAGACCAACGGCCCCTACACGACCATCACCGACGGTGTGGCCGCGCTGCCGACGACCCTGACCGGGCACTCGTGCGTCGTCGTCCAGGACGGCGCGACCTACCCCGAGCAGGTCACGGTGCAGAACTTCACCAACAACGGCTCGTCCATCTCCATCTTCGCCAACCCCATCTCGGGGCTGCGGCCCGTGGTCGTGCCCCCCGCCGGCTCGACGGCCGCCTTCCGCATCGCCAACTCCTCGGTCAACGTGATGTGGTTCGACGTGCGCCCAGGCGCCGACGTCGCCTACGGCGTGTCGGCGTCGTCGGCCTTCGTCCAGGTGAGCTCCGTCGTCGTCTCGACGGGGACCGGCGCCTTCCGGGTCTGGCACGCGGGCATCGCGGTGTCGAGCTGGAGCGTGGTCGCGCACTCCAGCGTGTCGGTCGGCGACGCGTTCGGCGTGTTCCTGACGACCGGCGCCATCCGGACCACGGTCTCTTTCACGACCGCCTCCGTGTCGGCCAACGGCCGCGCGGCGCTGGCCCTCGTCAACGCGAGCACCAACTCGGTCTCCGACTCCTACTTCCACAACCGCCTCGGCGACGGCGTGGACCTCCTGGCCGGCTCGCATTACAACGACTTGAGCCGCACGACGATGACGAGCCAGGCCTCCGGCATCTACACCGGCTTGTGGCTGCTGGACTCCGACTCCAACACCGTCACCCAGGTCTACGCGGCCAACCCGGGCGGTTGGGGCGCGTCTCTCGGCTTCTCGCACCACAACGCCATCTTCCTCAGCACCATGGTCGGCGGCGGCACGAGCTCGCACTCCGGCCTCGAGCTCTACGAGTCCGATTGGAACACGATCACCCTCAGCCGCCTGAGCGACCCCCTCAGCACGGGCCTGTGGTTCAACAACGGCGCCGACAACAACACGGTGAGCGGCAGCACCATCACCAGCAACTCCGGCTCGGACGCCGCTCTCTACTTCAACACCGCCTCCTCCAACGCGGTCGTCGGCAGCGTCGTGACCAACGCGGGCGGCTACGGCGCGTATTTCTACCTCGGCGGGCAGAACCGCCTGGAGTCCAGCGTCGTGACCGTCAACGGCGCGGCGACCGCGGTGACCGTCGAGGACTCCCCCGACACCGTGCTCAGCGACGACTACCTGCGCAACACCGGCAGCGAGGACGCCGTCTTGGCGATGGACGCCGACCGGCTGCTCGTGCGCCGCACGACGATGACGGCGTCCGTGTCGGGCGTCGCCGCGCTGCGCGTCGAGGACTCCTCCGGCGTGGTCGTGGACCGCGCTTACGGCGAGGGCATGCGTGGCGCCTGGATCGAGCGCTCCACCGGCACGGTGGTGACCATGAGCCACTTCGTGTCGAAAGACGCCGACGGCTCCGCGCTGCTCGCGACCGACGGCATCATCGGCCTGACCGTCGCGTCCAACACCCTGCGCGGCGGCGTGGACGCCCGCGGCATCTTCGTCGCGGAGTTCGGCGGCGCGCCCATCCAGGGCGCCGTGCTCATCGCCAGCAACACCATGGCGGACGCCGCCATCGGCATCGAGGTCGCCGGCTCCGCCGCCGGCTCCAGCATCCGGGTGACCTCGAACACCGTCGCCGCCATCTTCTCCAGCAACCTCGACACGCACGGCCTCTACTTCTACGACCTCGTCGCCGGCGCGACCGCGCAGGCCAACGCCGTGGTCTGGCGCAAGTCGGCTTCGGGCGTCGGGTTCACCGCGCACGGCGTCGAGGTCCTGAGGTCCTCCGGCGTCGTCATCGAGCGCAACCGCTTCATCAACGCCGGGCGCGGGACGGCCGGCTCCTTCACCGGCATGTTGTTCGACGACGCGCACCGCGTCGAGGCGCGCTACAACGACCTGCATTCGACGGGCACCGCCCTGACCACGGCGCGCATGATCCACGCCGCCGGCGGCACCGACGGCCTCCAGCTGCGCGGCAATGTCGTCTTCTCCTCGTTCGTGGTCAGCGGAGCCTCCGCGACGGTGGCGCTCGACGCCGACAGCCTCACGGGCTTCCGCGCCGACTACAACGACTACTTCTCCTCGAACACGGCACTGTCCTTCCTGCGCGGCGCGGCGCCGGCGCAGGGCCTGGCGGCCTGGCGCGGCCTCACCGGCCAGGAGCTCAACTCCATCGCGGCGCACCCGCAGTGGTTCGACCCTTCGAGCGAGGATCTCCACCCGCGCTCGACGAGCGGCCGCTGGAACCCCGGCACGCAGGCCTTCGTCAACGACGGCAGCGATTCCCCCACCATCGACAAAGGCGACCCCGCCGACCCCGTGGGCGACGAGCCGGGGCCCAACGGCGGCCGCATCAACCAGGGCTCCTACGCCGGCACCGCGGAGGCGTCGCGCTCGGTGGCGGCCTACGCGGGCTGCTCCGTGTCCAACATCGTCAACCAGGCCGCCGGCCCCTACACGACCATACAGGCCGGCGTGGACGCGCTGCCGGTCTCCCTGCCCGGGCACGCCTGCGTCATCGTCGAGGACAACGCGGTCTACGCCGAGCAGGTCACGGTGCGCAACTTCGTCAACAACGGCGCGTCCATCACCATCCGCGCGGAGACGGGCTTCCGCCCGACGGTGGTCCCCCCGGCCGGGTCCACCGCCGCGTTCCAGTTGGCCAACGCCTCGGTCAACGTCTTCGGGTTCGACCTCGACCCGTCCGTCGCCGTCCAGTACGGCGTGCTGGCCTCCTCGGCGCTGGTCCAGGTCAGCTCGGTGAACGTGGACGGCCCGCTGGTGTGGGGCGCGGGCGTGCGCCTGTCGAGCTGGAGCGCGGTGGCCTACACGAGCGTGACCGTGCCGGCCGGCCACGGCTTCTGGCTCGACGGCTCCACGATGACGACCATCGCCTACAGCTCGGCGGTCGCCGGCGCCGCCGGGTCCGCGGCCGTCTTCTTCGACCGCAACGCCTCCTCCAACACCCTCACGCGCGTCTACGCCCTCGGCGGCGTCGACGGCTACGGCATCCGCCTGGCGCCCGCGGCGCGCTACAACGTCGTCGCCCAGAGCACGGCGTCGGCCTCCGGCAGCACGCGTTCGGCGCTGCGCGTCGAGGCCTCCTCCAACTCCTTCCGCGACTCGGTCTTCCGTCACACGGCCGCGGGCACGACCGCGTACGGCATGCACTTCGTCGGCAGCGCGGCGGGCCACGCGACCGTGCTGCGCAGCACGGCCATCGCGACGGACTCCAACTTCGCCGCCTACTTCCAGTCGGCCAGCGACGCGGTCATCGTGCAGAGCTACTTCCACCAGCAGGGCCCGGGCGGCACCGCGCTCAGCATCTCCAGCCGCACGACGGTCAGCTTGAGCACGGGCGTCGTGCCGACCGCGGGCGCGGTCATGGGCCTGGAGGCTGAGTTCCACGACAACCTGGTCAGCGACAGCTTCTTCCGCGGCATGACCATCAACGGCGATCGCAACGTCGTCTCGCGCAGCACCTCGGTCCCCTTCACCTACGTCTACGGCGACGACAACGTCATCGAGGACTCCTACCTCCCCGACTTCGGCGGCATCAACTACGTCATCCTCTTCGGCGACCGCAACGCCATCGACCGCAGCACGGCGACGAGCTCGACGACCGACCTCGTGGACGTCAGCGGCAGCCTCAACCGCATCCGCGACAGCGTCCTGCGCATGGGCGGCGTCGGCGGCGTCGTCTTGACCCTCTCCGGCGACTCGAACGCGGTCGCGCGCAGCACGGTCGCCAGCACCGCGCTGGGCTCGCGCGGCGTGTTCGTCCAGAGCTCGGCCAGCAACACCGTGGTGGACTCGTACCTGGCCGCCTCGACCGCCGCCTGGGTCGAGGACTCCACCGGGACGGCCTTCGGCGGCAGCCGGCTCTTCGGCCTGGGCTCGACCGGAGCGGCGCTCGTCTCGACCGGCACCAATGTGAACCTGTTCGTCTCCTCCAGCGTCCTGCGCGCGCCCGCGGGCGCGGCCGCCAGCTACGGCGCGCTGGTCGCGGCCGGCAGCCGCGGCCGCATCGTCTTCTCGACCAACGTCATCAGCGGGGCCCAATACGGCTTCGCCGTGGGAACCCAGGCGGCCGGGACCGAGGTCTGGTTCACCTCCAACACCGTGCTGGTCGGCACGGCGCCGGCGGTCGGCTACGGCGTCTTCTTCGACGGCTTGACCAGCGGCGCGACCGTTTACGACAACGACGTCCTCTTCCGCACGGGCGGCGCCTACCTCGGCGGCGTCGCCTACGGCCTCTTCGCCCGCAGCTCGCGCGGGCTGGTCTTCGACCGCAACCGCGTGAACAACCCCGGCGCCGTCTACGCGCCGGGCTCGGTCCACGCGGCGTGGTTCTCGGATGCCGACCAGGTGACCTTCGCCTACAACGACGTCCACTCGACGGGCACGGGCCTGACGGCCGCCTACCTCCTGCGCCTCGGCGAGGATTCCGCGGACTTCAAGCTCCGCAACTCGGTGTTCTCCTCCTCCTTCACGCCCAGCGTGGTCTCCTCGCGCACCGTGCTCGTCGCCGATGCGGCGAGCCAGGCCGGCTTCGACGCCGACTTCAACATGTACCACAGCTCCAACGCCCTGCTCAGCTTCGAGTGGGCCGGCGCCATGGCGCAGAGCGTCGGGCAGTGGCAGGCGCTGACCGGGGTCGAAGCGAACTCCTTCAGCGGGCATCCGCGCTGGTGGAACCTGACCGCCGGCGCCGAGGACTTCCATCCGCGCTCCTCCGCGGGACGCTTCGATCCGGCGACGCAGAGCTTCGTCGCGGCCGACGGCGTGGACGCGGCGAGCATCGACGCGGCCGACCCCGCCGACGACTACTCGTTGGAGACCGCGCCCAACGGCGCTCGCGCCAACCTCGGCTCCTACGGCGGCACCGCCGAGGCCTCGCGCTCCAACCTCATCGCCATCGCGGGCTGCTCGGTCTCGCGGGTGGTGCACTCCGTCAACGGCCCGTACACCTCCATCCAGGCGGCGGTCAACTCCCTGCCGACGAGCCTGCCGGGGCACGCCTGCGTGCGCGTGGACGACTCCGCGGTCTACGGCGAGCAGGTGACGGTCCGCAACTTCGTCAACAACGGCTCCTCCATCACGCTGTTCGCCGCCACGGGCGTCCGCCCGCGCGTCGCCCCCCCGGTCACCTCCACCGCGGCGTTCCAGATCGCGCAGGCGTCGGTCAACGTCTACGGCTTCGACGCGCGCCCGTCCGCGCCCGTCCAGTACGGCGTGTTGGCCTCGTCGGCGTTCGTCCGCATCAGCTCCGTCAACCTGGACGCGCCGGGCCTCGTCTGGCGCGCCGGCGTCTGGGTCACCAGCTGGACGGTCGTCAGCCACACGAGCATCACGGTGACCGCGGCGCACGCGCTCGTCCTGGCGGGCAGCACCGCGACCGCGGTCTCCTACAGCTCGGCGCAGGCCGCGGCGGCGTCGGCCTACGCGTTGTGGATGCCGTACGCCATGAACAACGATTTCGACGTGTTCTTGGCCTCCAACAGCGCCGGCCAGGCGGCGCTGTTGAGCTACGCCCACGGCAACCGCATCGACCGCAGCACCATCACCACCGGCGTCTCGGGCTGGGTCGCCGCCTCGCTCGACGATTCTACCGGCAACCTCATCGACCGCAGCTACATACGCGGCACCGTGAGCACGGCTCTGCGCATCCAGAGCAACTCCATCCTCAACGTGGTCAGCCGCAGCACGGTCGCGGCCAACGCGGCCGCGAGCGTCGCCCTCTACGTCAACGGCGTGGACTCCACGACCATCACCGACAGCTTCGTCTACAACCCGCAGGGCTACGGCCTCATGATGGGAACGGCGCGCTTCTCCGCGGTCGTGAACTCGACCATCGTGGCCGTGTCGGCCAGCGAGCCCGCGCTGCTGCTGAGCGGCGCGAGCACGGTGACCGTGCGCAACAGCTACGTCGCCAACGCCGCCGGCAACGCGCTGCAGATCACCAACGGCGGCTACCACGAGGTCCTCTCGAGCACCATGGTCTCCGCCGGCGCGGGCGCCGCCGGCCTCTACCTGGCCGGCGCGGATTACAACCGGGTCGAGGCGTCCATCGCGCGCAACGCCGTCGGCTGGGGCGCGCGCCTGGGCGCCGGCTCCGACTTCAACGCGCTGGCGCGCTCGACCTTCACGGGGTCCGCGTCCAACGGCTACGGCTTGTTCGTGCAGAGCGCGGCGTCCAACACCGTCGTCCAGTCCTACCTCGCCGCCTCCACCGCCGCCTACCTCTCGGCCTCGACGGGCAGCCTGGTGTCGAGCTCGCTGCTCTACAGCGCCGCCAACGGCGGCATCGGGTTGTGGGTCGCCGAGGACGGCCTGGACCTGACGCTGACCTCCTCCACCGTGCAGGGCGCGCCCAAGGGCTACGCCGTGCGCGTGGACTCGGGCACGAAGGGCCTCATCGTCCTCTCCACCAACACGGTCTACGGCGCGCGCTACGGCATCGCGGTGGCCACGCCGGCGGCCGGCGCGCAGGTCTGGCTGACCTCCAACACCGTGCTCGTGGCGACGGCGGCGGGCGGGAGCTACGGCGTCTACCTGGACGGCTTGATGGGCGGCGCGACCGTCCAGAACAACGGCATCTTCCTGCGCGCGACCCAGCTCGGCGCCGCGGCGACGGCCCACGGCCTCTTCGTGAAGTCGGCCGCCGGCGTGCTCGTGGACCGCAACCGCATCAACAACCCGGGCTCCATCCGCGCCGGCGGCTCGTGGTACGGCGCCTACTTCAGCGACGCCGACCAGACGCTGTACCGCTTCAACGACTCGCACTCCTCCGGCACGAGCCTCGCCAACGCCTACCTGCTGCGCACGGGCGAAGGCACGGCCGGGTTCGTGATGCGCAACAACGTCTTCTCCTCCTCCTTCAGCGCGGTCACGACCTCGCGGACCGTGGCGGTGATGGACACGGGCAGCCAGTTCGGCTTCGGCGCCGACTACAACGACTATCACAGCTCCAATACCGTGCTCTCCTTCCAGTGGGCGACGGCCATCACCGCCGACTTCCCGACCTGGCAGGCCGCCACCGGCCGCGACGCCAACTCCATCACGGTCCAGCCCCTGTGGGCCGACACCAAGCCCGGCACGGAGGACTTCCACCCGAAGTCGGGCAACGGCCGCTACAACCCCGCCACCCAGACCTTCGTCAACGACGCGCTCAACTCGGGCACCATCGACGCCGGCGACCCCGCCGAGTCGTACGCCAACGAGACCGCCAACAACGGCGGCAGGGTCAACCTCGGCTCCTACGGCAACACCGCCGAGGCGTCGCGCAGCCAGGTCCTCTTCTGCGCGACGCAGCGCACCGTCTGCGCCTCGGGCTGCGACCAGACCTCCATCATGCCCGCCGTCGCGTCTTTGCCCACGACCCTGACCGGGCACACCTGCATCGTCATCCGCGACGGGGCGACCTACGGGGAGCAGGTCGAGATCCGCAACTTCGTCAACAACGGCTCCTCCATCACGGTCATGGCGGACCCGGGCTCCGGCGTGCGGCCGGTCGTCACGCCGCCGGCCGCCTCCACGGCCGCGTTCGTCATCGCCAACGCCTCCGTCAACGTCGTGGGCCTCGACGTGGTGGTCGACCAGGCCGTGCCCTACGGCATCAGGGCCTCCTCGGGCTACGTGTCGGTCTCCAGCGTCAGCGTGAGCACCAGCGGCGGCCTGGGCATCTACGAGGCGGGCATCCGCCTCGGCTCGTGGAGCGGCGTCGGCTACAGCACGGTGACCGTCTGGAACGCGCACGGCCTGTGGCTCGACGGCAGCTTGTGGACCACGGTCGAGCGCGCCAGCGCCACGACGCGCCACGCGAGCTACGCGGCGTTGTACCTGGCGGCCGCCGACTCCAACACCGTGACCGCGGGTTACTTCGCCAACCCCTCGGGCCACGCGGCGTGGCTCGAGGCGGGTTCGGACTTCAACGACATCGCGCAGAGCGAGCTCGCGAGCGCCGCGGCCGGCTTCTCCGCGTTGTACCTCGACGGCGCCGACGGCAACGAAGTGACCGCGACGCGCATGGACAACCCCGCGGGCAACGCCGCGCATCTGACCGGCGGCGCCAACTACAACGCCGTCACCCAGAGCACGATGACCAGCGCCGTCGCCGGCGCGTACGCGTTGTACCTCGTCGGGTCGGACTCGAACACGGTCGCCGGCAGCTACATGAGCAACGCGGCGGGCCACGCGACGCGCGTGGACAGCGGCGCCGGCTACAACGCTTTCACGCAGAGCACGATGACGAGCGCCGGCGCCGGCACCTTCGCGCTGTACCTCAACGGCCCCGACGGCACCTCCGTGACGGGCAGCTACGCGGAGAGCGCGTCGGGTCACGGCGTGTTCATGAACGCCGGCGCCGCCTACACCACCATCAGCCAGAGCACCATCGCCAGCGCGGCGGTCGGCTTCAACGCCCTGCACGTCACGAACGCCGACTCCAACACGGTGACGGGCAGCTTCCTCCTGAACCCCGCCGGCACCGCGCTGCGCTTCCAGGCCGGCGCCGACCACAACACGGTCGTTTTGAGCACCGTGACCGGCGACGGCGGCCTCTACGCCATCGCCTCCGCCTCGCTCACCGTGACGCAGAGCTACCTCTTCGGCGGACAGAGCGCCGTCTGGCTGGCGGGCGGGGCCGACGGGACGACGCTCTCCTTGAGCACCGCGGTCGCCGGCGCCCAGTACGGCGTGCACGCCAACGGCACCGACCTGGTCACCGTCGTCCAGAGCTGGGTCTGGGGCGGCGAGCGCGGCGTCAACCTCGGGGCCGGCGCGAGCCGGACGCTCATCGACCGCAGCACCGTCACCGGAGCCGGCAACTACGGCCTCTACTCGCTCGACGCGGACTCGACGACCGTCGCCGGCAGCGTGGTGACCGGCGTCGTCAACGGCGTCTGGCTCGACAGCGGTTCCGACCACGGCGTCGTGCGCGCCAGCACCGTCACCAGCGACACCGCCGGAGAGGCCGCGCTGTACCTGCTCGACGCCACCTCCACGACCGTCGTGGACTCGTTCGTCCGCGGCTCCACGGCGGCGTTCATCGTCTCGTCGACCGGCACGGCCATCGGCGGCTCCGTGCTCGTCGCGACCAACACCGCCGGCGCGGCCGTCGCGCTCGCCGGCGGCAGCGTCAACCTCACCCTGACGACATCCACGCTGAGCGCGCCGTCGCTCGGCCGCGGCCTGGCGCTGGACGCGGGCAACTCCGGCGTCGTCAGCGTCGGCAGCGTGACCTTCACGGGCGCCGCGCGCGGCGTCGCCGTCTCGACGCAGGCCGCCGCCTTCGAGCTGCTCGTGGACTCCGTCAACTTCCGCGGCCTGGCGTCGGGAGCGACCGCCATCCACTTCCTGGGCGGCACCTTCGTGGCCACCGTCACGGGGGCCGGCTTCGAGGACGCCGCCATCGGCGCCAACGTCTCCGGCGCGGCCCTGGACCTGGCCGCGCGCGTGACCATGCGCGGCTTCAGCGGCGTCCGCGGCGGCCCGTCTTACGAGAACGACCCGAACTCGTTGGTGGACTGGCCGGGTTACGAGCCGTACCCGGGCTGCGTCGTCACCCGCACGGTCGGCGCCGGTCAGGCGTACGCGACCATCGGCGCGGCCGTGGCGGCCCTCCCCGCCACGCTGCCGGGCCATTCCTGCGTCGTCATCAAGGACGCCGCGACCTACGCCGAGCAGGTCACGGTCGAGGGCTTCGTCAACAACGGCTCCTCCATCTCCATCTTCACCGACCCGGCGGTGGCGGGCCGCGCGGTGGTGGACCCCGTCGCCCCCTCCACCGCCGCGTTCTACATCAAGAACGCCTCGGTCAACGTGTACGGCATCGATATCAAGCCCACGGTCGAGACCGTGCCCTACGGCGTGTACGCTTCCTCGGCGTTCGTGCGGGTCTCGTCCGTCAACGTGGACTCGGCCGGCCGCATCTGGCGCGCGGGCGTGCGCCTCTCCTCTTGGAACGCGGTTTCCCACGCCAGCGTCACGGTGCAGGCCGCCTACGCCTTCTGGCTGCCGGGCAGCACCATGACGAGCGTCTCCTACAGCTCGGCGCTCGCCAACAGCACGGGTTTCGCCGCGTTGTACCTGCAAGGCGCGTCCTCGAACGCCTTCACCACTTCGTTCGCCAGCAACACGGCCGGCTACGGCGCCCTGCTCGAGCTCTCGCAAGCCAACGTCATCGCGCTCAGCACCATCGCCACGGGCAACACCTGGAGCGCGCTGTACCTCGAGGACAGCTCGTCGAACACCATCACGCGGTCCTACCTCAACGGCGGACGCGGCGACGCGGGGTACCTCTACAATTCGCATTGGAACGTCATCAGCCACAGCACGATGACCACGGCCAGCTCCGGCAACTACGGTCTCTTCATCAGCGCCTCGTCCAACACGGTCAGGGACTCGCTCGTGCACAACACGCTCGGCACCTCCCTGGAGATCTGGACCGAGACCGGCAACCTCGTCGCCGACAGCACGATGACTTCATCGGGCACCGGCTATTCCCCGGCTCTGAACCTCGTCAGCGCCTCGTCCAACACCATCACGCGCAGCTACGTCGCCAACCCCAACAGCCTGGGCCTGTCGATGGACAACGCGGAATACACCTCCATCTCCTACAGCACGGCCATCGGCGGCGGCGGCTGGTACGCGGTCTACTACAACGGCGGGTCGTCCAACACGATGACCCGCTCCTACCTGTACGCGAACGGGAACGCGGCCGCCGTCGGCATGCAGGAGTGGTACAGCAGCGTCTACGACTCGACGATGACTTCCAACGACTCCGCTTACGCGACTCTCGAGGTCTGGCCCGGGTCGTGGAACACCTTCGCGCGCGTGAGCGCCGAGAACCTCGCCGGTCCTGCCGTCCGCTTCGCGGGCGGCACCGGCACCGTGGGCAACCTGCTGGCTCAGAGCACGGTCACCAGCCGTTCCGCCTCTCACGCCGCGCTGGAGGTCGTCAACGCGAGCTCCAACACGGTGGAGAACAGCTACGTCCAGGGCTCCACCGCGGCGCTGGTGAGCCGCTCGACGGGCACCGTGCTCCGCGGCACGGTGTTCGTCGCCACCAACACGGCGGGCTCGGCCCTCGTCTTCGACTCGGGCGTGAACCTGACGCTGGCGACCAGCACCCTGATCGCCCCCTCGGCCGGCCGCGGCCTGTGGCTGAGCACGCCCAGCGTCGGCGTCGTGAGCCTGGGCAGCGTCACCGTCACCGGCGCGGGTCGCGGCGTCGAGATCGCGACGCAGACCGCCGGCTTCGCGCTGGCCGTGGACTCCATCACCTTCCGTTCGCTGGCGAGCGGCGCGACCGCCATCCACTTCCTGGGCGGGACCTTCGTCTCGACCATCACCTTGGCCGGCTTCGAGGACGCGTCCATCGGCGCCAACGTGTCGGGCGCCGTGCTCGACCTCGCCTCGCGCGTGACGATGCGCGACTTCTCGGGCTCGCGCGGCGGGCCGTCCTTCGAGAACGACCCCAACTCGCTGGTGGATTGGGTGGGCTTCGAGCCCTACCCGGGCTGCGCCGTCACGCGCAACGTGGGTTCGGGCAAGCCCTATCCGACCATCTCGGCCGGCGTCGCGGCGCTGCCTTCCTCTCTGCCGGGTCACGCCTGCGTGGTCGTCCGCGACGCGGCGACCTACGCCGAGCAGGTCACGGTCGAGGGTTTCGTCAACAACGGCTCGTCCATCTCCATCTTCACCGACCCCGCCGTCGCGGGCCGCGCCGTCGTGGACCCCGTCGCCCCCTCCACCGCCGCGTTCTTCGTCAAGAACGCCTCGGTCAACGTGTACGGCATCGACATCAAGCCCACGGTCGACACCGTCCCCTACGGCGTGTACGCCTCCTCGGCGTTCGTGAACCTCTCCTCCATGAGCGTGGATTCGGCGGGCAACATCTGGAGCGCCGGCGTCGCGCTGTCGAGCTGGTCGACGGTGGCGCACGCCAGCGTCACCGTCCAGAACGCCTACGGCTTCCTGCTCTCGAACGCGAGCATGACCGCGGTGTCCTACAGCTCCGCGCAGGCCAACAGCTCGCTCTACAATGCGGTGCGCGTCATCAACGGCTCGTCGCATACCTTCACCGTCGTGGTCGCGAGCAACCCGGCCGGCCACGCGTTCTACGCGGGCAACTCGCGCTTCGTGACCATCGACCGGTCCACGATGATCGCGTCGGCGACCGGCATGTACGCCCTTTATCTGTTCGGCGGCTCCTCTCATACCGTCACCCGCAGCTTCGCGCACGCGGGCGACGCCGCCATGATGATCGCCACGGGCGCGACCTTCATGCGCGTCCTGCACAGCACCGCGGTGTCGATCGGCCCCAACGACCCCGCGCTCGCCATCAGCAACGCCTCGACCAACACCGTCGAATCGAGCTGGTTCTACAGCGTCAACGGCCCCGGCGTCAACGTCGAGTCCGGCGCCGCCTACAACGCCATCCGCTTCTCGACGATGAACAGCGTCTCCAGCGGCTACTACGGCCTGCGCATCAGCGCCGCCAACCGCAACACGGTCGAAAGCAGCTACATGAGCAATCCGAGCGGCTTCGGCGCCTTCATCCAGTCGGGCAACTACAACTCCATCGCGCTGAGCACCATGATCGGAGGCAGCGGCGCGTCCCATCACGCGCTGTGGATGCAGAGCTCGGCTTCCAACACCGTGAGCGGCAGCCGCATGCACGCGCCCGCGGCCAATGCCGCGCACCTCTCCGCCGGCGCCAACTACAACTCCATCGCGGACAGCACCATGACCTCGACCGGCGCCGGCCAATACGCGCTGGACATCGACGCTTCGGACTTCAACACGGTCTCCGGCAGCTACATGGAGAACCCGAACGGCATGGGCGCGGTCCTCTACACCGGCGCCGACGCCAACACCATCACGCGCAGCACGATGGTCACGGGCGCGGCGGGTTTCTCCGCCTTCTACGCCGTCAACGCGGCGAGCAACACGGTCTCCGACAGCTGGATGCGCACGAACACGGGCTACGCGGCGCGCGTCGCCAACAACACGAGCCGCCAGCTCATCGTCCGCAGCACCATGACCAGCAGCGCCGCGGGTTACGCCGGCCTGTTCATCTCCTTCGCCTCCTCGGCGACCGTGCTCGACAGCTACGTCGCCGGCTCGACCGCCGTGCACGTCGAAGGCTCCACGGGAGCCGTCCTGGGCGGCAGCGTGCTCGTCGCCACCAACACCATCGGCGCGGCGCTCGACTGGACGCGCGGCGGCGTGAACCTGACGCTGGCGACGAGCACCTTGGTCGCGCCCGCCTCCGGCGTCGGACTGCGCGCGGCTCCCGGCGGCAACGGCGCGCTCTCGGTGGGCAGCGTGACGGTCACCGGCGCGGGGACCGGCGTCGCGCTGACCACCGCGGCAGCCGGCTTCTCCCTCGCCGTGGACTCCATCACCTTCCGCTCGCTGGCCTCCGGCGCGACCGCCATCCACTTCTATGGCGGCACCTTCGTCACGACCATCACCTTGGCCGGCTTCGAGGACGCGAGCGTCGGCGCCAACGTGAACGGCGCCCCCCTGGACCTCGCGTCCCGCGTGACCATGCGCGCCTTCGGCGGCCCGCGCGGCGGCGCGGAGTACGAGAACGACCCGAACTCGCTGGTGGACTGGGCGGGCTTCGAGCCGTACCCGGGCTGCGTCTTCACGGCCAACGTGGGCTCGGGCCAGCCTTACGCGACCATCTCGGCCGGCGTCGCGGCGCTGCCCACGACCCTGCCGGGCCACTCCTGCGTCGTCGTCCACGACGGGGCGACCTACGCCGAGCAGGTGACGGTGGAGGGTTTCGTCAACAACGGCTCGTCCATCTCCATCTTCGCCAACCCGTCCTCGGGCCTGCGCCCCGTCGTGGACCCCGTCGCCGGCTCGACCGCGGCGTTCGTCGTGCGCAACGCCTCGGTCAACGTCCACGGCTTCGCCGTGACGCCGACGGTCGAGCCCGTCGCCTTCGGCGTGTACGCCTCCTCCGCCCTCGTGGCGGTGGATTCGCTGACGGTCACGGGGGCCTCGTCGCTCTGGCTGGCGGGCGTGCGGCTCGGCTCGTGGAGCCGCCTCTCGCGCTCGACGGTCTCCGTCGAGACCGCCTCGGCGGTCCTGCTCCTGGGCAGCTCGCGGACCGTGGTCAGCGACAGCTCGATGACCGCGCGCGGCGGCCAGTACCCCGGCGCGTTGTACCTCGAGGCGGCGTCGAGCAACACCGTCACGCGCGTGCTCGTCGACGCCGAGACGGGCTACGGCGGCGCCTTGACCGCGGGCTGGGGCAACGAGATCCGCGACAGCACCTTCACCGCGTCGGCCAACTACGCCCTCTACTTCAGCGCCTCGTCGTCCAACACCATCGCGGCGAGCGTCGTGGTCGGCACGGCCGTGGGGTCTCCCGGCGGCGCCTACTTCGACGCCACCTCGGACTTCCAGAGCGTGGCGGGCAGCGTCTTCCTCAGCTCGGGCAACGGCATCGGCTTCGAGGCGTACGGCGCGTCTTATACCGTCACGGACAGCGTGTTCCGCGGCCTCTCCATCAACGCCGTCGGCTTCTACGCCGAGGTCTCGGGGCGCCACCTGCTGCACCGCTCGACCTTCACGGGCATGAACTCCTCGGGCCTCTCCTTGTGGGACGGCGCGCTCGCGGCTGACGGGGTGGCCATCTCCTCGAGCTACTTCCATGCCGACGGCACCGGGCCGGCCTTCGAGACGAGCATCCAAGGCTCCTTCAGCATCAGCGGCAGCACCTTCGTGACCCGATGGGGCCAGGCCGCGGACCTGGGCGCGGACCGCGGCTTCACGGTGGCCCATTCGCTGTTCCGCTCGGGCCGCAGCTGGGGCGTCTCCTTCTACAACGCGTACGACCCCACCAACGGCTCCATCACGGTCCTGCGCAGCACCTTCGTGACGACCAGCGCCAACGGCGGCGCCATCGACACCTGGAGCAGCTCGAGCAACCTCCAGCTCATCGAGTCCTACGTCGAGTGCTCCGGCGGCGCCGCCGGCAACTGCGTCAACACCAACGCGACGGGCACCTCGCTCATCCGCAGCACCGTCACGAGCAACCATCTCGGCGCGGCCATGCGCGTGGACGTCGACGGCCGCGTCATCGACAGCTTCCTCGTCAACACGACGACGAGCGGCTACGCCGTGGACGACTCCTACTCCAACGCCGACGACGTCCGCATCCTCCGCTCCACGATGACGAGCCGCGGCGTGGCCGCCCTGCGCGTGGCCGGCGGCGCCACGGGGCTCGTCGCCGCGAGCTACGTCGAGGCCGCGGGCTACGGCGCCTGGCTCACCGGCGCGTCCACCTTCACCATCGTGGACAGCGTCGTCTACGGCTCCACCGCCGTGTTCGTCCACGGCTCGACCGGCGTGGTCATCGGCGGCAGCGTGCTCGTGGCGACCGCGCCGGCGGGCGTCGCCCTGCACCTCTCGACTCGGACCACGAACGGTCTGCTCGTTTCCTCCAGCACGCTGCGCGCGGCCCCTGCCGGCGCCGCCGTCCAGATCGACGCGGGCTCGCGCGGCCTCATCGCCCTCTCGACCAACACGCTGAGCGGCGGCCGCTACGGCGTGCGCGTGTCCACCTTGATGGCCGACGCCGCGGTCTGGCTGACCTCGAACACGGTCGTGGTCTCGACCTCCCCGTCCTTCGACACGGCCGGCCTCTTCTTCGACGGCCTGCAGTCGGGCGCGACCGTCGAGAACAACTCCGTCGTCGCGCGCGTCAAGGGCTCGATGGCCGGCTTCACGCTGCGCGCCCTGCACCTCAAGTCCTCCCGCGGCCTGGTCGTCTCGCGCAACCGGCTGTCGGTGCCGGGCGCGCTCACCGGCGGCAGCGTCGAGCTCGTCCGCCTCGACGACGCCGACGACGTCGAGTTCGGCACGGTCGACGCCTTCTCCACCGGCACGGCGCTGACCGACGCCTACCTCCTGCGCGCGACCAACGGCTCGACGGGCCTGCGCATGAGCGCCAACGTCCTCTTCTCCTCCTTCACGGTCACGGGGGCCTCCGCCACCATCGCCATGGACGCGACGAGCGCGCTGGGCCACAGCGAATACAACACCTACTTCTCCTCAAACGCGGCGTTGTCCTTCGTCTACAACGGCGCTGGAGCGCAGGCCCTGGCCGGCTGGCAGGCCGCGACCGGCCGCGACCTGCAGTCCCTCTCGGCCCACCCGCAGTGGTTCGACCCCGGCGCCGAGGACTTCCACCCGCGCTCGACCGCGGGCCGCTACGACCCGCTCACGCAGGGCTTCGTCAACGACGGCTCGGACTCGCCGACCATCGACGCCGCCGACCCGTCCGAGGACTACTCCCTCGAGACCTTGCCCAACGGCGGACGCATGAACCAGGGCTCCTACGGCGGCACGGCCCAGGCCTCGCGCACGGGCAACACGGGCTACCCGGGCTGCGTCGTCACGCGCAACGTCGGCGCCGGGCAGACCTACGCCACCATCCAGGCCGGCGTCAACGCGCTGCCGTCCTCGCTGACCGGCCACTCGTGCGTGGTCGTCCGGGACGCCGCGACCTACGCCGAGCAGGTCGAGGTCCGCAACTTCACGAACAACGGCTCCTCCATCTCCATCTTCACCGACGCGGCGGTGGGCGCGTGGGCGACGGTGGACCCGCCGGTCGCCGCGACCGCCGCCTTCGTCGTGGCCAACGCCTCGGTGAACGTCGCCGCCATCCGCGTGCGCCCGACCGTCCAGACGGTGCCCTACGGCATAACGGTGTCCTCCGCCTTCGTGCGCCTCAGCTCGGTCAGCGTGGACTCCGGCGGCAACGTCTGGCTCGCGGGCGTGCGCCTGTCCTCTTACAACGCGGTCGAGTACTCCAGCGTCACCGTCGGCGCGGCCGACGCCTTCTGGCTGCCGGGCTCCACCATGACGAGCATCGCCTACAGCACGGGCTACGCCAACGGCGCCTCCAACCGGGCCTTCCATCTCCAGAACGCCTCCTCCGTCAGCTTCACCGTGGTCCTGGCCAGCAACACGCTGGGTTACGGCATCTACGGCGTGGGCGGCGGCGCCCATCACATCACCCGCAGCACCATCACCACGGGCTCGGGCTTCGCCCTGTACTTCCAGCAGACCGCCAGCAACACCGTCACCGACTCGTTCGTGCGCGCCGGGGCGGGCGCCGCCATCCGCTTCAACACCTGGACCCTGCGCAGCGTCGTCCGGCGCACGACGGCCACGGTGGCCAACTTCAACTACCATCCGTTCTACGCGAACGCCAACTCCTCGACGACCATCTCGGACTCCTACTTCCACAACAGCAACGCCAGCGGCGCGGGCCTCAACCTCGGGGCCGACCACTCGACGGTCGTGCGCACCACCGTCGTCGCGGGCGGGACCGCGCTGAGCGTGCTCGGCTCGTTGAACCGCGTCGAGGACTCCTTCATCCGCGCCAGCAACGGGGCCGCCGCGACCATCCAAGGCACCGGCACCAGCGGCAACGTGATCGCGCGCAGCACCATCACCGGCGGCGGCGGCGCCAACCCGTACGGCATCTACGTCCAGACGACTTCCTCCAACACCATCTCCGACAGCTACGTCCAGGGCCCGACCGCGGTGATGGTGTGGTCCGCGACGGGCACGGCCATCGTCAACAGCCGGCTCGTCGCGACTTCGCCCACCGTCGAGGTCCTGCGTCTCTGGGCGCAGACGGTCAACCTGACGGTCACGAGCACGACGCTCACCGGCGCCGGCGGCGGGGCCGGCCTGCGGATCAACGAGACCAACTCCGGCGTCGTGTCCTTGGGCAGCGTGACCGTCAGCGGCGTCGCGGAGGGCCTGCAGATCGCCACGCAGGCCGCGAACTTCACGCTCGCCGTGGACTCCATCACCTTCCGCTCGCTGGCGAGCGGGGCGACCGCCGTCCACTTCCTGGGCGGGACCTTCGTCTCGACCATCACCTTGGCCGGTTTCGAGGACGCGTCCATCGCCGTCAACGTCGCGGGCGCCGCGCTCGACCTGGCGTCTCGCGTGACGATGCGGCACTTCAGCGGTCCCTTCGCCGGCCCCGTCTACGAGAACGACCCGAACGCGCTGGTGGACTGGGGCGCGCCGCCGGACGCCGTCTCGCTGTGGTTCGTGGGCCTCTCCAGCGCGGGGCTGTCTTACGGCACGGTCGGGGCCGACGGCTACACGGTGCAGGCTTCGACGAACTCCGACTTCTCCGGCGGCGTGACCGTCAGCTCGACGGTGTTCGGCGCTCAGGACCGGTTGACGGTCGCCCCGCTGCTGCCCAACACGACCTACTTCCTGCGCGCGGGCTCGCTCTACGGCGGCGCGACGGTCTACGCGCAGACCGTCGTCTCGACGGCGACCTTGGCCCGCCTGGTCACTGGCACGACCGTCTACAACGTCCACCTGACCAGCATGGTGGTCAACTGGCACCCGTTGGCGCTGGCCCCGCCGGACGCCTCCTCCATGAGCGCCTCGGGCTACCTGCTCCAGGCCTCCAGCGAGCCCGCTTTCGTCCCCCTCTGGTCGTCCTCCTTCACCGCCGGCGTGACCCTTTCGACCTTGACCATCGATTCCCTGCGCGGCGGGGTCACCTACTACTTCCGCGTCGGCTCGCTCAACCACAACGGCGCGGTCAACTTCGCGGGCGCGGTGTCCACGCTTATGCCCGTGCAGCTCGGCGTCGAGCTGACCACGCACACCATCTCCGTGCCGGGCCTGGTGAACATGAACGACACCGTGCTCATCACCACGAGCGTCGTCGTCACCAACACCGGCAACGTGCGCGAGACCTACTGGGTGCGCGCGACCACCTTGACCGTCGGCAGCCCGTGGCGCATCGGCGCGGCGCCCGCCTCCGACCA
>JANRKA010000087.1:0-11837 GCA_033875325.1 Elusimicrobiota bacterium | reverse complement strand
GGCGCGGCGTCGGCGCGCGCCAGGCGCAAACGGCCGCGTCGCGGCGCTCCCGCGGCCGACACCGCGCCGTCGCCGTCGTCGGTCTCCGTGCCCGTGAACGCGGCGTCCGCGCGCGTGCGCGCGTCTTCGGCGCGCGGGGCGACCACGCCTTGGCGGCTGAGGGCCGCGGCGGCCGCGGCCCGGCGCTCCGCGTCGGTTTCGGCGCGGGCGGGCGCGAGCAACAGCAACGCCAGAGCGAGGGGGGCCATGGCTGCCCCCAGGATAGCCCCGGAACGCCCGTCTCGCCAGTCCTGTTCCGGGCGGCCCCGCCGATGTGGCATCATGGGGCCATGAACGAGCGGGAACTGGTGCGCGAGGCGTTCCTGGAGGCTAAGAAGGGCTGCGACGAGGGAGGGCTTCCCATCGGCTCGGTGTTGGCCGACGCGGCGGGACGCATCGTGGCGCGCGGGCACAACCTGCGCGTGCAGACCGGCGACCCGACGGCTCATGCCGAGGTCGTCTGCCTGCGCGCCGCCGGCCGCCGCCGCGACTGGCCGGAGCTGACCTTGGTGAGCAGCCTCAGCCCGTGCATCATGTGCACGGGCACGACCTTGCTCTACCGCATCCCGCGGGTGATCGTGGGGGAGAACAAGAACTTCCTCGGCGCGGAGGACCTCTTCGCGGCGCGCGGCGTGAAGCTGACCGTGCTCCAGGACCCGGACTGCATCGAGCTCATGGCCCGTTTCACGCGCGAGAAGCCGGACCTCTGGAACGAGGACATCGGGCTCTGAGATGAGAAAACTCGTCGAAGGCATCGTGAAGTTCCGGCGCGAAGCGCGTCCCGGCTATCGGGAACAGTTCGCGCATCTCGCGCTGGATCAGAGCCCGGACACGCTTTTCGTGGCCTGCTCCGACAGCCGCGTGGTGCCCAACACCTTCGCTTCGACCGACCCCGGCGACCTGTTCGTCGTCCGCAACCCGGGGAACATCGTGCCGACGCAGGCCGCCTCCCAGGTCCCCGCCGCCGCGGGCGCGGCCGCGGCCGTCGAGTTCGCCGTGCGCCGGCTGGGCGTCACCGACGTCGTGGTGTGCGGTCATTCCGACTGCGGCGCCATGAAGGCGCTGGCCGCCGGCGAGGAGCGCGGCGAGGGTCCGCTGGCCGCTTGGCTGCGGGCCGCGGGAGACTCGCTTCAGGAGCTGGAGCGCCGCCCGGAGCTGGCGAAAGAGCGCCCTCGCCATGACCGCCTCGCCCAGGCGCACGCCCTCGTCCAGCTCGAGCACCTCAAGACGCACGCCGCGGTGCGGGACGCCCTCGCGGCGGGGCGGCTGCGCCTGCACGCGTGGTGGTTCGACCTCGCGGGCGCCGACGTGCACGCGTGGGAGCCCGAGCTCGGCCGCTTCACGCTCCTCGACGAGGCCGAGGCGCGGCGCATCCTCGCCCGGCTCGACGGCGCCTGACGCTTAGTCCTTCTTCTCGGGGTGGAGGATGGAGGCGACCACGCCCGCGGTCAGGATGAGCGCGATGAGGCCGAGGATCCACAGGTTGAAGTGCTCGCCGAGCAGCTTCTTGAACCAGCCGTGCGCCATCATCTTGACGCCCACCATGATGAGGATGAGCGCCAGCGAGACCTTCAGGTAGCGGAGGCTGCCGATCATGCCTTCGAGGGCGAAGTAGAGCGAGCGCAGGCCCAGGATGGCGAACACGTTGCTCGTGAAGACGAGGAACGGGTCCGTCGTGATGGCGAAGATGGCGGGGATGGAGTCGATGGCGAACACCAGGTCGGTGAACTCCACGATGACCAGGGCCACGAACAGCGGCGTGACCATCCAGGTGCCGCGTTTGGCGTTCTCGACGGCGGCGTCGCACTCGACGACGCCTCCGGGCACCGCGGCCTCGTGCGAGGCGTGGGAGCCGGCCTTCACGAAGAAGTGCTCGCCGTGGAAGTGGCTGGTCACGGGCAGGACTTTGCGCGCCCAGCGCACGACCGCGGAACCCGACGGGTCGGTGCCGTCGTCGTGCACGAAGAGCATCTTGAGCGCCGTCACGATGAGGACGCCGCCGAAGACGTAGATGGTCCAGGAGAAGCGCCGGATGAGCTCCACGCCGAGGAAGATCATCACGCCGCGCAGCAGCAGGGCGCCGAGGATGCCCCAGAACAGGACGCGGTGGCGGTAGCGCGCCGGCACGCGCGTCATGCCGAAGACCATGGCGATGACGAAGATGTTGTCCACCGAGAGCGACTTCTCGATGAGGTAGCCGGTCAGGTACTTGAGCGTCGCGTCGCCGCCGTTGTTGTGGCCGAGCGGGTTGAGGGGGGAGATGGACATCAGGTCCGTCGTCAGGCCGATGCCCAGCCAATGACCGCTGTAGGCGAAGTAGATGAACGCGGAGAAGGAGACGCCGATGGTGATCCAGACCGCGGACCACATGAGGGCTTCCTTGACCTTCACCTCGTGCGATTCGCGGTGGAAGACGCCCAGGTCGAGCGCGAGCAGCGAGAGGATGAGGACGCCGAAACCGACCCAGAACCAGATCATGGAGTCTCCTTGTGCGCGGTCGAGCCGGCGGGCAAAAAAAAGGACCTCGCGCGCGCGGCGCAAGGTCTTGATCGCCCCTTTCGGGACCCGCCGGACCGGCTCTTTCGAGCGTGTTGACGATCCGGCGGCTTGTGATCTACTCCCCTTACCCCCTTATTATAGCAATACCCGGGGCCCGCCGCCACGGACGGGCCCAAGTGCTACCATGTGTCACCGGGCAGGTGGCGGAACTGGTATACGCAGGGGACTTAAAATCCCCCGGCCGTAAGGTCATGTGGGTTCGAGTCCCACCCTGCCCACCACTTTTTAACGACAGTAACGAAAGGGACAGTCCCTTTCGTTAATTAACAAAAGGGACTGTCCCTTTCGTTAACTTAGGTATCATTCACACGGTATGAAGATCGCTCCTCAGGCGTGGCCTTTCGTGGTCGGCGGCACGGCGGTGGGCTCGGCCGGGCTGTTCCTCATGGGGCGGCCCGACACCTACCCCTGGGGCGTCCCGCTGCTCGCGCTCGGCGGGGTCTTCACGGCGTTCTGCCTCTACTTCTACCGCGACCCGGAGCGGACGCCGCCCGCGGACCCCGCGAAGATATACTCGCCCGGCGACGGCCGCGTGCTCTCGGTGGCGCGCGAGGGTCCCGACGACGCCTGGGTCATCCGCATCTTCCTCTCGGTGTTCGACGTGCACATCCAGCGCGCGCCGTGCGCGGGCAAGGTCGTGAAGGTCGAGGAGATCCCCGGCTCCTTCGCCGCGGCGATGGCCGACGCGGCCAAGGGCAATTACCGCGTCGCGATGACCTTGGAGACGGCGAACGGCCCGCTCGTCGTCGAGCAGATATCCGGCCTCATCGCGCGGCGCATCGAATGCTGGCGCAAGCCGGGAGACGCCGTCACCTCGGGCGAGCGCTACGGCATCATCTACTTCGGCTCCCAGGCCAGCGTGCGGCTGCCCGCCGGCGCCGAGGCCGCCTGCAAGCCCGGCGACCGGGTGGTCGGCGGCATGAGCGAGATAGCGCGGTGGACAAACAAGCGCTGAAGCGGGGCGGGCGCGTCCTGCTCCCGTCCCTGTTCACGCTGGGCAACATGGCCTGCGGGTTCTACGCCCTCCTGGCCTCCGTGCAGGGCGAGTTCGTCGCGTCCGCGACGGCCATCATCGCGGGCATGGTCTTCGACGCGCTCGACGGGCGCGTGGCGCGCCTGGTGCACGGCGAATCCATGTTCGGCGTGGAGTTCGATTCCATGGCCGATTTCCTGACCTTCGGCATCGCGCCCGCGCACATGATGTACGCCTTCATCCTCAAGGATTACGGCGCCTGGGGCTACCCCGTCGCCTTCTTCTACGCGTTGTGCGGGGGCCTGCGCCTGGCGCGCTTCAACGCGGTCGCCCACGACACGGGCGGCTCCAAGACCCACTTCTCCGGCCTGCCCATCCCCGGCGGCGCCGGCCTGTTGGCGAGCTTCGTGCTGCTCTATCAGATCATCGAGGAGGGCCGCCCGGCCCGCACCTGGAAGCTGCTCATGGACCAGATTCCGTCGCTCTACGCCTTCGCGCCGGGGCTGGTGCTCGCCATCGCGCTGTGCATGGTCTCGACCATCCCCTATCCCGCGTTCAAACAGGCGGGCGTCCGGCCGCGCTCGCTGACCGGGCTTCTGCTCATCGTCGGCGGAGGACTTTTCTTGTTCTCCTTCCCGACCAACGCCATCTTCCTGGTCTTCTTCTTCTATTTCCTCTTGGGGCCGGTGTCCTGGGTCGCGCGTTTCGTCGGCGGCCTCGTGGGCTGGACGCCGCCGCCGCCGGGACAGCAGGATTATGGGGAGCACCTCTGACATGGCCAAGACTCTCGCCGTGAGACGGCTCGACCCCGCCGCCGTGTTGCCCACGCGGGCGCACGCCGACGACGCGGGGTTGGACCTTTACGGGCTGGAGGACCTGACGCTGGCCGCGGGCCAGGGGCAGGTCGTGCGCACCGGCGTGGCCGTCGCCGTGCCCGCCGGCCACGTCGGGCTCGTGTGCGACCGCTCGTCCTTGGCCAAACGCGGCCTCAAGACCGCGGGCGGCGTCATCGACGCGGGTTACCGCGGCGAGGTCGGCGTGGTGATGTGGAACATCTCCGGCGCGGCCCAGGCGCTCAAGAAGGGGGAGCGGCTCGCCCAACTGCTCATCGTCCCCGTCGCGACCCCCGCGCCCGTCGAGACCGAGGAACTGGGCGAGACCGCGCGCGGCGCGGGCGGCTTCGGCTCCACCGGCCGCTGAGGCCGGCTCAGAAGAAGCGGCGCAGCAGGAACCACGCGACGACGACGAGCGTGGTGCCCAGCCCGATGAGGCAGCCGACGCCGGCGCGCGTGTCCGATTCCGCCTGAGCCTTGGCTTGGGCGACGCGCGCCGCGAACTCCTCGGCGGCGCGTCGGGCGGCGGGTTCGTCGATGATCTTGAGACGGGCGACGACTCGGTCGAGCCGGCCCAGCCACTGGTCGCGGCAGCTCGAAGGCGAGGCCGGGTCGAGGTGGGCGAGGCAGCGCATGCCGGCCTCGACGAGGGCCGGGGAAGACGCCGGCACGAAGCCGTGCGAGATGAGGCGGGAGCACTGCGTCTCGTCCTTGGACGCCGCGTCCACGAGCTCGTGGTAGCGCGTCAGCGCGCGCAGCTCGTGGGCCGGGTCTCCGTGGGGGACGAGCTGCGCGCCGCAATACGCGCAGATGAGACCTTCGCCGGCGGCTCCGCAGCCCGGGCAGTTGAGTGGTGGCATGGTCAGCGCAGTTCGACGACGGCCACGCGGCCGTCCGTGCGGAAAGCATAACCCTTGTCGTTGGCGCCCGACAACGGTACGCCGGGGTGCGAGATGAGCGAGACGCGCTCCACGAGCGGGCTCGCCGCGAGGGACGCCGCGATGAAGTCGCGCTCGGCGTCGAGGTCGGGGTCGCGGACGTGGGAGAGGTCGTGCCAACGGACGTCCAGGTCGTAGTCGCCGGCGCCCCACCAGAGGTCGCGCCCGCGCGCGTCCGTCTCGCCGGTGCGCCACAGCCGGAAGTGGTGGCGCGACCGCAAGAAACTCGTGGGTTGGGCCCAATTGAGGTCCTGCACGCGTCCCGCGAGCCGGTAGTCGTTCATGGGCGGGGTCGCGGCGACCGGCTCGCCCGCGAGCAGTTCCTTCAAGCCCGCCCAAAGCGAGCCGCGGATGGTGCGCGGCACTTCGGTCCAACCCGCGCCCTCCAGGGCCGCGCGCACGGCTTGCGGCGAGCCGGCGAAGGCGAGGTTGACCGGGTTGCCGACCCGGCCCAGGCGCCCCTCGTTGAAGGCGGGCCAGCGCGGCACGGCGGCGGCGGCGGCGGCGACGGAGGACGGCGGCGGCGGGGCGACGGCCGCCTCCGGCAGGACCCGGTCCAGGCTGAGCGCCAGGAACAGGAGCGGCAGCGACAGGGCGACGCGGCGCGGGGTCACGCCTTGCGCGGGAAGAGGATGGGTCCTTTTTGAATCTGCCCGCTGCCCGCGGTTTTACCCGCCAGGACGTCCTCGGCCGTCAGGGGCTCGGGGAACTGGCGCACGCCGATCTGCATCTGCATCTCGGCGGACTTGTTGGGCATGAAGGGCTCGATCCACCGCGCGACGAGACGCAGGGACCAGACCATGTCGAAGAGCACCAGCTCGCACTGAGGCATGTCCGTTTTCGCGAGTTTCCACGGCTGCTTCTCGTTGACCCGGGTGTTCAATGAACGGACCACTTCCCATATGACGTCGAGGGCCCCGCTGAAGTCCAGCGCCTCCATCTTCGCCGCGATCTCGGCGGTGCGCTGAGCCACGCTGCGGGTGTAGAAGTCGCCGTCGAGCGGCGGTTTGGCGGGCAGGCGGCCGCCCAGGAACTTGTCGGTCATCTCGGCCACGCGCGAGACCAGGTTGCCCAGGTCGTTGGCCAGCTCGGCGTTGTAGCGCTTGAGCAGAGCGGCCTTGGAGAAGTCGCCGTCGTTGCCGAAGGGCATCTCCCGCAAGAGGAAATAGCGGAAAGCGTCCACGCCGAACTCGTGGGTTATCTCCTGCGGGTCGATGAAGTTGCCGGCCGACTTGGACATCTTCTTGCCCTCGACCGTCCACCAGCCGTGCGCGAAGACTTTGCGCGGCAGCGGCAGTCCCGCGGCCAAAAGCATCGCGGGCCAGATGACGGCGTGGAAGCGGAAGATCTCCTTGCCCACGATGTGGACGTCGGCGGGCCACAAGTCGTCCTTGCCCGCGGCGGCCGACCAGTAGTTGATGAGCGCGTCGAACCAGACGTAGACGGTGTGATCGGGGTCGCCGGGCACGGGCACGCCCCACTTCACCTTGGTGCGCGACACGGAGACGTCGTCGAGTCCGCCCTCCACGAAGCGGAGTATCTCGGCGGCGCGGTGGGACGGCGCCAGGAACCCCGGGTTCGCCTTGTAGTGCTCGAGCAGGCGCGGGCCGTAGGCGGAGAGCTTGAAGAAATAGGATTCCTCGCTGACCTTCTGCAGCGGCTTCATGGACTCCGGGCCCAGCAAGGTGACCCCGTCCTTGGCCTTGACGGCGTCGGACTCCTTCACGAACGACTCGGAGACGACGTCGTAGAGACCCTCGTAGCGCCCTTTATAGATGTCGCCGGATTTCTGCAGGCGCGCGAAAAGCTCCTGCACCTTCTCCTCGTGGCGCTTCTCCGTGGTGCGGATGTAGTCGTCGTGGCGCACGTCGAGGTGCTTCCAGAGGTCGCGGAACTTGGCGGAGTTCATGTCGCAGAAGTCGGAGACGTGTTTCTTGGCGGCCGCGGCGGCCTCCTCGATCTTCTGGCCGTGTTCATCGGTGCCGGTGAGGAAGAACACCTCGGCGCCGCGGCTGCGGTGGAAGCGCGCGAGCACGTCGGCGGCGATGGAGGTGTAGGCGTGCCCGATGTGCGGGGCCGCGTTGACGTAATAGATGGGCGTCGTGATGTAGTAGCGCTTCATGGGTTCCTTATTTGGCGGCTTCGGCTTCCAGGGCGGCGAGCGTCAGGATGAGCCGCGGGTCGGCGTTGGCGCGCAGGGCCGCGCGCAGGCGCGTCAGCTCCCGCAGCGGCGGCTCCACGCGGGCGAACGACGCCTCGCCGTCGAGGTGGCGCCGCCTCAGGCCTTGGGCCAGCGCGAACAACGCCCGCTCGCAGTCCACGCGGGCCGCGGCGAGGTCGCGGGGCAGTCCGTCGCCCGCGGCGGCGGCGTCGGTGATCTTCGCGAGCGGGTCCTTCTCGGCGAGCTCGATGGCGCGCCCGGCGGAGCCGTCGGAGAGGCCGGCCAGGAGCTTGGCCTTGGTCGCCGGCACGCCGCGGTCGGTCAGGATCTTCTCGACGACGGGCTCGGGCAGGGGACCGAAGGGGACGAGGAAGCAGCGCGAGGCGATGGTTTTGGGGAGGCGCTCGCGCTGGGTCGCGGCGAGGATCCACAGCGTCTTGGGCTGGGGCTCCTCGAGGAGCTTGAGCATGGCGTTGGCCGAGGCCTCGTTGAGGCGCTGGGCGTCGGGGATGACGGCGACCTTCCAGCCGTCCATCATGGACTTCAGCGAGAGGTCCTTGAGCAGGCGGCGGATGGTGTCCACCTTCCAGACCTTCTGCTTCTCGGCCTCCTCTCCCTCCAGAGCGGCCTGGTAGGCTTCGTCCACGACGACCGCGTCGGGGTGCGAGCGCCCGTCCACGCCCAGGCAGTCGGCGCAGACGCCGCAGGACGCCTCGCCGGTGAAGGGACGCTCCCGGCAGAGCAGGGCCTTGGCGGTCTCGAGGGCCGCCAGGCGTTTGCCCACGCCGTCGGGTCCGACGAGCAGAAGCGCGGCGGGCAGCCGCTCGGAGGCGAGCAGGCCCTCCAAAGTCTTCACGGCGCGGGTCTGGCCGAGGACCTTGTGGAGTTTCACGCGAGCCGCCGTTGGACGCGGCGCAGGATGTCGGCGCGCAGGTCCTCGATCGAGCGCGCCCCATCGAGCAGGACGGCCTTGTCGCGCGCGGCCAGCAGGCGATAAGCGTCGCGGACCTTCCGGCGGAAGGCGGCGTTTTCGCGCTCCAGCCGGTCGAGCTTGCGCTTGCGGTCGCGGGTGTTGAACGCGTGGGAGGGCACGGTGATGACCACGGTGAGGTCGGGCTTGAGGCCGCGGGTGGCGGCGCGGTTGAGGGGCCCCGTCACGCCCAAGCCCAGGCCGCGCGCGACGCCTTGGTAGGCGTCGGTGGACATGGTGTAGCGCTCGCAGACCACGACCTTCCCCGCCGCGAGGGCCGGTCGCAGGACCTCGTCGGTGTGCTGGGCGCGCGAGGCCTCGTAGAGGAAAAGCTCCGCGGTGGGCGACACGCGCAGGCGCGGGTCGAGCAGGACCTTGCGGATGGCCTCGGCCGCGGCGGTGCCGCCGGGCTCGCGGGTGTGCAGGACGCGGCGGCCCGCGGCCTTGAGCGCCGAGACGAGCAGGCGGGCCTGGGTGGACTTGCCGGATTTGTCGGGTCCTTCCAGGACGACGAAGAGCCCTTTGCGCGCGCGGACCATGAGCGCACATTCTACCATTCGGGGCATTTGATAACATGCCCGCATGACGCCGCACGCGGCCGCCCTGCGCCGTGCCTTCGAGCGCGCGCGGGCGCGTTGGCGGCCCCTCGCGCGGCGGTGGCGGGCGACGGACGCCGAGGCCCGCGTGTTGACCGCGTTGGGCGCCCTCTACGGCCTCGTGTTCGGCTTCCTGGCCGTCCTGCAGCTGCGCGCGCTGTTCAGCTTCGAATACGAGGACGCCGCGCTCGAGAGCCAGCTGCTCTACAACCTGGCGACGAGCGGGCGCTTCGTGCAGACCTTGTTCTTCGATGGCGGCCACGATCACTTCTGGCCCATCGCCTACCTGTTGGCGCCGTTCTACTGGATCCACCCGGGCCTGGAGACCTGGTTCTTCCTGCGCGGCGCCGCCTACGGCCTGTGCGCCCTGCCGCTGTACCTCGTCGCGCGCGACCGGCTCGATTCGAAACGAACCGCGCTGCTCCTGGGCCTGAGTTGGCTCGCGTACGCGCCGCTGCAGTACCTTGCCCTGGGCACGGTGGACGGCGGGCGCAACTTCGTCCTGCCGTTCCTCGTCCTGGCCGTCTTCTTTCTGGAGCGCCGCCGCTTCGCGCCCTTCATCGCTTCCGTGCTCCTTGTGTGCGCGTGCAAGGAGGACATGCCCCTGGTCGGCCTGGGGCTGGCGGCGTACGCGGCCTGGCGCGGCCTGCCGGCGCGCTGGTGGAAAACGACGGCGGCGGTCTGTCTGGGCTATCTCGCGCTCTCGCGCGTGTTCCTGGCCACGACCGCCAAGCCGTGGCCGCGAGACGACGGCGCCATGGGCGGGTTGTATTATCTCGACGCGGCCAACGCGGGGCGCTTCATCGGCATGCTGCTCGGGGACTGGCGCGAGACCTTGGGTTACCTGCTCCACCCGAGCAAGGTCAAAGCGCTGTTCCTGCTCGGCTGGCCGCTGCTGTTCCTGCCCTTGTTCGCCGTCGAGCTGCTCGTGCCGGCGTCGGCGTTCGCCGTGTTCCTGCTGGCGCGTCCGCGGTTCTACAACCAGAACGGCGACTACCTGGCCCCCATCTTGCCCTTCTTGTTCCTGGCGCTGTGCGCCGCGCTCGTCAAGCTCAAGGCGCTGCGGGGCGAGAGGACGGCGCGGGCCGCGGCCGCGCTCGTGCTGGCGCTGTGCCTGCTTCAGCAGGGCACGCGCACCTTGCTGGGCTGCGCGGCCGAGGAGAACGAGACCCCCGGCCGCGCGGACGACCCCGCGTTTGCGGGCGTGCGCCGCATCCTCGACCCGCGGCTCTACCGCGCGGACGACGACGCCCGTCGCGCGTTGGCGCTGGTGCGCCGCATCCCGCGCGAGGCGTCCGTGACGGCCAGCGGCAGCCTGTTGCCGCTGCTGTCCGCAAGACGCGAGCTGCACGAGTTCGGCGCGTACCATGGCGTCCCGCTCAAGGAGCGCAAGGCGCGCGAGGCGCGCTACTACTCCGCCGACGTGGTGCTGCTCGACCGGCGCTGCCGCAGCCACGGTCTGGGCGGCGGCTACGCGTGCGTGGACCCCGATGACTTCGAGCGCGAACTGCGCAAGCTGGTGGGCGGCTACCGCTACAAGCTGCTCGTCGACGACGGCGTCTTCGTTCTGCTCTCGACGCCCCTGGGCCGGCGTTTCCCGGCGCCGCGCGCATGAGCCGCGACGCGCTGCGGCGCGCGGGGGAGGTCGCGCTCGTCGTCTCGGCGGTCTTGCTGGGCTACTCCGAGTGCCTGGTCAACGGCTTCGCCTGGGACGACCACCTCTACGTAACGGCCAACCCGTTCCTCGCCGACCCCGCCAACGCGCGCCACCTTCTCTCGCCGGGCTACTACTTGAGCGCCCAGGAGGTGTTGTCGGGCACGCGCCCCGTGTTCCTGGCGTCGCTGCTGGCCGACCGCGCCCTCTACGGGCTCCAACCCTGGGGGCATCACCTCACGAGCGTCCTGCTGCACGCGGCCAACTCGCTGTGGGTCTACGCCTTGGCCGGCGTCTTGGTGCCCGCCTGGCCGCTGCCGCTCTTCGCGGGACTCATCTTCGCGCTCCACCCGCTCCAGGTCGAGGCCGTGGCCGGGGTCAGCTTCCGCGCGACTTTGCTCGCGGCCTTCTTCGTCTTCGCGGCCTTGTGGACCCATCTGCGGGCGCGCGGACCTTGGAGCCGACGCGCAGCGGCGCTTGTCGCGGCTTCGGCGGCGCTTTTCGGCCTGGGACTGTTGTCCAAAGAAACCGCCGCGTGCCTCCCCTTGCTCCTGCTCCTCGTCGAGTGGGCGTACCCCGCGCCGGACCGGGCGAGGCGGCTGGCTTGGACCGCGGCCGCCTACGCGCCCGTGGCCGCGGCGTACGCGGCCTTCTGGGCGCGCCGTTTCCGCTACGAAGGCATGGGGCCCTTCCCCGCCGCCGCCGATCCGCGCGGCGTGCTGCCCGGCGCGCCGCCGCTGGCGAAGTGGACCGCCTTCATCCCATCGGGCTGGGAGTGGGCGCCGCTGCGCGACGACCCGTCGGCCTGGGTCTGGACCCACGCCGGCATCCTCGCGGAGTACGCCCGCCTCGTCTTGCTGCCCTACGACCTCGTCGCGGACCGCGCGCCGGCGGTCCTCGGCGGTCCGGCCGAGCCGCGCGCGCTCCTCTCGGCGGCGGCGCTCGCGGCGCTGGCCGCCGCGGCGTGGCACCTGCGCCGGCGCCGTCCGGGCGCGTCCTTCGGCGTCGCCTGGTTCTTCGCCACGCTGCTGCCCGTAGCGGGTCTGCTGCCGGTGTACGCCATCATGGCCGAACGCTACCTCTACATCGGGCTTGCGGGCGCGGCCTGGGCGGC
>JANRKA010000086.1:0-1691 GCA_033875325.1 Elusimicrobiota bacterium | reverse complement strand
GGCAGGAGGACCTCGTCGCCCGGCTCCAGCAGCGCCTCCATGGTCATCAGGATCAGCTCGGAGACGCCGTTCCCCATGAACACGTCCTCGACCGTGACGCCGCTGATGCCGCGCGTCTGGGTGTCCATCACGACCGCCTCGCGCGCCGGGAAGATCCCCTTCTGGTGGCAGTAGCCCTCCGCCTGCGAGAGGTTCTCCAGCAGGGCCAACCGCAGTGTCTCCGGCGGGCGAAAGCCGAAGGCCGCCGGATTGCCGATGTTGAGCTTGATCACCTCGTAGCCGAGGCGCTCCAGCTCCTGGGCGCGGCGCGCGAGCGGGCCCCGGATCTCGTAGCGGACGTTGGCCAGATGACGCGCTGGCACCAGCTGCGGAATGTGGGTGTCGGAGTGGGTCATGATCGTCCGCGATTTGTGCATGCCCGCGCCGACTCGCGCAAGCGCTCGGCGACATTCGTGGCAACGCCCCGGCGGCCTGCACGCGAGTTCCGACGCCGCTCCACGGCGATCGCGGCTCCGCCGTCCGCGGCGATGAGGTCCGATTTCCGCGAGCGGGCCGGCGCGCGCCGGGCTATGGTCCCGCCCAGGGAGAACCCACATGACCGAGACCGACGCCAACGCCGCCACGACCTTCCACCGGCTCCACGCCCCCGGCCGGCTGCTCGTCCTGGCAAATGCCTGGGACGCGGGCAGCGCGCGCCTGATGGAGGAGTGCGGCGCGCGCGCGATCGCCACCACCAGCGCCGGCGTCGCCTGGGTCCACGGCTACGCCGACGGCGACGCGCTCCCGGTCGCAACCGTCGCCGGCGCGATCGCCGAGATGACGCGTGTGCTGCGCGTGCCCCTGAGCGCCGACATCGAGGGCGGCTACTCGCACGAGCCGGCGCGCGTGGCGGACGTCGTCCGCGCCGTCGTCGATGCCGGCGCGGTCGGCATCAACCTCGAGGACGGCAGCAGGGAGCCGGACCTGCTGTGCGCCAAGATCGCGGCGGCGAGAACCGCGGCCGAGCGCGCCGGCGTGAAGCTCTTCATCAACGCGCGCACCGACGTCTACCTGCGCCGCCTGGTGCCGGCGGAGGCCGCGCTGGAGGAGACCGTCCGGCGGGCGCGGCGCTACCGCGAGGCGGGCTGCGACGGCGTCTTCGTGCCGCGGGCGGCGGACGAGGCCGAGGTGCGGGCCCTGGTCGCGGCGGTCGCTCCCCTGCCGCTCAATCTCCTCGCCGGCCCGGGCGTGCCGGCCCGCGCCGCGCTGGAGCAGCTCGGTGTGCGGCGTCTGAGCGCGGGCAGCGCGATCGCCATGGCCGCCCTCGGGGCGGCGCGCGCGATCGCGACCCGCTTCCTGAGCGACGCGGACTCGGAGATCCTCCGCGGCCCGAGCGTCGAGTACGCCGCGATGAACACCATGCTCGCCTGACCTGCGGGGTGCGGCGCGAGCGGCGCCGTATCCCAGCGCCGCCGGCGCCTCAGCCTGCCACGCCCCGACTCGCCCGCGGCGTCGGCAGCAACTGCCAGACGAGCAGGCCGGGGAGGCCCAGCACGAGCTCGCGGAAACGCTTCGTCAGCGACAGCGCCAGGGCGGTGTCCGGGGCGATGCCCAGCAGCCCGCCGAGCACGAGATAGCCGCCCTCCTGCACGCCGAGCGCGCCCGGGATGGCGAAGGCCGCGGCGCGCACCGCCTGGCCGAGGCTCTCGAGC
>JANRKA010000085.1:0-5676 GCA_033875325.1 Elusimicrobiota bacterium | reverse complement strand
CCGGCCGCGCCCGGGCCCGTGCCCGGCCCGCCCGGCGGCGTCGAGCGCCGCTCCGGCGTGGACCGCCGCAAGAACCCGGGCTTCGGCGCGCCCGGCGCCGGCGAGCGCCGCGAGCCCGCGAAGACCTGGGAGAAGAAGCCCTGGTCCAAGGACCGGCCCGCCTTCGGCGAGAAGAAACCGTGGCAGAAGAAGCCGTGGTCGAAGGACAAACCCGCCTTCGGCGAGAAGAAACCCTGGCAGAAGAAGCCGTGGTCCAAGGACAAGCCCGCCTTCGGCGACAAGAAGCCCTGGGTCAAGAAAGAAGGCGGCTTCGGCGACAAGCCCGCCTTCGGCGAGAAGAAGCCCTGGCAGAAGAAGCCCTGGGACAAGAACCCCGGCGGCGGCTTCGGGGGCAAGAAGCCCTTCGCCAAGAAACCCTTCGGCAAGAAGCCCGGCGGCTTCCGCAAGCCCTCGCCGTAACCCGCCGGGACTGGACCGCGCGCCGTTCCCCTGGCATACTGGGGCCATGCGCCTCGTCCTCGCCATGTCCTGCGCCGCCGCGCTGTGCGCCTGCGCGGGCTCCGGCGGCCGCGTCGAGACGCTGTCTCGCGCGCCGTCTCGCGCCTACGCGCGCCTGGCCGTCGCCGGAGTGTCCGCCCCCGGCGCGTTGGGCGGAGAGGACCTGCCCCGCGCGCTCGCGGCCGCGTTATCGGACCGCTTCGAGGCCGCGGCGGCCGCCGACGCCGATTCCGTCGTGTCGTCGGCCGAACTGGGGCTCTCCGGCGCGAGCCCGGGGATGCTGGCCGAGCTGCGGCGCGCCACGGGCGCCGAGGCCGTGGTCTTCGGCGCGTTGACGCGGCGCGCCGACGCGCTGGAGCTGACCGTGCTCGACGCGCGCACGGGGGACCTCGTGCTGCGCGTTCGCGTCCGTCCGCAGGGGGAGGCCTTCGGCTCCGCCCGCGAGGCCGCGGCCGCCGGCGCCGCGGCGCTGGCGCCGCTGGCCTCCGGCAGGCGGGGCAAGGCCGTGACGCCCGAGCCCGACGAGCTTCCGCCGCCCTGAATAGCTAGAATGTCGGCGGCATGACCGAGCCGCCGTCCTCCCCGTTCGGCCGCACGCTTTATCCCGTCGCCCTGCTCGTCTGGCTCGGCGCGTTCGGTTGGCGCGCTTGCGGGGTGTCGCGCGCGGCCGACGCGCTGGAGCGGCGCACGCAGGCCTTGGAAGGGGAGGCCGCGGCCCTCGACCGCGGTGCGCGCCGCCTGGCCGCCCTGCAGCGCCAGGCCCAGGAGCAGGCCCGCGACGCCGAGTTCCTCACGCGCCTGCCCGACATCCTGCCCGAGGACAAAGGCTACCTGCGCACGCAGAAGGCCATCGCCGACGAGGCGTCCGCGCTGCGCGCCAAGGTCGGCGGGCGCCTGAAGGGCGTGCTGCATCTCGTGGTGGACGCCAAGGCGAACAAGCTCTACGTCAAACGCGGCGGCCTCATCTTGTGGTCGGCCGACGTCTCGGTCGGCCGCGGAGGGGTCCTCTCCGACAAGCGCACCGGCCGGCGTTGGGAGTTCACCACGCCGCGCGGCGAGTTCCGCGTCATCGGCAAGGCCACCAACCCCCGTTGGCGCAAGCCGGACTGGGCCTACGTCGAGGCGGGCGAGCCCGTGCCGCCCCCGTCGGACCCCTCGCGCTTCGTGGAGGGGGAATTGGGCGCCTTCGTGCTCAACCTGGGCGACGGCTACCTCATCCACGGCACCCGGCGCGAGGAGCTGCTGGGGCGCCCCGCCTCGCACGGCTGCGTGCGCGTGGGCGCCGACGACCTGGCCAAGCTGTACGCGGAGGTCCCCACGGGCGCGCGGGTGTTCATCTTCGAATGAGCGGGCACCCTCTCGACGCCTGGCTGCGCCGCGGCGACCGCCGCGCCGGCGCCTTCGCCCTGCTGGCGGCGGGCGCGGGCGTGTTGGGCGCCGGGTGGGCGCTGCAGTCCTGGCTCGCCGCGCGCGCCGAGCTCGTCGCCGTCGAGCGCGAGGCGGCGGCGGCGGCCCGCGCCGAGCTCGAGCTGGAGCTGGCCGAGCGCGGCGCGCTGCGCGACCTCGTGGCCGAGGACCTCGCCCGCGCCAAGGAGAACGCGACGAGTCTCACGCGCTCGCGCCGGGCCCTCTTCGAGGGCGGGCTGCGCGTCTCGGAGGAGACCCGCCTCCTGCAGAAGCAGTGGGAGATCATGAGCACCTGGCTGCGTCTCGACGCGGACGCCGACCGCGTGACGGTCATGAAGGGCGACCAGGCCGCGTCGGACTGGCCGCTGGAGGGGGCGCGCCCGCGCGCCGTGGGCGGCGAGCTCAAGCCCCTGCCCGCCCGCGCGACCATCGTCTCGAAGGAGCGTTACGCCCATCCCGAGCGCCCGAAATCCGACGCCACGGGCGGCCTGCTCGACTGGGAGCCGCCGCAGGTCGGCGCCTCGGCGCGGGCCAACGCGTTGGGCGAGTCCGTGATGTTCACGCGCGAGGGCCTCGTCGTGCACGGCCCGCCGAAGAAGGAGGCCGAACACGAGGCCTACCCGCACCTATGCCTGACCGTGCCGACGGCGACCGCGCGGCGTCTCTACGCCGCCGCATTCATCGGCACCCGCATCATCCTGAGACCCGAGGAGAAGCCATGAGGACCATCGTCGCGGCGCTGTGCGCCGCCCTGCTGCTCGCCGCCACCCCCGCCGCCGCCCAGGAGGCCGCCGACGACGCCCCCAAGGCTCCGCTCGTGCGCGCGGGCGGCCGGCGCGTCTCGGGCAGCGGCGGCTACAAGGGCCGCAGCGGCTTCGTGCAGGTCGGGCGCGAGTGGCGCGTGCGGGCCGGTTACTCCGACTACACCTTCGACAGCACCACGGCCACCACGCGCACGGGCTCGCTGAAGGTCGCCTATCAGGGAGAGCAGCTCTCGCTGGGCGCCAACGCCTCGGTGACGCCGCTCTCGGAGAACTACCGGGGCGCCTCCTGGGGCCTGGACGCGGGTTGGGCGTTCCTGCCGGAGGACCCCGACTCCCTCGTCGAGGAGTGGGAGCTCAACGGGTGGTGGACCCAGACCCGGCACCACCAGACCGTGCCCGGCAACGTCATCCGGCCGCGCCGCGACCTCGACATCCACCAGCACGACCTCGGCGTCGGCGCGTCCATCACGGCCCTGAAGGCGACGCTGTCGGGCGACTTCTACTTCTCCAACTACTTCTTCGACGAGTTCGACCTCCTGCTGGCCGCGTCGCGCAACCAGCCGCGCCTGGGCGCGGCCGTGGCGCTGGTCAACGGCTTCCCGCGCAACGGCGGCTCGGCGCGCCTGGACCTGGAGCTCGTGAGCTGGATCACGCCGTTCGTGGCGATGTCGGCGACCTCCTACAAGCTCGCGGGCAACCCGCCTTCGCGCTCGGTCAGCGCGGGCGCCAACCTCAAGGCGGGCCCCGTCGGCCTGGAGGTCAGCTACGAGCGAGTGCGACAGAGCGGCATCGACGACACGAAGTACCTGACCCTCGGCGGGAGCGTGCGCTTCTGAAGGCCCCCGCCGCCCGCCGCGAGCTGACGCGTTTCGACCTCACCTGCCTGGGGGTCAACGCCATCGTGGGCTCCAGCGTGTTCCTCTTCCCGGGGAAACTCGCCGGGCTGCTCGGCCATGCCTCGCCGGCCGCCTTCGCCTTCACGGCGCTTCTGCTGGCGCCGGTGGGCCTGTGTTTCGCCGAAGCCGCCTCGGCGCACGACCGTCCCGGAGGCCCTTCGCTCTACGCCCAGTCCGAGTTCGGGCCGCTGTGGGGCTTCGTGGTGGGCTGGCTGTGCTGGGTGACCATGGTGGTCAGCTGGGCCGCGGTGGCCAACGGCGTCGCGTCCTACCTGCCGTTCACTCACGCCTGGGCGGGCAAGGCCTTCGCCGTGGGCGCCATCTTCTTCTTCGGCATGCTCAACCGCCGCGGCGTGCGCTTGGGCGCCTGGGTCTGCAACGGCTTCACCGTGGCCAAACTCGTCCCGCTGGCGCTGGTGGCGCTGGCGGGCGCGCGCGCGCTCCCGTCCTGGCGGCCGACGCCGGGCCCCGAGGGCTGGGCGCCGCTGGGCTCGGCCTGTTTCCTGGCTTACTTCGCCTTCCAGGGCTTCGAAACCGTGCCGGTCCCCGCGGGCGAGGCCAAGGAGCCGGGCCGAGACGTCCCGTTCGCGGTGCTGGCCGCCATCGCCGGCTCGGCCGTCCTCTATTGCCTGGTGCAGATCGCCGCGGTGACCGCGGTGCCCGGACTGGCGGCGTCCCCGCGCCCGCTGGCCGACGCGGCGGGCGCCATCTACGGCCCATGGGCGGTCCAGCTCATCGTGGCGGGCGCCACGGTGTCCATGCTGGGTTACGTCGCCGGCAACGCCTTGGGGGGGCCTCGCTACCTCGCCGCGCTGGCCGAGGAGGGCCACCTGCCCGCCCGGCTCGCCGAGGCGCACCCGCGCTGGGGCACCCCGGCCGCGGCCATCGCTTGGTCCACGGGAGTGGCCTGCGCCGCCGCGCTCGTGCTCGACTTCGACCGCCTCGTGGACTTCAGCAACGTGGTCATCGGCGGCCAGTTCCTGGCCACCGCGGCGGCGGTCGTCGCCCGCCGCCGGCGCGGCGCGCCGGCGCGCTTCCGCGCGCCCGGGGGGGCTTTGGTCCCCGCGGCGGCCGCGGCGTCCACGCTGTGGCTGGGCGCCCAAGGGGGGTGGGGGCAGGTCGCCGCCGCCGTGGCCGCGCTCGCGTTGGGGCTGGCCCTGCGCCTGGTCCTGAAGCGGGCCTCTTGACAATTGTAATCAATACTGTTACATTAAAGTCGCCGCTCATGCCGTCACCCAGGAGACCACCCATGCGCATCATGCTCGCCGCCGCACTCGCCTTCGGGGCCGCCGCTCCGGCCGCCGCCGCCACCTACGCCATCGACGCCACGCACTCGACCGTGGGCTTCCGCGTGCGCCACTTCGTGGCCAAGACCTCGGGCCGCTTCACCCAGTTCGGCGGCACCATCGAATACGCCGAGGGCAAACCCGCCTCCTGGAAGGTCGAGGCGACCATCGACCCCGCGTCCATCAACACCGACAACGAGAAGCGCGACGGCCACCTCAAGTCCCCGGACTTCTTCGACGTGGAGAAGTGCCCGGCCATGGGCTTCAAGAGCACGAAGGTCACGGACTTCAAGGACGGCGCCGGCAAGCTGCACGGGGACTTGACCATGCACTGCGTGACCAAACCCGTCGTGCTCGACCTCGAGGTGGGCGGCGTGCAGGGCGCCAAGGCCGGCTTCTCGGCCAAGGGCAAGATCGCCCGCAAGGACTTCGGCATCGTCTGGAACCGCGCGCTCGACAACGGCGGCGCGGTGCTCGGCGAGGAGGTCGAGGTCACGCTCGACATCGAGGCCGACGAGGTCAAAGCCCCCGCCAAGAAGTAGCTCGTCTCCTTCATAGGTGCGGGTCCTGTCGCACTGCGGCATATGACTTTTCAGATGCCGCAGCCGCCTACCGCCCAGCTATGACGCCCCGGGGAAATCGCGGCATCTGAAAAGTCATATGCCGCAGTGCGCCACCCGCACCTATGGATTCCTCGTCGTATCTATGGGATTCCTTGTCGTGGATATTAAGGAACCTTACGGCGGCCCGGCGGCACCGCGTCCGGCGGGGTGACGCCTCGTTTTCGTTTCGAAAATGCGAGGCGCGGTTTCCCCAGGTCGTCAT
>JANRKA010000084.1:0-77056 GCA_033875325.1 Elusimicrobiota bacterium | reverse complement strand
TACTTCGCGATATGACGAGCGCCCGGGACGGGCGGGCTCAGGCGGGCACGGACTGGCGCATCCGCAGGATGACGCGGATGCCGGCGAGGTTGACCTTCTGCTCCATCAGCGCGCGGACCTCGCGCAGCTGGTCCAGCTCGGCGTCGGTGTAGAGCCGCTGGCGCCCCTCGGTGCGCGAGGGGCGCAGCAGGCCGTGTTTCTCGATCCAGCGCAAGGTCCAGATCGGGATGCCGGTCAGGCGCGACGCGGCGCCGATCGTGTAGACCGGGGTGCGCGCGGTGCGCCGTTGGGGGCGGTTGAGCCTAGCCACGAGGGGGACGCCGCGTCGGGCGCCGGACGGCGCGCGCGCTCGAGGCGTCCCCGTCGCTCTTCACGGCTTCCGAGCGGATCTTCACGTAGGGGGTCCAAGTCGCGGTGCGCTTGACGAACATCCAGGGCATCAGGTCCTTGGCGATCATCGGCATGATCCTCCGTGGTTCCGTCGTGCCGTCCATGTGCGGATATATAACAGCTTTTCTCATATCTGTCAATAGGTAACCTGACAAATAAAATCATAGGTGACGGCGCGCGTCCGCGGCGCGGCGTTGTCGTGCCGCGCGGGGCGTTTGGTATGATGGCGGCGTGAAGACGCTGCAGATCTACCTGGCCGACTTGAAGGAGCTGTTGGGCGGCCGCGACTTCGTCTCCGCGCGCACCTGCCTCAAGGAGCTCAGCCCCATCGACCTGGCCGACGGGTGGGAGCACTTCACGCCCGACGAGCGAGTCGCCATCTTCCGGCTCAGCACGCGCCAACGCGCGATGCAGCTCTTCGAGGAGCTCGACCCGCCCTTCCAGGCGGAGCTGGTCAACGGCCTGCAGCGAAAGGACGCGCAGGAGCTGCTCTCCGACCTCGACCCCTCCGAGACCAGCCGCATGCTGCGCGAGCTGCCGGCCCCGCTCGTGCGCCAGCTGTCCTCCATCATGAAGAAGGGCGGCTCCGAGCACCTGCAGCAGTACCTGCAGTACCCGGCCAAGACGGTCGGCGCGCTGATGCGCGGGCGCTTCGTCACGCTCGACGAGAAGTGGACGACGAAGACCGCGCTGGAGCGCATCCAGTACAGCACGCGCCTGCGGCGCATCGAGGAGACCCACCTCGACACCCTCATCGTCGTCGACGCCCAGGAGCGCCTGCGCGGGGTCGTGGGCCTCAAGTCGCTCGTGGTCGCGCCCAACGACATGCCCGTGCGCGAGCTGATGGACGCCGCGCCCCCCACGCTCGCCCCCGAATCCGACCAGGAGGAGGCGGTGAAGCTGTTCTCGCGCTACAAGCTCAAGAGCGCGCCGGTCGTGGACCCCGACGGCAAGGTGCTCGGCGTCGTCGTCTACAAGGACATCTTCGAGGTCGCCAGCGAGGAGACCGAAGAGGACTTCGCGATGATGGCCGGCTTCACGCGTTCCGTGTCGCGCTCGGTCCTCGCGTCGGCGGGCGCGCGCCTGCCCTGGCTCGTCATCACGGCCGTCGGCGGCGTGCTCGTGTCGGCCGTCGTGCAGCACTTCGAGGCGACTCTCTCGCGGGTCATCGCGCTGGCCGCGTTCTCCCCCCTCATCGCCGGCATGGGCGGCAACGTCGGCGCGCAGACCGCGACCATCATGGTCCGCGGCTTGGCCACGGGCGAGATCGGGCGCGGCGAGGAGAGCCGCGCCATCATGCGCGAGATCCTCATCGGCCTGCTCCTGGGCGCCTGTTACGGGCTCGCGGTGGGCGGGCTGGCCGACTTCTTCTACTCCGACCGCTACGGCTGGTGGTTCGGCGCGGTGGTCGGCCTGTCCATGTGTTTCTCCATGACCTTCGCCTCGGTCATGGCCTCGTTGGAGCCCTTCGTGCTGCGCCGCCTCGGCGTGGACCCCGCCACCGCGACGGGCCCCATGATCACCACCACCACCGACATCCTCAGCAACGCCCTCTACTTCTCCCTGGCGACCTGGCTCCTGCTGTAACCGAGAAAGGGAACTGAGAAAGGGGACAGGTACCTAACTCAGTTTCTACGAAACTGAGTTAGGTACCTGTCCCCTTTCTCAGTTCCCTTTCTCAGTTTCCCGCCTCCTTCCGCAGGTTCGCCAGGACGGCGTCGAAGTCGGGGCCGGGCTCGGCCTTGAGGTCGTAGCCGGCGCCGGAGGGCAAGGACAGCGTCAGCGCGTGCAGCATCAGGCGCGGCGCGCCGCCGACCGGGCGCGGGGCGGGGCCGTACAACGGGTCGCCGAGCAGCGGGTGGCCGACGGCGCACAGGTGCGCGCGGATCTGGTGTCGCCGCCCGGTCAGCGGCGTGACCTTGAGCAAGGTCGCCCCTTTCAAGGGGCGGGACACCTTCCAGCGCGTGAGGCTGTGTTTGCCGTCGGACGCGGGCGCGGTGCGTCCGGAACCGAACTCCTTCAGGGGCAGGTCGCAGCGGCCTTCGCCGGGCACCACGCCCGTCACCGCGGCGAGATAGGTCTTCTCGGCCCGGCGCGACTCGAAGTCCGCGCACAGGGCACGGTGCGCGTCCGCGTCCTTGGCGAAGACCACGAGCCCGCTGGCCTCGCGGTCGAGCCGGTGGACGACCCACAACCTCGCCCCCAACCGTCGCTCCAGCTCCTTGTTGAGAGCTTCGCCGACGGCGCCGCGCCCCGGGATGGTCGGCTGCCCCGCGGGCTTGTTGACCGCGACGAGCCGGTCATCCTCGAAGACGACCGGGGCGCCGGGAAGCAGGACCATGCTCAGCGCTCTCAAATGCCGACGGGCGTCGCCCACAGCCCCGCGAGGGCCCGGCGCTGCGCTAGGCGGATCGCGGGGCGCAGCGGCTTGGGGTCAGGCACGCGTCGGGCCGGCTCGGTCGCTCCGCGGACCGATTTGAACCAGTCCGCGTCGAAGTGGACCAAGGAGCCGTCCGGCGCCTCGCCCAGGTTGCGCGAGAGGTAGTACTCGTACATGCCGCGCCGCGGACCGGTGTCCGTGTCGCGCACGCCGCGGCGTTCCAGCGCGTCCATGGTGGCCTGCGCCCGCTCGGCCCAGTTCGCGACGTTCTTCGTCTTGGCGCGCTCCTGGACGAGCACGCGCCCGTAGCGCCCGCGGCGGCCGTCGATCTCGACCACCGCGTCGGTGACGATGGAGGTCTCGGCGAACAGGCCGCCGAGTTTGGCTTTGGCCAACGCGTAACCATGCGAGGCGCCGCTGGGCAAGTTCAGCAGGTCCAGCGGCCGCTTGTAGATCTTCAAGATGAGGCCCGGCAACTCGTCGGACTCGTAGATGTGGGTGCCCGTGAACCCGCCGTAAAGGAAAACGGTGCGGAACTTGAGCTTGGCGAGCTGCTCGCGCAGGGCCGCCTCCGCGGCCGCGTCGAGCGCGGCCGCCAGTTCCGGCGCCCGCGCGGCCAACGAGCCGTCCTCATAAGCGGCGAGCACGGCGTCGGCGCCCGCGGCGCGCGCGGCGTCGGCCTGCGTCGCGAGCGCCGCGGCGCGCGTCGCGCGCAGACGGGCGCGGCCCGCCGGCGTGAGGCCCGCGGTGAAGGCGCGCACCGGCGAGAGAGGCGCGGCCGTCGCGTCCGCGGCGGCGACCGGGGCGCCCAACTGCGCGCGGGCCATGAAGTCCGCTTCGGAGGACGCCGCGGATTCGACCGAGGCGCCGGCGTCGGCCTGCGGCAACGGCTCGGCGAGGGTCGCGATGAGCCGCGGGCGGCCAGCGGGGTCTTGCGGCGCGACGAGAGTCTCCACGGCTGGAGCGACCGGGCCGGCGACGGGAGCCGCGACGGGCGCGTCCGCGGGCAGCGCCGAGACGGGCGGGGCGAGCGCGGCTTCGGGCGCGTCGGCCGGCGCGGGCGTGAACGCGGGCATGGCCGCGCCCGACATCAGCGCGGCGCGCGACGCGGCGAAGCGGGGCGAGTCCGAACGCGTCTCCAGCGTCGGCGGCAGAGTCAGCGGCGCGGCGAGCAGAGGCACCGAGGCGACGCCGCCTCCGGGCGCGCGAACGCCCCCCCGCGCGCCGCGCGCGACGCCGCCGGCGCCCCAGACGGGGGCCGACACGGCCAACGCCATGACGGCGGACAGGAAAACCCTGCTCATGACGAGAGGGTAACAGCCCCTGCCCGTCCTACCAGGGGGCCTTCGGTACCCCGGAGCCTGGGTCCTTAGGTCCCCAGCCGGCGGACGATCTTGGACGGGGAGGTCGCGCCCTTGACCAGGAACAGGCTCTTGGGCGGGCAGCCCAGTTCGCGGGCCAGGAGCGCGAGCGCCGCGGCGTTGGCCAGGCCCCGTTCGGCGGGCGCCTTCACCCACAACTCGTAGGCGTCCGGCCCTCGACGCTCCAGGCGCTCGGCGCGGCTGCCGGGGTGGACCTTCAGGCGGATCAGCGCCGCTTGTGCCGTCATCCCGGCAAGTTTATACTATCGGCGTGAGAGGCGCGAGCGTGCTCGTCGTGGACGATGACGCGCCGTCGCTCGAGATCGTCGCCCGCATGCTCGAGTCCAAGGGACACCGCGTGACCCTGGCGTTGTCCGCGGAAAGGGCCCGGGCCGTGCTCGCCGCCCTGCCCTTCGACGCCGTGCTTCTCGACCACGTCCTGCCCGGCGCCACCGGCACGCAGTGCCTGCGCGAGTTCCGCGCGCTCACGAAGGCGCCCCTCTACATCATGAGCGGCTACACCGACCCCGAGTTCCAGCGGGACGCCCTGCTCCTCGGGGCCTCGGGCTTCCTGCCCAAGCCCCTGGACTTCGCCGCGCTCGGCGCGCTGCTCGAGGCCCTGCCCGGATGACGGCGAGCCAGCCCGTGGACCGCCGCCGCGAGGTCCTCGCGGGCGTGACGACCTTCTTCACGATGGCCTACATCGTGGTGGTCAACCCGTCCATCCTCTCGGCGCCCGGCACGGGGATGCCCTTCTCCGGCGTGCTCACCGCCACGGTCCTGCTCGCCTTCTCGATGACCCTGCTCATGGGCCTCTACGGCCGACTGCCCTTCGCGGTGGCCCCGGGCATGGGCCTCAACGCCTTCTTCGCCTACACCGTCGTGCTCGGCCACGGCGTGCCCTGGCCCACGGCGCTGGGCGCGGTGTTCTGGGCCGGCGTCTTGTTCCTCGTCCTGTCGCTGACGCCGCTGCGCGAGCGCGTGGCCGAAGCCATCCCCGAGCGCCTGCGCACGGCCTCGGCGGCCGGCATCGGCTTGTTCCTCGCCTTCATCGGGCTCAAGAACGCGGGCTTCATCGTCGCCGACCCGGCCACCTTCGTCAAGCTCGGGACCCTGGACCTCAAGGTCGGGCTGAGCCTGGCCGGCGGCCTTGTCACCGTCTGGCTGATGGGCCGCCGCAGCCCCTTCGCGTTCCTCGCCGGCATCCTGGGCGTCACCGCCGCCGCATGGGCGCTGGGACTGGTCGCCGCGCCGCCGTCGCCGGTCTCCAAGCCCGACTTCTCCCTCCTCTTCAAGCTCGACCCCGTCGGCGCGTTGGCCCCGGCCCTTCTGCCCACCGTGGTCTCCATCCTGATGACCGACCTGTTCGACTCGGTGGCGACCTTCGTGGGCGTGGCCGCGGCGACGGGACTCACCGACGAGGCGGGGCGGCCCAAGAACCTGCGGCAAGGGCTCATCGTGGACGCCTGGGCGACGCTCGGCGCGGGGCTGCTGGGCACTTCTTCAGGCACGGCCTACATCGAGAGCGCCGCCGGCATCGAGATGGGCGGCCGCACGGGGCTCACGGCCGTGGCCGCCGCCGTGTGTTTCCTGCCCTGCCTGTTCCTGGCGCCGCTGGCCGGCATGGTGCCGCCCTACGCCACCGCGCCCACCTTGGTCATCGTAGGCGCGCTCATGTTCCGCTCCGTGACGAAGCTCGACTGCGAGCGTTTGGAGGACGCGGTGCCCGCGTTCCTGGCGACCGCGCTGGTGCCCCTGACTTTCTCCATCACGCAAGGCCTGCTGTGGGGCTTCGTCTCCCACGCCGCGCTCTACGCGCTCGCCGGCCGCCGCCGCGAGGTGCCGGCCGCGACCTGGGCGGTGGCCGTCCTCTCGGCAGCGCTGCTCGTCGTCGAACACGCGCGCTGACGCGTTACTTGAGGGGGATCAGCGCGTAACCGCGGCCCGAGACGGACACCAGCCACTGGTCCGACTTCCAACCCAACTTCAGGCGGATGCGACGCACGTGCACCTCGACGGTCTTCAGCGCGCCTTCCGAGGGCGCCTCGACGCCCCACACGTCCTTATAGATGGTGGCGCGGTCGGTGGGGTTGGGGGTGCGCTGGGCCAGGTAGTAGAGCAGCTCGAACTCCTTGGGCGTCAGGTGCTGATGCTCCTTGGAGCCCAAGGTGACCACCTTGCGCGGGTAGTCGAGGCTCAGCGGGCCCACGGCGACCTGAGGCGGCGGAGCCTTCTCGTCCTCGCCGGCCTGGCGGCGCAGGATGGCGCGGCAGTAGGCGAGCAGGCGCTCGCTTTTCACGGGCTTGGTGAGATAGTCGTCGGCGCCCATGTCGAGGCAGGCGATGTCCTGCCCGTCCTTGTCGTTGCCCGTCAGGATGATGATGGGGATGCGCGCGGTCGCGGCGTCCTGCTTGAGGTGCTGGCAGACCTCCAGCCCCTTCATGCCGGGCATGATGAGGTCGAGCACCACGAGGTCGGGCATGTCGCGTTGGGCCGCGACGATGCCGGCTTTGCCCGAAGGCGCCTGGAGCACCTCGTAGCCCTCCAGCGTGAGCACGTCCGACACCGCCTTGCGGAAGGACGCGTCGTCTTCAACGAGCAGGACCTTGGTCGCCATGCCCGCATTTTATACATTTAACCCTCATGGAGGCCAAGCTCGCCGCCGTCGCCGTCCTCGCGGCCGCCGCCGGGCTCGCCGCGGGACTGTACCTGGCCCACCGCAAGCGCACGGCGCCGGTCGGCCCCGAGTCCGACCTCGAGGACAAGCTGGCCTGGCTCCAGCGCCTCTCCACCGTCGGACAGATGATGTCGAGCGTCGTGCACGAGGTGCGCACGCCCCTCAACACCGTCATCCTCACCGTGGAGCACGCGCAGCGGGTTCTGCAGCGCGGCGGCGACCCCAGCGAGCAGCTCTCCGTCGTCTCGCGCGAGGCCGACCGCGCGGTCGCCATCCTGTCGGACATCCTCGACTTCGCCAAACCCTCCCCCCTGGACCTCAAGCCCGTCGAGCTCGGCCCCGTCCTCACCATCGCCGTCGAGGTCCTGCGCATCCGCTTCAACGAGCGCGGCGTGGAGACCCTCGTCGAGGTCCCCAAGGACCTCAAGGTGCTCGCCAGCGAGCGCCACCTCCACCAGGTGCTGACCATCCTGCTCATCAACGCGCTCGACGCCATGCCCTTCGGCGGCCGCCTCACCATCCGCGCCGAGACCGCGGGCGCCATGGTGCGCCTCATCCTCGCCGACACCGGCGTGGGCATCGAGGCGGACACCCTCAAGCGCCTCTTCGAGCCCTTCGCCACCACGCGCATCGAGAGCGGCGGCACCGGCCTCGGCCTCAACATCGCCCGCTGGATCATGAACAAACACGGCGGCGAGGTCCTGATGACCAGCGAAGGCATCGGCAAAGGCACCACCGTCACCCTCACCCTGAAAGGAGTTAAGCTGGGGTCAGACCCTTCTTAACTAATCGCCCGATGAGTTAAGAAGGGTCTGACCCCAGCTTAACTATTAGGCGGTGAAGCGCAGGAGGGACTTCAGGAGCGACTTCGTGAAGGGGGTCAGGCGGGAGCGGTTCCAGGCGTCGCCGGCGCGGCGGATGGCGTCGGCTTGGACCGGGTAGGGCTGGATGGTGGCGGAGAGGTCGGCCATGGTCAGGCCTTTGCGCACGGCCATGGTGAGTTGGCCGATGGATTCGCCGGCGTGGCGCGAGACCATGGTGGCGCCGAGCACCCTGCCCCCCTTCCCGGCGACGACCTGAAGGAACCCCTCGGTGTCGCCGTCGAGCACCGCCCGGTCCACGCCCGTCATGGGCAGGTCGAAGACCCGGTGGGGCAGGCCCGAGCGCGCGGCCGCCTCCGGCGTCAACCCGACGCGCGCGACCTCGGGGTCGGTGAAGGTGCACCACGGCACGATCAAAGACGACGCGCGTTTGCGGCCGAGGAACAGCGCGTTCTGCACGACCAGGCGCGACGCGGCGTCGGCCGCGTGGGTGAACTTCCACTCCAGGCAGGCGTCGCCGCTGGCGTAGACCCGCGGGTTGGTCGTGCGCAGGAAGTCGTCCACGACCACCCCGCGCTCCGGGTCGAAGTCCACGCCGGCGGCCTCCAAACCCAGCCCCTCCACGTTGGGGCGCCGTCCCACGGCCACGAGGATGCGGTCGCAGCGCACGGCGCGCGAGACCCCGTTGGCCGCGACGGTCACGACCGTGTCCGCGCCGGCGCCCGACACCGCCGCGGGCCGCGCGCGCAGCAGCACCTCGACGCCGTCGCGGCGCAAAGCCGCCTCGACCAGGGCGCCGGCTTCAGGCGGGTCCTTGGGCAGCAGGCGCGCAGTGGACGAGACGAGCGTCACCGACGAGCCCAGGCGCGCGAAGGCCTGGGCCAGCTCGCAACCGATGGGCCCGCCGCCGAGCACGGCCAGCCGGGGCGGCAGCTCCGTCAGCGCGAAGACGGTCTCGTTGGTGAGGTAACCGGCTTCGCCCAGGCCCGGCAGGACCGGGACGGCCGCGCGCGCGCCCGTGGCGATGACCGCCTTCTTGAAGCGCAGCGTCTTGCCGGCGACCGCGACCGCGTCGGGCCCCGTGAAGCGCGCTTCCCCCAAGAACACGCTCACGCCCAGCGACGCGAAGCGCGCGGCGCCGTCGTGCGGCGCGAGGCCGGCGCGCAGGCGCCGCAGTCTCTCCATCACCGCGGGGAAATCCGCGGCGACGCCGTCGGCGCGGGCGCCGAACTCGCCGAGCCGGCGCGCGTCGGCGACCGCGCGCGCCGCGGCGAGCAGGGCCTTGGACGGCACGCAGCCGACGTTGAGGCAGTCCCCGCCCATGAGGCCTCGCTCCACGAGCGCGACCGAGGCGCCGACGCCCGCCGCGCCGGCCGCGGCGACCAGGCCCGCCGTGCCCGCCCCCAGCACCACCAGGTCGTAGCGCTCCCGCGGCTCGGGCGCGGTCCAGCCCGCGGGATGGACCTGCGCGGCGAGGGCTTCGTCGTGCTCGTCGCCGGGCACGAGCGAGTCGCGCCAGCTCACGCGGCCTCCTCGGCCAGCGCGCGTTTGGCCGCGCGGCCGACGAGCGTCACCGCGCCGAGCGTGGCGAGCAGGCCCACGCCGAAGAAGGCCCACTCCGCCGGCGTGCGGGCGCGGCCGCCCGCGCCCGCGCGCACGGCCTCGCCGGCCGCCGCCCCGACCCAGACGTAGAGCAAGGTCCCCGGCGCCATGCCCAGCCAGGACGCCCAGGCGTACTCGCGCAGCGGGATGGCGGTCAGGCCGTAGGCGTAGTTGAGGAGGATGAAGGGCAGCACCGGCGAGAGGCGCGTGAGCACCACGACGCGCCAACCCTCCCGGGCCACCGCGCGCGAGACCGCGCGGAAGGCGGGGAAACGCTCCAGCCGGCGGGTCACCCAGTCGCGCAGGAGGTAGCGTCCGGCGAGGAAGGCCAGGCAGGCGCCGAGCGTGGCGCCAGCCCAGACCAGCAGGAAGCCTTTGACGAGGCCGAACGCCGCGCCCGCGCCGAGCGTGAGCACCACGGCCGGGACGAAGGCCACGCAGCACAACGCGTAGAGGAGGACGAAGGCCGCCGAGCCGGCCGGTCCCATGCCCGCGACCGCGTCCAACGCCGCCCTCAGCGTCTCGGCCATACACGCATCGTATCAACTATGCTAGAGTCGAGGCCACATGGCAGATTTCTACCGGAAGAAGAAGCGCAAGGTCGGACCCAGCAAGAACGACGAGAAGCTCCAACGCGCCCAGGACGCCGCGGCCGGCGAACGCGCGGCCGGCACGCTGTCGGCGAACTTCCCCGGCGTCGCCGGGTTGAAGGTCTCCCTGTCCGTCAAGGGAGCGCAGGGACAGATCCTCGAGGAGCGCGTCATCAACCTGGGCGCCGGCGACGCGTTCATCGTCTCCTCCGACTGCCCGGGGGCCTGCGGCTCCGGCAAGTTCGACTTCACCGACTTCGTCGCCGAGGCCCTGGCCGCCGACCGCCTCGCCGGACGCGCGGACCTGCCGTGCGGCATGCCCTCCTACGGCGGCGGCGGCGGCGCGACCTGCGCCTGCGTCGCGTCCATCGCCTTCGAGGCCCGCAAGGGATGAGGGCGGCGCTCGCCGCCGCGCTTCTCGCCGTCTCGGCCGGACCAGCCGTCGCGGCCTGCTCACCACAACGCCCGTCCCACGTCGGCAACACGCAGGGCTACTCCGCCGACTACGGCGACAAGTGTTTCGTGTCCATCCACCCGATGAACGCGATGAACCTCGTGTACCGCGATTACACCTTCTTCGACACCGGGCTGCTCATGGTCTTCAGCTCCTACGGCCCCGGCGAGGACGTCGCGACCCTCACTTCGGCGCGGGAGTATTACCTCTTCCCCCGCCTCGACGCCCCGCGCCTGGAGATGGACGCCGCGGCCGGCACCGTCTCGGTCCTCGCCTCCGACGGGCGCCGCTTCCGCTTCGACCCCGCGACCGCGCAGGTCGCCGCGCTCGACGGCGACGCGACCGTCGCCCCCGTCGTGGACCCTTCCGTGCGCGGCGGCTTCGAGATCACGCGTTATGCGGGGCTCCTCCTGGACGCCGGCTACCGGCGCGGCGGCCAGCCCTCGGGCCGGCGCAACGGCGACTCGACCTTCCGCTCGCCCCACGGCCAGTTCTGCACGGTGAAGAACCACGAGGTGTTCGAGTACACGCCCGACGGCGAGCACCGCCTGAAGTACGACGACGCGGCGCTCAAGGCCTGGCTGGCGACGCGCTGCCCGGCGCTGTCCGTCCCCTACTGAGTCAGCGCTTCCGGAAGCGCTCGAACCCCGCGCACCCGGCCATCGGCAGCGGCGGATATTTGGGGAAACGCGCCTGCTCCGAGGAAAGGCCGCACAACACGAGGTCGTCGCCCCCCTTCGAGCGCAACGGCCGGCGGTGACGGCAGTCGAGGCATTGCCCCAGGCGCAGCCTCGCACGCGCCAGGTCCTCCTCGAGGCAGGCCGGGCACAGGCAGGTCCCCTCGCCTTCGGCCGGGACGGGCAGGACGGGCGGCAGTTCCGCGCACCAACACGAGGTCCGGCCCTCGGTCATGCCGCAGCCGAACTCCTTGCCGCAGCGGGCGCATGTCTCCATGCCCCCATCAAACCAAAACCGGCCCCCGGCGTGCTATCCTAACCCCATGCCGCGCGCGCCACGACTGGCCGGGCTCCTCCTCGCCGCGCCCCTCGCCGCCGCCGCCGCGGGCGGCGCCGACGAGGCCGCCGCGCTGCGCGCCGAGCTGCGCGCCAAAACCGCCGCGTTGGAGGCCCAACGCGGCGACTTCGTGCGCCGGCTCCAGGAGGTCGCGGGACCGCTCGTGCGCTCCGCCGACGGCGAGCTCACGAGCGCGGCGTACGCGCAGAGCGAGCGCCTCACGGCCGAGCATCGGGCCGCGACCGCGCCGCTGCTGCTCGAGCTCACGGCCGGCGCGCTGCGGCTGCAGGCTTTCAAGGAGACCGGCGTCCTGCCCGACGAGGCGCCGGACGCCGAGGAGCTCCTCGCCGCCATCATGGCCCCGTGGCAGCCCTCCCGGCCCGAGGTCGAGCTGCCCGCGGGCGACCTCCGGGCGTTGGAGCGCCAGTTGGAACGCTGGTCGCCGAAACCCGCGCGCCGGCCCGAGCCGCTCGTGGCCGCGGCGCCCGCCTCACCCGCCGCCCGCCCGCTCGTCGCGGGCCTGCCGGCCCGCTTCGCGCGCGACGCCGGGACGGGCCGCGTCCGAACGGACCCCGTCCCGGGACTGCTCGCCGACCTCTCTGCGCCCGAGCCGCGGCGGCGCGCCTTGGCCGCCGACGAGCTCGGCGGACTCGGGCCCGCGGCCGCGGCCGCGGCGGGCCCCCTGCGCGCCGCGCTCTCCGACCCGGACGCCCGCGTGCGCGCCAGCGCCGCGCGGGCCTTGGGCGTGTTGGGCGTGCGCGACCCCGAGCTGCGCCGCAGCCTCGAGGGGCTCCTCCTCGACGCGAGCGCCGAAGTGCGCCTGAGCACGAAGGCCGCGCTCGCGCGCCTCGACGCCGCGCCCTGAGATGACGACCTCCGACCGCTGGGCCGCGCTGGCCGCCCGCCTCGCCGCGCTCGGCGTGCGCCCGGGAGACCTGGTCGAGCAGTTCACGCGCTCGGGCGGGGCCGGCGGTCAGAACGTCAACAAGGTGGAGACCGCCGTCACGCTTTTCCACACCCCCACCGGCATGATGGTGCGCGCCGAGGAGGAACGCTCGCAAGCGCTAAACCGCTATCTCGCGCGCGAGCGCATGGCCGAGAAGCTCGAAGGCGCCGCCCGCGAGAAGGCCGCCGCGCGCCGCCACCAGGCCGAGCTCGAGCGGCGCCGCAAGCGCGGCCCCTCCAGGGCCGCCAAGCGCCGCAACCTCGAGCAGAAGCGCCATCGCTCGGCCGTCAAGCAGAACCGCGGCCGCGTGCGCGGGGACGAGTGATGGGCGTCGCCCTGACGGCGGCGCGCTACCTCCTCAGCGAGACCGACTCCCGCAAGCTGGGCGCGAGCGCCGCCGAGGTCGCCTTCGTCGGCCGCTCCAACGCCGGCAAGAGCACCTTGCTCAACGCGCTGTGCAACAAGAAGCTCGCCCACGTCTCCGGCACGCCCGGGCGCACGCGCGTCATCAACGTCTACGACGCGGGCGAGTCGCGCTGGCTCGTGGACCTGCCGGGCTACGGCTTCGCCAAAGGCGACGAGGCCGAACGCGCCGGCTGGGGGCCGATGATCGAGGGTTACCTCACCGGCCGCCCGAACCTGCGCATGGTGCTGGTGCTCGTGGACGCGAAGGTCGGCCCGACGCGGCTGGACCTGGAGATGCTCACGTGGCTGCAGGCCGAGGGCCTGCCGTGGCTGGTCGTCGCGACCAAGTCCGACCAGGTCAAACCCTCCGGCGCGCATCACCGCCGCCAGGAGCTGGCCCGGCAGGCCGGCGTGGACGCCAAGGCGCTCCACTGGGTCAGCGCCGAGAAGAACGACGGCCTGCGCGAGCTGCGCGCGGCCGTCACCGACCTACTGGCGTAGGGCTTCGAGCGCTTCCCAGCGCCGGTAGAGCTCGTCGGCCTTGGCCTGGGCCGCGTCCACCGCCGCCTGGCGTTTGGCCAGCTCGCCGGCGTCGGTGGCGACGGCGGGGTCCTCGAGCGCGGCTTTGGCCGCGGCGAGTTTCTCCTCCGCGGTCTTGATCTTGGACTCCATGGAGCCGAGCTCCTTGCTCTGCTCGGGCGTCAGCGCGGGTTTGGGAGGAGGCGGCGGGGCCGCGGCCGCGCCTTTGGGCTGGGCGTCCTTCCAGGTCTCCCACTGCGAGAGCTCGGCGTAGAACCGCGCCCCGCCCTTGCCGTCGAGCGCCAGGATGGACTGGCTGACGCGGTCCAACAGCCAGCGGTCGTGGGTGACGAGCACGAGCGCGCCGGGGAAGTCGCGCAGGCTGTTCTCCAAGACCTCCAGGGACTGAAGGTCGAGGTCGTTGGTGGGCTCGTCGAGCAGGAGGAGGTCGGCGCTCTGCCGCATCAGACGCGCGATGAGCACGCGCGACTGCTCGCCGCCGGAGAGCAGCCGCAGCGGCAGGTGCATCTGCTCCTTGCGGAACAAGAAACGCTCGGCCCAGCCGTAGACGTGGATGCGCTGGCCCTTGTACTCGACGTGTTCGCCGATGGGGCACAGAGACTTCTGCAGGCTGGCCTCCATGTCCAGGTCCTCGCGGTGCTGGTCGAAGGTCACCACCTGGAGCCGGTCGGCCTGCTTGAGCTCGCCGGCGTCGGGCGCGAGCGTGCCCGCCAGTATCTTAAGGAGGGTGCTCTTGCCCGAGCCGTTCTCGCCCAAGAGACCCAGCTTGTCGCCCGGACCGAGCATGAGGTCGAGCGGCCCGAACAGGCGCCGCCCGCCCATGGACTTGGTCACGCCTTTGGCGCGCACCAGGCTCTTGGACGCGCGTTCGGTGCCCAGGAAGTCGATCTCGGTCGCGCGGGTCTGCGCGTTGCGGAACTTGAGCTCGGCGAGCTCCCCCATCATCTCCCCGGCGCGGTCGATGCGCGCGGTCTGCTTGGTGGTGCGCGCCTTGGGTCCCTTGCGCAGCCACTCGATCTCGCCGCGCACGGTATTGGCGAGTTTGGTCTCGGCGGTGCGCTGCAGGGCGAAGAGCTCCTCGCGTTTCTCCAGGAAGTCCGCGTAGTTGCCCTTGGAGCTGAAGTGGCCGTCCTCGTATTGCTTGTTGAGCTCGATGATGCGGTTGCACACCCGCTGGAGGAAGCGTCGGTCGTGGGTGACCACCAGGAACGGGAAGGAGAGGTCGGAGAGGAAGCCCTCCAGCCACAACACGCCCTCCAAGTCGAGGTGGTTGGTCGGCTCGTCGAGCAGGAGCAGGTCGGGCTCGCGCGCGACCTGGGAGAGGATGGCCAGGCGTTTGCGCCAGCCGCCGGAGAGGCTCGCCACCTTCTGCTCCGGGTCGGGGAAGCCGGCCTGCTCCAGGCCGGTCTCCACGCGCATGTCCACCTCCCAGTCCTCGAGCCCGAGGTCGGCCAAGGCGGCGGCGACGGCGCCGCGCACGGTGAGGCCGCCTTCGGCCTCATCGAAACGGTCGCGTTGGGCCAGGTAGCCCACGCGCAGCCCGCGCCGCACCGACAGCGTGCCCTCGTCCGGGGTCTCCAGCCCGGCCAGGATGCGCAGCAAGGTGGACTTGCCCGCGCCGTTGGGACCTATCATGCCCGCGCGCTCCCCCTCGAAGAGGCCGAGCGACAGCCCCTCGAAAAGGGGGCGCAGCCCGAAACTCTTGCTCAGCTTCTGACAGGAGAGGAGGATGGCCATGTTAACGAAGGGGACAGGCACTTTCGTTAATTAACGAAAGTGCCTGTCCCCTTCGTTAACTTCGGGCGCCTGGAAACACAAAACCCCTGGGCTTTGCTCGCCCAAGGGCCGGTCCCGACATTTCTAGTTACGGGTTCGAAAACGCTGCGACGCCTTCAGTATAACATACGGACGGGCGCGGCGCCAGGGGTATTTGGCATAATCGCCGCGTGAGCAAGAAGGGCGGCCATGTCTTCCTGTCGGCCCCGCATCTGAGCGGGCGCGAGATGGCGTTCATCCGCGAGGCGTTCCGCACCAATTGGATCGGCCCGCTGGGCCCCCACGTCGCCGCCTTCGAGAAGGCGTTCGCCGCGCGCGTCGGCGCGCGCCACGCCGTGGCCGTCTCCAGCGGCACGGCGGCCCTCCACCTCTCGCTGCGCGCGCTGAAGCTGCGCCCCGGGGAAGAGGTGTTGTGTTCCTCGTTCACCTTCGCGGCGACCGCCAACGCCATCACCTACGACGGCGGCGTGCCGGTGTTCATCGACAGCGACCGAGCGACCTGGAACATGGACCCGGCCCTGCTCGCCGCCGAGCTCGACCGCCTGGCCAAGAAGAAGCGCCTGCCGCGCGCCGTCATCGCGGTGGACCTCTACGGCCAGTGCGCCGACTACCGCCCCATCGCCGCGGCCTGCCGCCGCCACGGGGTGCCCCTCATCGAGGACGCGGCCGAAGCGCTGGGCGCGACCTACCGCGGCCGCTCGGCCGGGACCTTCGGCTGGGCGGGCGTGTTCTCCTTCAACGGCAACAAGATCATCACCACCTCCAGCGGCGGCATGCTCGTCACCGACGACGGCCGCCTGGCCCGCCACGCGCGTTTCCTGGCGACGCAGGCGCGCGACGACGCCCCCCACTACCAGCACTCCCACATCGGCTTCAACTACCGCATGAGCAACGTGCTCGCGGGCATCGGCCTGGGCCAGCTCGCGGTGCTCGACCGCCGCGTGGCCGCGCGCCGCCGCGTCTTCGCGCGCTACCGCGAGGCCCTCGGCGGCCTGCCCGGCGTGACCTTCATGCCCGAGGCGCCGGACTGCTTCTCGACCCATTGGCTCACCTGCGTCCTCTTCGACGCCGCGGCGTTCGGCGCCTCGCGCGAGGAGGTCCGCCTCGCGCTCGCCGCCCGCGACGTCGAGGCGCGCCCCCTCTGGAAGCCGATGCACCTGCAGCCCGTGTTCAAGGGCCGCCGCATGGTCGGCGGCGCGGTGTGCGAGGACCTCTTTGCGCGCGGGTTGTGCCTGCCCAGCGGCTCGAACCTGACCGAGCGCGAGCAGGAGAGGGTCATCGCCGGAGTGCTCTCCGCGCGCAAGACGCGCCGCCGCCGATGAGGCCCGGGGCGCGCCCCTGGCCGCTCGCGCCCCGCCCGCTGCTCGCCGCCTCCCTCCTCGCCGCCCAGCTCGCGTGCCTGGGCTACTCCTTCTTCACGCCGCTGCGCTACTTCCGCTGGTCGCCCTACGACCGCCAGACGCGCTTCAGCGTGGAGGTCGCGGTCGGCGGCCGCCGCCTGACGCCGGAACAGGCGCTCGCGCGTTACCGCCTGCCCGCGCACGGCTGGGACCAACGCTCGCCGGCCAACGTGCTCGACAAGATCCGGCAGTACGAGGAGACCTACGGCCGCGGCGACGGGGCGCGCGTGCGCGTGCGCTACGACGTCAACGGCGGCCCGGTCCGGGAGTGGCGATGGCCCCGCTGAGCCCGGCGTGGCGCCTGGGCGGCGGCGACCTGCCCGGCAACCTCCACCTGGCCGCGCGTCTCATGGTGCTGAGCCTGCTGTGGCAGCGCATGCCGGGGTCCTTCGGCGACCCGTTCCTGCCGTTCCATCCCGCCTTCGACGCCCTGCGCGGGCTCGGCCTGTTCGCGCCCGCGACCCAGGCCGCGTTCCTGGCGGGGGCCGCGGGCCTCTTCCTCACGCGCCGCGCGCGCGCCTCCTGCCTGCTCGTCGGCGCGGCGCTGATGCTCAACATCCTCGCGTCCAAGGCCTTCTTCTCCAACGGCAAGACCTTCTTCGCCCTCCAGTTCCTGCTGCTCGGCCTCTATACGCCCGAGACCGGGACCGCCTTCCTGCGCGCGCAGTTCGCGCTCGTGTACTTCGGCTGCGGGTTGAGCAAGGCGCTGGACGCGGACTGGTGGAGCGGGCGGTACTTCGAGAACTGGTTCGCCCGCCGCGTGCAGCACGGTCCCTACATGGCCGTCGCGGCCCTGCTGCCCCCGCTGCTGCTCTCCAAGCTGATGTCCTGGTCCGTCATCGTCGCGGAGTTCGCCATCGCCGTCCTGGCCTGCCGTCCGCGCTGGGACCGGCTCACCGTGTGGCTCACCTTGTCCCTCCACTCCGGCATCCTGGTCATCCTGTGGGGCGCGACCTTCGCCGAGTTCTACTACGGCGTGGCGGCCGCGCTGCTGGCCTTCGTCGCCTGGCCGCGCGAGCCCCTGCGCCTCGTTTACGACGCCGGCTCGGGCGCGATGCGGCGCCTGGCCGCCCTGGCCGAGGCGTGCGACCTCGACGGGTTGTGGCGCGTCGAGGCGGGCCCCGCGCGCGCGCCGTCGGCCGTGGTCATGGACGGCCGCCGCTTCGAGGGCGCCGCCGCGCTCAAGCTCGCCCTGAGGATGACCCCCGTCCTGCTCTACGCCCTGCTGATGGTCATGCACCCGTACAAGCGCCTGCGCCCCTTCATCGTCGTCGCGCTGCTGCTCGCCTATTTCCCCCCGCTGGAGGCGGTCTGGGACCGCCTCCTGTCCCGGCGCCGCGCGGGAGGCGGCGTCATCCTCTACGACGGGGTCTGCGGGCTCTGCGACCGCTTCGTGCGCTTCGTGCTGGAGCGCGACCGCGACGCCGTCTTCCGCTTCGCGCCGCTGCAGGGCGCGTTCGCCGCGGCCGCCCTGCGCCCGCACGGCTTCGACCCGGCGGCGTTGGACACCGTCTACCTGGTGCGCGACGCCGCGGGCGCGCCCTTGCGCAAGGCGAAGGCCGTCTTCGCCGTGTTCGCCGCCCTCGGCCCCGGCTGGCGGCTGCTCTCGCTGCTCGAGGTCCTGCCCGCGCCGCTGCTCGACGCCGGCTACGACCTCGTCGCGGGCGCGCGTTACCGCCTCTTCGGCCGCTTCGACGCGTGCCGGCTCCCCGACCCGGCGCAGCGCTCCCGCTTCATCGAGCCGTGACCGCCTCTCGCTTCGCCGCGCCGCTGGCCTACGCCGCCCTGGGCGCCGCGCTGCTCTGGGCCGCGCACGGCCGCGCGTTCGTGCGCGAGGACGCGCTGCAGATACCGTCGCATTGCAGCCGGCTGACCTCGGCCCCGGTCTCCTCGCTCCTCCTCTCGCGCGCGGTCGGCGAGGACGGCGCGTATTACCGCCCTCTGGCGAACCTGTTCCTCGGCCTGCTGGCGCGCGCCGCGGGCTGCGGCGACGCCCGCCCCTACCGCGCGGCCGCGGGGCTGCTGTGGCTGCTCTGCGCCGCCGCGCTCGCCTTGGCGCTGCTGGAAGCCGGCGCGTCGCCGCCCGCGGCCTGGGGCGGAGCCGCGCTGCTGCTGGTCCACCCCTACAACAGCTGGTTCTTCGTCTCGCCGCTCCTGGCGACCGGCGCGCTGCTCCTGCCCGCGTCCTACGGCGCGTGGCGCGGGGTGCGCGCCGCCGAAGGCGGTCGAGCCGCGGGCATCGTCGCGGCCGCCGCCTGCGTCTATGTCGCCTGCCTGGCCCGCGAGAGCGCCGTCGCGCTGCCCTTCGGCCTGGCGCTGGCCGTCTTCGCGCTGCGCCCCCGTCCGACGCGCGCGACGCTCGCCGCGCTGCTCGCGGCCTTCGCCGCCGCGGGCCTCTACCTGCTCCAGCGCCGGCTCGTGCTCGCCCACGACCCGCCTCCCTTCCCCACCGTCTGGCGCTGGTCCCTGCTGCCGCAGGCCGCGGTCGCCGCCACCGAGTACCTCCGCGTCGCGGTGACGGGCTCCTTCCGAGTCTACGGCGGCATGGTCCCCTCCGGCGCCGCGGCGCCGCACGCCGCGGCGTGGGCGGCGGCGGCGGCCTTCGCGGTCTACGCCGCGCGCTCCCGCCGCGAAGCCCTGGCCTGGACGGGCCTCCTCCTCGTCTGCGCCTCCGAGCTGGCGGTCGCCACCCTCCTCAACGGCGAGGTCCTGCCCGTGCGGGCCGTCGGCACCTACGCCTTCCTCCTCTTCCTCCTGCTGCGCGCCGCGCCCGGCCTGCCGGAGCGCCCGCGACTGGTCCTCTCCGGCGCGCTGCTCGCGGCCGGCGCGTGGTGGACGACGACGAGCCTGGGGCACGCCCGCGCGAGCCTCGACCCCGACGCCTTCCTGGAGCGCCACTCCCACCCGCCCTACAGCTGGAAGTTCGAGGCCGAACGCGCCGCGTCCTGGCTGCGGCGCGGCGACCCGGACCGCGCGCTGACGGCCGCGCGCGACAGCGAGCGCCTGCGCCCCTCGTGGCTGACGAAAGTCCTGCGCGCCTCCATCGAAGCGCTGCGCGCGCCGTCGGGACGACTCGACGAGCTGCGCGTATTGGCCGCCTCCGGGCGCGGCGAGCCGGGGGCCTCCTTCGGCTACCTGAACCTCGGCGTGGCCTTCGGCCGCAACGGCGCCTGGTCCGAGGCGGACGACTGCCTGCGTTTGGCCTCCGAACTCGCGCCGGATTCCGCCCGTCCGTGGTCGCAGCGCGCGTGGGCCGCGACGAGCCGCGGGCGCTGGGACGAAGGCGCCGCGTTCGCGGCGAAGGCCCTCGCCCTGGACCCCGGCGACCTCGACGCGCGGCAGAACCTGGCCTTCTCGCTGTTGTGGCTGCGCCGCTGGGAGGAGTCGGCCGCGGCCTACCGCGCGCTCAACGCCGCTTCGCCCGCCTTGCCCGCCGCGAAGTTGTTCTGGGCCCATGCCGAGGCCTCGGCCGGCCGCCCGGAGCGCGCCTGGGAACTGCTGCTGACTTCGGCCGCGGACCCGCACGCCGCGGCCTATCTGTCGCGCCTGGCCGCCCGGCTCGGCCGCCCCGCCCCGGCGCCCGTGGACCCGCGCGTTGCCTCGGCCCTGGACGCGGCGCTGCCGCGTTAGAGGCCCGCGGGCTCCCGGCCGGCGGCTGCTCTCTCCGCTCGAGGTCGCGCGTTACCCGGCGTCAGTCCGGCTCGGGCCGCGTCGCCTCGGCGCGGTGCTCCTCGAACTTCTCGCGCGCGGCTTCGGGGTCCGTGATCTTGAGCGTGCGCTCCCAGCCGCACAGGCACTTGAGCTTGCGCGTGTCGGATCGGAACTCGAAAAGATGCGCCTTCATTTCGCCTCCATCTTGTCCATGGGACCCCCAGTGCGCCTGAACGACGAACCCCTCGGCCCGTCGGGCCAAGGGGTGGCCCAGTGTACCTTTAACGGTGGCCCGGCGGGAGTTCTTGGCGCTCGAAGGTCCAGGCCAGGAAACGGCTGACCTTGCGGCCCTGACCCATCGGGACGACCCGCGTCTCGACGGCGCCCGCCTTGCGCGCCGCGCGCTCGAGGTCGGCGAGGTTCTCCGCCTTCGACACGAGGCTCGTGAACCAGAGCGCCGCGCGCGGGGCGGCCGCGCTCTCTTCGATGAGCGAGCGGATGAACGCGTCCTCCCCGCCCGGGAAACACAGCTCGGTGGCGCGGCCGGCGAAGTTGCGCGGCGCGTCCGCCGCCTGGCCGAGGCCGCGCCGCTTGCGCCGGGCCGCGGCGTCCGCCTCGGCCGGCGACGCGTGGAAGGGCGGGTTGCACACGGTCAAGTCGAAGCGTTCGCCCGGGACGAGCGCGCCTTCGAGCGTGCGCGCGGCGCGGCGCTGCAGGCGCAGCTCGACGCCGCCCTCCAGGCCGGGCGTCGAGGCCACGATGGCCCGGGCCGATTCCAGCGCGACCGGGTCCGCGTCCACGCCCACGAAGCTCCAGCCGTACTCCCGGCGTCCGATGATGGGATAGATGGCGTTGGCGCCCACGCCCATGTCGAGCACGCGCACGGCGTCGCCGCGCGGGACCTCCCCGGCGCCCGCGAGCAGGTCCGCGGCGTGGTGGATGTAATCGGCGCGCCCGGGTACCGGCGGGCACAGGTAGCCGGGCGGGATGCGCCAGTCCGGCACGCCGTAGTACTCCCGCAGCAGCGCGCGGTTGAGCGCGGCGACGGCCGCGGGGTCGGCGAAGTCCACGGTGGGCTCTCCGGCCGGGCTGGGCCGCACGAAAGGGCGCAGCTCCGGCGAGCCCTGGCACAGGCGCTCCAGGTCGTAGCGGCCCCGGTGGCGGTTGCGCGGATGCAACTCAGGACCCCAGGAGCAGCAGCAGCGCGAAGCCCACGAACAACGCGCCGGCGGCGCGGTCGAAGAACAGCCGCGTCGCGGGACGCGCCAGCCACGCCGCGGCCTGGCGCCCGCCCAACGCGTAGGCGAGGTAACAGGTCACCTCGATGACGGCGAACAGCGCCACGAGCGCCGCGAACTGCGGGCCGCGCGGCTTGTCCGCGTCCACGAACTGCGGCAGGAAGGCGGCCGCGAAGAGGATGGCCTTGGGGTTGCTCAACGAGACGAGCAGGGCCTGGCGGTAAAGCCCCGCCCGCGCCGGCGGGGCCGCGGCCGGCGCCGCCCCGGAAGGCGCGCGCCACAGCGCCGCGCCCAGATAAACGAGATACACGGCGCCCAGCAGCCGCAGGGCCGCGAACAAGGACGGCGAGGCGCGCAGCAGCGCGTCGAGCCCCGCGGCGGAGGCGACGAGCATGAGGCTCAGCCCCGTGAGCAGGCCCGCCATGGTGACCAACGCGCGGCGCAGCCCATGGCGCACGCTGGTCGTCATCACCAGCAGCATGTTGGGGCCCGGGGTCGCCGCGATGACGAAGGTCGCGGCGACGAAGAGTTTCCAGCGCTCGGGCATGGCCCGTGTCCTACGCCGCGGCCCGGCTCAACGCCCGGCGGGCGCGACGGTCTTCAAGGCGGCCTCGGCGCCGCCCTTCACCTTGGAGACGGCCTCGGCGCCCTTGCCCTTGACCTGCTCCACGGCGGAGGCCGCCGTCGGCCGGCGCTCCCCCACCAGCGGGTGTTCGCGCACGAAGGCCATCACGCGCGACCCCTCGGTGCGCCGCGTCATGTCCACGCCCAGGCCGGCCAAAGGCTTCTCCAACGCGACCAGCACCGAGGTCGCGGCGAGCACGATGGCCGCGCCCTTGGCCGCGCCCGCGACCGCGCCCAGCGCCTGGTCGAGAGGGCCGCGCTCCTTGCCCGGCTCGAGCAGGTTGAGCGCCAGCCGCGCCACCTGGCTCGCCCCGACGTAGAGGACCACCCACAGCGTCGCGCTCAGCGCCACGGTCGCGACGACCGGCGCCCACCCCAGCCAACGCGCCGCCCCCTCCCCCCATGCCGCCGCCAGCGGCCGCGCGCAGACATAAGCCGCCGCCAGTCCGATCCAAGAAGAGAGCTGCCGCACCGCGCCGGAGCGGTACCCGGTGACGGCCGTCAACGCCGCGAGGACGAGAACGAGGAGGTCGAAGTTCATGGCGGGGATTCTAGCAACTCCGCGGCCCGGCGCGCTGAGCTCTGCCGGTGCGCGCTCGCGCGGCAGTATGGTCTACTTGCCGCATGCGGCTGCCCCCGGGCCTCGACGGACTGCTCGAACCCGCCCGCTTCGCGGTCGGCCTGGCGCGCCGCCAGGAGCTCCACCTCCTCGAAGGCGAGGGCCGCGCCGGCGGCAAGCCGTTGACCGCGCTGTGCGCCGGCCCGGCCGACCTCGTGGACGCGCTGCTCAAACGCGCGTTCGCGCCGGGGGCCCGCCGGCGCTCCCTGGGGACCGTGCCGCTGTGGGAGACCTGCGCCGCCTTGTCGCGGCGCGCGCCGGGCGCCGACCTGGTGCTGCGCTTCGTGCGGCGCTCTTTCGAGCCCCTGCCGCGCGGTCCCGTCGTGGCGCGCCTGCCCGCCTGGGTCCGCATGGACATCGACCTCCAGTCCCCCCTTTGCGCCGAACGCGGCAAGGACAAACGCAACCGCAACCGCAGGACCACGGCCGCGGGCGCCTTCACGACGACGCTCGGCCGCTCGGAAGCGGAGTTCGCCGAGTTCTACGACCGCTTCCATCTCCCCCTCGTCACCACGCGCCACGGCGAAGGCGCCTCCGTGCAGTCGCGCGCCGAGGTCCTCGCGGGCCTGCGCGGCGGCCAGCTGCGCCTCATCCAGGTCCGCGGCGGCGGCGAGCTCGTCGCGGGCGGCACCGTGGAGCTCGACGGCGACCAGGCGCACTTCTGGCAGATGGGCGTGCGCGACGGCGACCCGGAGCTGCTGCGCCTAGGCGCCGCGGACGCCGTTTATCACTTCATGCTGGCGCTGTGCCGCGAGAACGGCGTCCGCGTCCTGAACCTGGGCCACTGCCGTCCCTTCGCCCGCGACGGCGTGTTCGACTACAAATGCCTGCTCGGCGCCTACGCCGCGGCGCGGCGCGACGCGCGCCGCGGCAGCCTCGACCTCGCCGCCCCGGGCCTGACCCCCGCCGCCGCCGACTTCCTCGCCGACAACCCGCTCATCGCGCTCGAGCCCGGCGGCCGCCTGTCCCTGCGCGCCTTCGCCCGCGACGCCGAGCAGGCCGCGGCGCGCGCCGAGGAGTGCCGCCGCCGCTACTGCTTCATGGACACCCTCGGCCTGCGCGTCTTCATCCTCGCGCCCGGCGGCCCGCGCGAGACGCAAGCCTGAACGCGTCCCCATAAAACACAAAACCCACCTTTCGGTGGGTCGGTCCCGACATTTCTCGTCTCGGGTTCGAATGCGTCTAAATCGGTTGCGGGGGCTGGATTTGAACCAGCGACCTCAAGGTTATGAGCCTTGCGAGCTACCAGGCTGCTCTACCCCGCAGAAGGAGTATAACACACCGCGGCTTGACAAGGCAACACCTCAGCGGCGATAAAGGCTACACTTGGGGCGTGAACACGACCCCGGCCGGTACCCGCGACGAGATGGTCCGCATCCGCAAGGCGATGGCGAGGTGGCAGGAGATGGACGCGGCCGGCAAGCTGCTCGGGCGCGGCCTGGGGCGGCGGGAGCTGCTCGGGCGCGTCGCGCTCGAGACCGGCGTCACGCTCGGCGCCGTCGAAGCCGCCCTCAAACGCGCCTAAGGCGCGAGGTGGGCGGCGAGCAGCGCCTGGACCGCGGCCGGTGATTCGAGTTGGGGCATGTGGCCGATGCCCGGCAGGATTTCCAGGCGCGACCCGGGGATGAGGGCTTTCAGGGCCTCGCCTTGGGGCAGGGGCGTGGTCGTGTCGCGGTCCCCCCACACCAACAGGGTCGGCATGGTCAGGCGGGCGTAGGACTTGGGGTCGGCGCTGAGGCCGGTCTCGGCGTCGAACAGGAAGCGGGGCAGCCAGTCGGCCAGGCCCGCGACGAAGCCCTTCGAGTACAGCGGGCGGCGCAAAACGGCGGCCATCGCCGGGGTGGCGCGGGACGGGTCGGCCATGAAGCGGGCCAGGCCGCGGCGCTGCAGGAGCGGGTTGGCCAAGGTCGCGGCGACGACGAGACGCGCGACGGCGGGACGCTTGAGCAGCGCGCCGGCGACGCCGGGCGCGGCCGGCGGCGCGCCCAGGCCCAGGGCCGGGGCGATGAGCACGAGGCGGCGGACGCGTTCGGGATGGAGCAAGGCCGCCTCGGCGGCGGCGCCCCCGCCGAAGGAGTGGCCGACGATGGAGACCTTCTCGGCTCCCAGGGAGTCGGCCAACGCCCACAGGCGGCGCGCCGAGGCGCCGCGGTCATAGGAAGAATCGGCGGGGCGCTGGGAATAGCCGAACGGGCTCTGGTCCACGGCCACGCAGCGCACTTCTCGGCAGGCCGAGCCCAACGCCAGGCCCCACAGGCCGCTCCAGGCGCCCATGCCGTGGGTGAAGAGGACGACGGGCGCGCCGGGCGGGCCCCACTCGCTCACGAACAGCTCGACATCCCCGGCGGGCACGAAGCGGCCCTCCGGCGGCGCGGCCTGGCGGCGGTCCAAGGTCTCGCGCAGGCGGACGTTGAGCGCCACCGCCGCCGCCAGCGCGAGAGGCGATAGCAGGACGGCCGCGGCCAGGCCGCGTTTGAGCCGCGGACTCAACCTTCGTCCGCCAACTCGCCGAACTTGCCGTCGCGGTAGTCCTCGACGGCCTGGTTGATCTCGTCCACCGTGTTCATCACGAAGGGCCCGTAGTGTACCAAAGGCTCGTCGATGGGCGCGCCGCTGAGGAACAGCGCCGTCGCCTCGGTCAGAGCCTCCACGACCACCTCGGTCCCGTCGTTCTTGAACAGCAGGAAGTCGCCGTCCTTGAGGGTGTTGGAGCCGTTGGAGCGCACCTCCCCCCCGAGCACGAGCAGCGCGGTGTTGAAGTCCTTGGGCGCGGAGAGGCGGACCTTCGCGCCGGGCTTCAGGCGCAGGTCGAGCATGTGCGCGGGCGTGAAGGTCTCGGCCGGGCCCTTGGTCCCCTCGTGGGAGCCGGCGATGACGCGCACCTTGCCGCCGTCCTTGGGCACGGCGACCTCGGGGATGTCGGCGAGGGTCAGCGCCTGGTACTTGGCCGGGGTGAGCTTGTGTTTCCGGGGCAGGTTCACCCACAGCTGGATCATGTGCATGACGCCGCCGCTCTTGGAGAAGGACTCGTGGTGGTACTCGTTGTGCAGCACCCCCCCGCCCGCGGTCATCCACTGCACTTCGCCCGGGGCGATGACGCCGCCGTACCCCGCGCTGTCCTTGTGCGCGATGGAGCCCTTGTAGGCGACGGTCACCGTCTCGAAGCCGCGGTGCGGGTGCGTGCCGACGCCGCGGCGCTTGTCCGTGGGCGTGTATTCGCGGGGCGCGTGGTAGTCCAACAGGAAGAACGGACTCATGCGCTTCATGGCCTCGGTCGCCCCGGGGAAATAGTTGCTGACGCGGAAGCCGTCGCCGACCCAATGCTCCGGCAGGCCCCGCAGCGCGCGCTCGATGCTCCTGTTCATGGCGTCCTCCTCGCGTCGTCCGTATATGTAACCATTATAGCTACATATATCCGGCTTGTCAAGCCCTCGCGAGCGGTTTATACTCCCTTCCCATGGAGCTCACCTTGCGTCCGCGGCGCGTGTGGCTCACGCTCTGCGGCGTCGCCCTCACGCTGGGCGCGCTGAGCGCGTCCACCTGGTACCTCAGGGAGCGCCTCGGCATCAGGCTCCTGGGCCTGGGCCGGCTGTTGGGCGTCGGCCTCGAGCAGAGCCTGCCGACCTGGTACTCCGTGCTGCTGCTGGCCGCGGCGGCGCTGACGACGGCGGCGGTCGCGGCGGGCGAAGCCAAGACGCGCGACGGGCTCGCCTGGAAGGCCCTGGCCGCCGGCTTCGCGCTGCTCTCGCTCGACGAGCAGGTCGGCATGCACGAATCCGCCGGCAAGGCCCTGCGCATCCTCAACGAGCTGGACGGCTTCTTCTACTTCGGGTGGGTCATCCCCGGCGGCGCGGTCGCGTTGCTCTGCCTGTTCGCGTTCTCCGGCCTGCTCAGGCGGCTGCCGGCGCGCCGCCGCAACCAGCTGCTGCTGGCCGACGCGCTCTACGTCGGCGGCGCCGTGGGCATGGAGATGGTCGGCGCCAAGGCCTTCTCCCTCACCGACGACAGGACCGCCCCGCTCTACACCCTCTGCTACCACTTGGAGGAACTCTTCGAGATGCTCGGCGTGAGCCTCTACCTGGCCGCGCTCGTCGAGCACCTCGCCGAGCGCCGGGACGACGCCGTTTTGACCCTCCGCGCTAAGTTATGATGTCGGGCGTGAAACGCGTCGCCTTCGTCTGCACGGGAAACATCTGCCGCTCGGCCATGGCCGAACACCTGCTGCGCCATTGGTCGGCCCAGCGCGGCCTGGGCCTGGAGCTCTCCTCGTGCGGCGTCGCCGCCGAGCCCTGGTACGAGATGCCCTCCGTCGCCCGCCGCCTCCTGCTCGCCGAAGGCGTGCCGCCCTTCGAGCACAAGGCCCGCCTGGCGACCCGCGAGACCTTGCGCGGCGCCGACCTCGTGCTCGCCATGACCCGCGCCCACCAGGACTTCCTCGTGGACCGTTTCCCCGAGTTCGGCGCCAAGACGCGTCTCTTCCTGGAGCAGGCCGGACTGGGCGAGCGCGACGTGGACGACCCGATGGGGCGGCCCGACGCGGAGTTCGTGCGCTGCCTGGCGACGCTCAAGGAGGGCCTCGAGGCCCTCATCCGCCGCGGCTGGCGCGACTAGGCCAGCCGCTCGCGCAGCGCCGCCGCCAATTCCGGGGCGTGGCGCGTGACGCAGGTGATGTGATCGCCGGGCACCACGGAGACCGCGGCCGCGGGTGAGGACGGGCGCCAGGCCTTCAACACGGCCTCCACCCCGGTCGAGTGCTCCGCGGCCATGAGCACGGACAACGGGCCGTCGTAGGCGCCCGGCCGGTGCCCGGCCGCGGCGTAGGTGTAGGCGCCCAACGCGTCGCGCGCCGCCGCGGCGCCCGCCGGCGCGGTCTCGCGTCCGCGTTTGCGCGCCAGGCGTTCGGCCAACAGCTCGCGCAGGCTCTCGCCGTCGAGCAGGTCTTCCAGCAGCTCCAGGCGCGCGCGCCAGCGCAGGAAACGGCCCAGGCGCGCGTCGTCGTCGCCGCCGAGGCGGTCGGCGACGGCGCGCAGACGGTCGATGCCCGCCTCGCCGGGCACGGCGTCCACCAGCACGAGGGCCGCGACCTCCTCGCCCCGGGCTCGCAGGCGGCAGGCCATCTCGTGCGCGATGAGACCCCCGATGCAGTAGCCGCCCAGGCGGTAGGGCCCGCGGGGCGCGACGCGGCGCAGGGCCGCCAGGCGGCTCTCGGCGAGCGCGCCCAAAGTCGGCAGCGGGCCGGCCTCGGCGATGGGGTCGGGAGGCAACACGACCATGGGGCGTCCCAGGCCCTCGGCGAGGCGCCGGCAGTAGAAGCCCCCGCCCTGGATGTCGCCGTGCACGAAGAAAAGCGGGGCGCCGTCCCCCTCTCCCAGGCGCAGCGGCTCGCCGTCGGCGGCGGCCGCGCCCTTGAGCAAGGAGCGCGCCAGGCTGTCCACGGTGGGCAAAGCGAAGAAGTCGCTCAACGACGGGCGCACGCCCGTGTCCTTCTCCAACCGGGCGAGCATGCGGACGGCCAGCAGGGAGTGCCCGCCGAGGTCGAAGAACTTGTCGTGCAGCCCCGGGGTGACGCCCAGCAGCTCTTCCCAAAGGGCCATGATCTGCGTGTGCACGGCCAGCCAGGCTTCGCCGCGCTCGTCGTCGGTCTCCGGCGGCGGCGGGGCGGGCAGGGCTTTGCGGTCCACCTTGCCGTTGTGGTTGAGCGGCAGGGTCGGCAAGGTCATGTAGTAGCCGGGCAGGGCCGGCTCGGGCAGCACGGTCTTGAGGTGACGGTGGACGGCCTCCTGGTCGAGGTCCTGTCCGGGGCGCGGCGTGAGGTAGGCCACCAGGCGCTGCAGTCCGGGCTGGTCCTCGCGCAGCAGCACGGCGGCGGTGCCGACGCTCGGATGGGCGGCCAGCGCCGCCTCGACCTCGCCGAGCTCCACGCGGTAGCCGCGCACCTTGATCTGGTGGTCCACGCGGCCGAGGTACTCGAGCACGCCGTCGGGGCGCCGACGCAGCCGGTCGCCGGTGCGATAGAGACGCGCGCCGGGCCGTCCCGAGAACGGGTCGGGCACGAAGCGCTCGGCGGTGAGCTCCGGGCGGTCGAGGTAGCCCAGCGACACGCCGGGGCCGCCGATGTAGAGCTCGCCGGGCTCCCCCTCGGGGACGGGCTTAAGCTCGTCGTCGAGCAGGTGCAGCTCGGCGCCGGCGACGGCGCGGCCCACGGGCACCGGCGCGTCGGCCGGGTGGTCGGGCGCGACCTCGTGGACGGCGCAGATGACGGTGGCCTCGGTGGGCCCGTATTCGTTGAGCAGGCGGCAGGCCGGCGCCGAGGGGCGCCACAGCTCCAGGCTGGCGGGGCGCACGGCCTCGCCGCTGAGCACGACGAGGCGCACGGGCGGGGGCAGGCGCCAGCCCTGGGGGACGAGCACGGCCGCCATCTCGTGCCAGTAGGCCGTGGGCAGGTCGAGCACGCTGACCTTGAGGTCCTCGACGGCGCGCGCGAAGCCGTGGGCGGAGATCGACATGTCCATGCCCCGCACCACCACGGTCGCGCCCGCGGAGAACGCGGGCAGCAGCTCCTCGAGGCTGCTGTCGAAGCCCATCGAGGAGAACAGGAGCACACGGTCGGCCGGCGTCAGGCCCCACACCCCGGAGATCGCGGTCATGTAGTTGACCGCGCCCTCGTGCGCCACGGCCACGCCCTTGGGCCGGCCCGTGGAGCCCGAGGTGTAGATGAGGTAGGCGGCGCGCGGCTCGGGGCACGGGCGCGGCGGCCCGCCCAACGGCCGCGCGAGCCCGTCGGGCCCGATGTGGAAACTCGCGCGCGAGTCCTCCAGCATGAAGCGGCGGCGTTCGGGCGGGTAACCCTCGTCCATGGGCAGGTACACCGCCCCCGCCTTCCAGACCCCCAGCATCGCGGCCGTCGCCTCGACGCCGTAACGCGCGTCCACGCAGACCACGCAGCCCGCGACGGCCCCGGCCGAGCGCAGCTGCCGGGCGAAGGACTCCGCCTTCGCGTCGAGCTCGGCGTAGGTCAGCCGGGCCGAGCCCTCTTCCATGGCGACGGCGCCGGGCGCGCGGCGCGCCGCGTCCTCGAAGAGCCCGTGCAGCGTCGCGGCGCGCGCGGGTCCGGTGGTCAGGCGGTCTCGGCGGCGGCGTCCCCGTGGACGGGGTCCGCGGTGAAGGTCGGCACGAAGGCCGCGAGCTTGCGGATCATCGCGAGCTTGTCGTTGCCGCGGCTCATGAGCTCCAACTCCAGGAGCCGGTCTTCGAGCGCCTCGATGGGCTTGTTCTCGGCGCGCAAGACGGTGATGTCGGGGTGCTCGGAGGGCTCCTCGCCGGCGGGGTCCTCGACGAGTTCCTCGTTGAGCTTCTCGCCGGTCTTGAGGCCGGTGATGCGGATCTCGACGTCTTTGCCCGGCTCCAGGCCCGAGAGCAGGATGAGGTTGCGCGCCATGTCCATGATGCGCACCGGCTTGCCCATGTTGAGGACGAAGACCTCGCCGCCCTTGGCCATGGCGCTGGACTGGAGCACGAGGCCGACGGCCTCCTCCACGGTCATGAAGAAACGCGTCACGTCGGGGTGGGTGATGGTGATGGGGCGGCCCAGCTCGATCTGCTCCTGGAAGATCTTGAGCACCGAGCCCGAGGAGCCCAGGACGTTGCCGAAACGCACGGCCACGAAGCGGGTCTTGGAGCGGCGCGCGAAGTCGGTGACCACCATCTCGGCGGCGCGTTTGGCCGCGCCCATCACGCAGGAGGGGCGCACGGCCTTGTCGGTGGAGATGAGCAGGAAGCTCTCGGCCCCGTATTTGTCGGCCATCGTCGCCAGGCGGTAGGTGCCGATGACGTTGTTGTTGACGCCCTCGTGCGGGTTGTTCTCGAGCTGGAGGACGTGTTTGTGCGCCGCGGCGTGGAACACCGCCTGCGGCCGGTACATCTTGAAGACGCGGTCGAGCAGGGCCTGGTCGCGCACGTCGCCCAACACGCCCACCACCTCGACGCCCGGGGCGCGCTCGCGCACCTCGGCCTCGCGGTAGAACAGCGCGGTGGCGTGGTTCTCGAGGAGGAGGATGGTGCGCGGCTTGTAGTCGGCGACCTGGCGCGAGAGCTCGCCGCCGATGGTGCCGCCGGCGCCGGAGATGAGGACGACCTTGCCCTCGATGGAGCGGGCGATGCGCGCGGCGTCCAGGCGCACTTCCTTGCGGTTGAGCAGGTCGGCGGGCTGGACCTTGCGCGGGTTGGCCGAGGAGGCCTGCGAGCGCATCATCTCGTCGAGCCCGGGCACGATCTTGATCTCGGGGCGCTGCTTGAGGTCGCGCAGGGCCTCGGCCACGCGGGCGACCACGTCGCCGCGGCGCTGGGACACGGCCACGACGATCTCGTCCACCGGGCGGCGACCGAGCAGGTCGGCGAGCATGGCCATGCCGCCGGCCACGGGCACGCCGTGCAGGCGCATGCCCCACTTGGAGGCGTCCTCGTCGATGAAGGAGACGATGCGGTACTCGACGTCGTCGTGCGTGCGCATCTGGCGGTAGACGAGCTCGCCGAGGTCGCCCGCGCCCACGATGATCACGGTGCGGACCTTCATGCGGGAGCGGCCGTTGGCCGGGAGCAGCTCCTTGGCGTAGCGGACCGCCGCGTGGAGCGCGCAGATGACGAACATGGAGAGGATGGGCGTCATGAGCAGGACCGAGCGCGGGAACTTGCCCTGGGTCATGGCGAGGATGACGGCGCCGTAGATGAGGCCGGCGGCGCCCACCGCCTTGCCGATGTTGACGATGTCGCCGAAGCTCGCGTAGTGGCGCAGGCCGCGGTTGACCCCGAAGTAATACGAGGTCAGGAGATGGGTGACGAGGACCACGGGCCAGGTCTTGACCAAGGCCAGCGCGAAGTTGGCTTCAGGAAGGCCGTCGAAGCGCAGGACGAAGGCCGCGAGGTAGGCGGCGAGCACCAGCATCAGGTCCGCGCCGACGACGGCCAGGCGGCGCAACAGCGTGGCGGTGTTGCGTTCGGTCATGGCGGGCGCATCGTAGCATTTAGGGATGGATTGATGGGTCATGCCCATAGGATAAGGGAACGGCCGGACCTTCCCAGGGTCGTCCGACCCCCCTTGCGGGACCAAAAGGCCTACTTTATACTGCCCCGGTGCCCGCTCCGCTGCGCCTGGCCTGCGTCTCCCATCTCTCCCAGCTCTTCGGCGCGGGGCTGTCCATGCTGGAATCGCTCGCGCGACTCGACCCGGCCGTCGTCTCGGCGCGCCTGGTCACGCTGGAGCCGGGCCCCCTCGAGGACGCGGCCCGCGCCAAAGGCCTGGCCGTGGACCGCCTGGAGTGGCTCGCCGGGTTGGGCCGCCCGTGGCGGGCGGTCGCGGCCGTGCCCCGCCTGGCGGCGTGGCTGAGGCGCGAACGCGTCGACATCCTCGAGCTCAACCGCGTCAAATACGACCTGTTGGCCGCGAGTTGGGCCGCCTGCCGCCTCGCCGGGGTCAAACTCGTCCAACGCGAGCGCATGCACGCCAAAGGCGTGCCGACGGGCCTGCGGCGCTGGCTGCTCGCCCGTCCCGACCGGCTGCTGTCCGTCTCGAGCGGGGCCGTGGCGCCCTGGTACGAAGGCGCGCCGGACTGGTGGCGCGCCTCGCTCGACCGGCGCATGGTCATACTGCCCTCCGCCCGCGACACGGCCGCGCTCAAGGCCCTGCCCCGCGAGCGCGCCGCCGTCGCGGCGTTGGGCGTCCCGGGCGACGCCGAGGTCGTGGGTTTCCTGGCGGCGCTCGACCCGCGCAAGCGCCCGGACCTGTTCCTGCGCATGGCGGCGCTCGTCGCCGCGCGCCGCCCCAAGGCCTGGTTCGTCCTCGTCGGCGGACCCTACGGCGCGCGCCGCGACGGCCCCGACGCCTACGAGCAGGGGCTGCGCCTGCTCGCCGCGGAGCTCGGACTGAGCGGGCGCGTCGTCTTCACCGGCTACCGCGCCGACGCCTACCGGCTCCTGCAGAACTTCTCCGTCCTGGTCCTGCCCAGCGAGCGCGAGGCGCTGGGCGGCGTGCTCATCGAGGCGATGGCCGCGGGCGTGCCCCAGGTCGCGGCGGCCGTGGACGGCATCCCCGAGGTGGTGGCCGACGGCGAGACCGGCCTGCTGGTGCGCTCCTCGCTGCCGGACGACTACGCGGCGGCCGTGCTCAAGCTGCTGGAGGACCCCGCGCTGGCCGGGCGCATGCGCGAGGCGTCGCTTTCTCGCGCCGAGCTCTTCGGCGTCGACGCCATCGCGCGGCGCACCGAAGCCGTCTATCGTTCCTTGTAGAGGTAGGCCCCGGCGCGGCGCCGGTCCACGCCCAGCCAAACCGCCAACACGCCCAGCAACTGCGGGAAGCGGTTGAGCACGGTGAACAGCGCGTACACCGTCAACGCCCGCCCGGAGAGTCCCTGGCCGCGGCCCTCGCGGCGCGCCCGCCACGCCAACGCGGGGTAGGCAACGAGTAGGAGCAAGGAGGCCCCCTTCGTGAACGGCGCGCCGCCCAGGGCGAGCGCCGGGACCAGACCCGCCCAGACCGCGATGCGGACGATCTTGCGGGCCCGGTACGACGCGCGCAGGCCGCCGTGTTTGGCCGTGGCGACCGCGTAACTCGTGCCGGTGCGTTGGGCGCGCCGCCACCATTGGGAGAAGCCGAACTCCCCCGCCTCGTGGCGCGACATGGGCGCGTCGAGCTTGAGCAAAGACCAACCCTTGGCCCTCAGCCGCACGCACAGGTCCGACTCCTCGCCCGACACGAGGGCGGGATCGAAGCCCCCCGACTCGCGGTAGGCCGCCGCGCGGATGAGCGCGTCGCCGCAGAACCAGGTCGCGGGACCGGCCGGGATGCGCCACTCCAGCTCCAGCTGCTCGTGGAAAATCGTCGAGCCCGGCTCGCGCTCCACGCGTGTGCCCCACACCCCGCCGAGCCGCGGGTCGGCGCGCAGGGCCGCAAGGCCCGTCTCCAGCCAGCCCGGCTCGAGCTCGCAGTCGCCGTCGAGGAACTGCACGGCCTCGAGCGCGGGGTGCGCCTCCAGGAGCCGGGCGAAGCCCTCATGGCGGCCGCGCGCCGCGCCGAAGGGCCGCGACGGGTCCAGCCGCGCGACGATGGCGCCCAACGCCTCGGCGCGTTCGGCGCTGCCGTCGGTGGACGCCGAGTCGGCGTAGACCACGGGCAGCCCCGCGTCCAAACCCGAACGCAGCGCGCGCTCCAGGCGAGCGCCCTCGTTGCGGCCGATGACGACGAGGCCGACGGCGGCGCTCACGGCCCGTCCTCCCGGATGCCCAGCAGGGCGCGCGTGCCTTTGCGCAGCTCCGGGCCGGGGTCGCCCAGTTTCTGGCAGAGGTACACCCGGGACGCGGCGGTCACGGGACGGCCGCGCGCCAGACGGCGCAGCGTCCCCCACAGGCCGAAACACGCGCCGACCGGCGCGGCGGCGATGGGCGCGGGCGCAGCGCCGCGCGCCATCTCCAGGCCCAAGCCGAGGAAGTCCACGCCCAGGCCGAGCGTGTACTGGAAGGTGCCCCAGAACCGCGGGTTGCACTCGATGACCACGACCTTTTCGCGGCCCGGGCCGTCGTAACGCATGTCTATGTGCGCCAGGCCATGGTAGCCCGAAGCCGCGGCCAGGCGCCGCCCGATGTCCACGACGGCCGGGTCGTCGATGTAGACCACGGCGCCGGCTTCCCGCACCTGCACCGACCATGCCACGAGCCGGCCGCGGTCGGCCAGGAAGCTGAGGTCCACGTCCTGGCCGTCCACGAACGCCTGGGCCAGGAGCGGGTGCGGCCCCGCCGCGACGCGCGCGTCGCGTTCGGCGGCCGTGTGATGGACGGCCACGCCGCGCCCGCCCGAGTCGGCGAGGGGCTTGATGACCACCGGCAGCGGCAGGCCCTCCGGCGAGGGCCCGTCCACGCGCCAGGTTTTGGGAGACGGCAGGCCGTGTTCGCCCAGAAAGCCGTAGAAGGCCCACTTGTCGTCCATGCGCCGCAGCACGGCGGGGTCGGGCGACGGGAAAAACGCGACGCCGGGCAGGCGCGGTTCGAGCGCGTGCGCGAGAAGGGCGCCCGGGACGTCGGAAGGCACCACGAGCTCCGAGCCGCTGCGCGCGGCCGCGCGCGCGGCGGCGGCGACGACCTCCGGGCCCGCCGCCGCCAGCTCCGCCGCGTCCCGCGCGATGGGGATGAACTCCGCGCAATGGCGCGACAGCCTCACCAGGCGTCCCTCGCCCGCCCCGGCCACGGTCACGCGGCAGCCCTTCGCGCCCAAGGTGCGGATGACCGACAGCGCGAGGTTCTCCATCGCCGCCAGGACGAGCACGCGGCGCTCGTCGCGGTCCGAGGCGCGGCGCAAGGCGATGCGGGCGGCTTTCGCGAGCTCCGGACCCGGGTCGGCGAGTTTGGTGCGCAGATAGGACGCCCCCGCGGCGCCCGAGGAGCGCCCGGCGAGCAGCCCGCGCGCCGTGCCCACCAGGCCGGGGCAGAAACCCACGGGCGGTGCGGCGCGCGGCGCGGGTTTTTCCCCGCGCGCCAGGGCCAGCGCGGGCACGAGCATGTCGGCGCCGATGGCGCGGGCGTAGGCGAAGCTGCCCCACACGCGCGGGTTGCACTCGATGAGCAACACGCGCGAGGGGCCCTCCGAGGGGTAACGCATGTCGAGGTTGCCGATGCCGCGGTAGCGCACGGCCGCGAGCACCTTGCGCCCCAACTCGGTCACGCGCGGGTCGTCGAGGTCCTCGAGCACGCCGCCCGGGCGGCGGATATGGATGGTCCAAGAGAGCAGGCGCCCCTCGTCGGCGCAGAAACTCATGCTCACCTCGTCGCCGGGCAGGAACTCCTGCGCGAGGCAGGGCAGGCGCAAGCCCCCGGGCGCCAAGGCGGCGCGCAGCGCGGCCGCGTCGCGCGCGACGACGATCCCGCGCCCGCCCGCGTCGTCGAGGGGCTTGAGGATGAGGGGCAAAGGCAGGGCCAGGGCCTGCTCGAGCGTCTCCACGCGCCAGGTGCCGGGCTGGGGCAGGCCCAGGCCCGCGACGAAGCGGGAGAAGGCCCACTTGTCGTTGAGCGCCAGCGCCTCGGGCGGCGGTGTGGGCAGGAAGAGCAGCCCGGGCAGCCGCTCGCGCAGGCGCGGGGCCAGGCGGCCGCCCGCCACGTCCACGGGGAGGACGGCCTCGGCGCCGCTGCTCTGCGCCAGCTCGACGATCGCGTCGAGCGTTTCGGGCGAACCCAAGGCGAGCGCCTCCTCCGAAGCGGCGACCGAGGCGTAGTCGGCGCAGTAACGCGAGGCGCGCGGCACGCGCCCGGGGCCGACGCCGGCCAGCACGCAGGCGACGCCGTCCTCGCCCAGCGCCCGCATGGTCTGCAGGGCCACGTTCTCCATCGCCGACACGATCAGCGCGCGCTTCACGGCCAACCCTCCCCCCGGCCGAGCGCGTTGAGCGCGGCCTTGCGCAGCTCCGGCAGCGGATCGAACAACATCTGTCGCAGGTGCGCCCAGGCGGGGCCCGAGAGGCCCCCGCCCGTCAGCGCGCGTTTGAGCGCGGCGCGCGCCCCGTGCACCGTGCCCACGGGCGCGGGCGGCGAAGTCGGGACGCGGCCCGCCGCCAGCTCCAGGCCGAGCCCGAGGAAGTCGGTGCCCAGGCCGGTCATGTGCAAGAAGGAGCCCCAGAAGCGCGGGTTGCACTCGATGGGCAGGGCCTCGCGGCGGCTCGCGTCGGTGTAGCGCATGTCCACGTGGGCCAGGCCCGTGTAGCCCGTGGCCGCGGCCAGGCGCCGGGCGAAGTCCGCGACTCCCGCGTCGTCGAAGTATTCGATGGCGCCGCGCTCGCGCATCTGGACCGCGTAGGCCACGAGGCGGCCGCGGTCGGCCAGAAAGCTGACGTCCACGTCGGGCCCGGGCACGAAGGCCTGCGCGACCCGCGGCCAGTCCTCGGGCGTCAGCGCGGCCAGCTCCGACTCGCGCTCGGCCTCGTCGCGCAGCAGGCGCACGCCGTGGCCGCCCGCGCCGCGGCGCTGCTTGAGCACGAAGGGCAAGGGCAACGCGCGAGCCTCCTCGGGCCCGGAGACGAGGCGAGCCTCGGGCCGCGGCAGGTCGTGGCGGGCGAGCGTCTCGTGGAACAGCCACTTGTCGTCGAGCGCCTTCAAGGTCTCCGGCTCGGCGAAGGGGTAGAACGAGACCCCCGGCAGGCGCGGGCGCAGGTGGTGCGCCACGAGCGCGCCGGCCACGTCCACGGGCACGACGAGTTCGGCCCCGGTCTCGCGGGCGGCGGCTTCGACGGAGGCGAGCACGGCGTCGCTCGCGGCCATCATCTCCTCGTCGTCCTCGGCCACGCGGATGAATTCCGCGCAGCGCCGCGAGAGGCGCACGGAGGCGGACTCTCCCGTGCCGGCGACCGCGACTCGGAAACCGCGCTCGGCGAGCGCGCGCAGCACGACGACCGTCAGATGGTCCATGCTGCCGACGGCCAGGACGCGTCTCATGCCTTCACCCCCACGCGGGCGTAGGCGGCGAGCGCGCGTCGCGCGAGAAGTCCATAGTCGCGGTGCGCCGCCATGTGCGCGGCGCCGCGCCGGCCCATCTCCTCGCGCCGCGCCGGGTCGGCGGCCAGCGCGGCCATGGCGTCGCCGAAGGCGGCCTCTTCATAGGACACGCACAACCCTCCCCCCGAGTCCGCGAGCAGGACGGCCTGGTCGGGGATGTCGTTGGCGACCGCCGGGCGGCCCACCCCCAGGCTCTCCATGAGTTTGGTGGGCGAGCTGAGCAGGAAATACGGCGTGGGCGGCACGGGCGAGACGCAGAAGTCCGCGGCCGCGATGCGCCCGGGCACCGCGGCGCGCGGCACCGGCTCCTCGAAGCGCACCGCCTCCTCCAGACCCAGGGCCTTCGTCCGCGCGCGCAGGAAGTCCAGGCTCGCCGGGCGCCGCGCCGAGCCCAGGAAGCTCAGCCGCAGCCGCGGCTGGGCGACGCGCGCGCGCGCGAGGGCGCGCAGCAGGAAGTCCAGCCGCCGGTTGCGGTCGAGCGAGCCGACGTAGAGCGCCTCGACGAAATCCCGCGGCCCGGGCGCCGGCCATGCGGCCGCGCCGCGGCAGCCCATGGGCAGCGCGACCGAGGGCCCGGTCCGGCCGAGCCCGGCGTAATGGGCGGCCATGGCCTCCGAGATGGGCAGGAGCAGGTCGCAGGAACGCGCGACGCGGTCCACGAGCCGTCCGCCGACGAGGCCCTTCACCCGTTGCAGCCAGGAGCGCGGGAACGGCTCCTCGGACGCCTCCTCGACGAGCACCGGCCCGTTGAGGATGGAGAGGTGGAAGACGAAGGGCACGCGGTGCTTGCGCGCCAACCCGTGCGCGAGCGAGGCGTAGCCGGGGTCGTTGCGCACCTGGACGGCGTCCACGGCGCCGGTCAGCAGGAGGTCGGACAACCAGCGGCTGAGCCGGCCGTATTGCCCGCGGTCGCGGCGGAACAAGGTCACCGGCTGGCCGTGCCAGGTCTCGCGGCGTTCCGCCTCCGGCAGGTCCGGGACGAAGAACGCGAAGTGGACGCGGTGGCCGAGCGCGGCGAACTCCTTGGCGAAGATCTCCTCCTGCTGGGCCTCCTCGCAGGGCCAACGCTTCCAATCGGAGAGATAGGCGAGCCGCATCAGTGTTTGACCCCCTCCGCCCTGGCGACCTTGAAGACGGTCCGCCAGAGGATGAGCAGGTCGAAGAGGAAGCCGCGCCGCGCCAGATACTCCGCGTCGTAGTCCACCTTCACCGGGATGGGCAGGTCGTCGCGGCCGTTGATCTGAGCCCAGCCGGTGACGCCCGGGGTCAGCGCGGGCACGCCTTTCTCCGTGCGCAGGGCGATGAGGTCATGCTGGTTGTGCAGCGCGGGACGCGGCCCCACGAGGCTCATGTCCCCCTTGAGCACGCACCACAGCTGGGGCAACTCGTCGAGGCTGGTGCGGCGCAGGAAGGCGCCGACGGGCGTGAGGTAGGAGTCCGCGCCGGCCAGCAGGTGCGTGGCGACCTCGGGCGTGTCCGTGCGCATGGTGCGGAACTTGGGCATCGGGAACAGGGCGTTGGCGCGGCCCACGCGGTCGGACCAGTAGAGGACGGGGCCCTTCGAGGTGAGCTTCACCGCGACGGCCACCGCGAGCAGGACGGGCGACAGGAGCGCGAGCGCGGCGGCCGAGGCGACGGCGTCGAAGAGGCGCTTCACCCGGCGCCCTCCCGGTACCAGCGGGCGACGGCGGCCAGGCCCTGGTCCACGGTGAAAGGCGGGGTCCAGTCCAGCGCGGCGCGCAGGCGGGCGTCGTCCACGGCCAGGTCGCCGAGCAGGCGGTCGGCCTCGGGGCCGCGGCCGAGCAGCGACGCGCCGGCGCGCAGCAGCGGGAGCGGGAACGGGAACACGCGGGAAGGCCGCCCCAACGCGGCGGCCATGCGGCGCAGCAGCTCGGGCGTGGAGAGGTCCTCGCCGTCGCGGATGAAGAAGGGCCCGACGGCCTTCGGGACCTCCAGCGCGCGGACGACGGCCGAGGCGAGGTTGCCGACGAAGAGCAGAGAGCGGCGGTTGTCCACGGTCGCCAGCGGCAACGGGACGCCGCGGTCCACGGCCGTGACCAGCCGCAGGAAGTTGGCCTTGACGCCCGGGCCGTACACGAGCGGCGGACGCAGCGCGCACCACGACAGGCCCGCGACGGCGGCCAGTCGGCGCTCGGCGTCGAGTTTGCTGCTCCCGTAGGCGTCCTCGGGGACGCAGGGCGCGTCCTCGTTCCAGGGGCGGCCGGGCGGCGTGGCCTCGCCGACGGCTTTCACCGAGCTCAGGAACACGAAGCGGCAGCCCGCGGCGGCGGCGGCGCGCCCGAGGGTCTCGGTGGCCTCCGCGTTGACGCGGCGGTATTCGCCGGCCTGCGCGGGGCCGTCGGCCAGGCGATGGGCGCGGGCCGCGAGATGGACGACGGCCGCCGCGCCGCGCAGGGCGTCGGACCAGTCCGCGTCCGGGGTCAGGCGGCGCGAGTCGGCGCGCACGGTCCAGCCGGCGGCCGCGAGCGCGGGCGCGACGGCCGACCCCACGAAACCCGTCGCGCCGGTGAGCAGGACGGTCCTCACGCCTTCTCCTTGGGCAGCAGGCCGCGGTACACCGCGAGCGTCTCGCGCGCCACCCGGGCCTCGTCGAACTCGCGCTCGGCCAGGCGCCGCCCGCCCGCGCCCATGCGCAGGCGCATGTCGGGGTCGCGCAGCAAGGTCTTCAGCGCGCGCGCCAAGGCGTCGGCGTCGCGCGGCGCGACCAGGAGCCCGGTCTCGCCGTCGAGCACGACCTCGCGGCAGCCCGGCATGTCTGTGGTCACGATGGGCCGGCCGGCCGCGGCGGCCTCGATGAGGGACTTGGGCACGCCTTCGCCGTAGAAGGACGGCAGGCACACCACCCAGGACTGGGCGAGCACCGCGGGCATGTCGTCGCGCCGGCCCCAGACCTCCACGGCCCCCTCGGTCTTCCACTCCCGGAGCTTCTCGGCGGGCACCGCGGCCGGGTTGTCCGCGTCAGGCTCGCCCACGAGGGCGAAACGCGACTTGCTGCCCTCGCGGCGCAGACGGCGGGCGGCTTGCACGAACTCGCCGACGCCTTTCTCCCAAATCATGCGCGAGGGCAGCACCACCAGGCCGTCACCCGCGGGCTCCGGCGCGGGCCTGAAACGCTCCAAGTCCACGCCCGACCCCCGGATGAGCACGATGTCCTCGCGCCCCATGATGCGTCCGCGCACGAGGGTGTCGGCGTCGTCGCGGTTCTGGACGATGACCTTGGAGCGCGAGCCGCGCAGCGCGACGCGCAGCAGGCGGCTGACGAAGGCGCGCAGCAGGCGGCGGCGAGGGTCGCGCGAGGAGAAGGCGTGCCCCAGCCCCGCGAAGGCGTTGACCACGCCCCGCACGCCGGCCAGGCGCGCCGCGATGGAGCCGTAGAGCACGGGCTTGAGCGCGACGTGGTGGACCACGTCGGGGCGCTCGCGGCGGTAGACGGCGGCGATCTCGCGCAGGGCCGCGGCCTCGCGCAGCGGGTTGAGACTGCGCCGCGACAAGGAGAGCGGGACCAGGTGGAACCCCTCGCGCGTGATGGCCGCGCCGTGACGGTCCACGCGGCAGGCCACGCTCACGCGCCAGCCCGCGTCGCGCGCCGCGCGCGCCACCGGCAGGCGGTGCGAGCAGAAGTACCAGTCCTCGGTGACGAGAAAAAGAAGCCGGGGGGCGCTCATGCGAAGCTCTGCGCGTCCCAATAGCGGCGGAACAACCCGCCCGCGGCGAGCAGCTCCTCGCGCGTGCCCGCCTCGGCCACGCGGCCCTCGGCGAGCACGACGATGCGGTCGGCGTCGCGCACCGTGGCCAACCGGTGAGCGATGACCAGCGCGGTGCGGCCCTTGACCAGCTCGGCAATGGATTCCTGGACGGCCGCCTCGGTCACCGAGTCGAGAGCCGAGGTGGCCTCGTCGAGGATGAGGATCTCCGGGTCGCGCAGGAAGGCGCGCGCCATGGCCAGGCGCTGGCGCTCGCCGCCCGAGAGGCGCACCCCGCGGTCGCCTAGGACGGTGTCCAGGCCCGCGGGCAGGCGCGCGACGGTCTCGTCGAGGCGCGCGCGCCCCAGAGCGTCGCGCAGCGCGGCCTCGGCGGGCGCGGCGGAGAGGCCGTAGACGAGGTTGGCGCGGAGCGTGTCGTGGAACAACGAGGGCTCCTGCGGGACGAAGGCCATGCGGCGGCGCAGCGACTCGCGGCGGAACTCGCGCAGGTCCACGCCGTCGAGCAGCACCGAGCCGGGCTCCGGCTCGTAGAAGCGCAGGAGCAGGTGCGCGAGCGTGCTTTTACCCGCGCCGCTGGCGCCCACCAGCGCGGTGACCTTGCCCTTGGGCGCCTCGAAAGTCGCCCCGCGCAGGGCCTCGCGGCCGCCCGGGTAGGTGAAGCGGGCGTCGCGGAAGGTGATGGCCGAGGCCAGCCAGGGGAAGTCGCGGACGCCGTCGGGCGCCGGGCGGTCGCAGGACTCCAGGAAGGAGACGACCTCGCCCAGCGGCCCGCTGACGCGCGCGGCACCCGCGAGAAAGTTGGTCAGCCCGCCGATCTGGGTCGCGGCGCGGCGCAGGACGTAGAAGAACACGAGCAGGCGAGGCCCCAACACGGTCGAGCCCGCGGCCGCGGCCGCGGCGCCCAGCAGCAGCAGCAAGGTCAGAGAGAACAGCGCTTCCTGCGCCGGACGCGCGAGCACGCGGCGGCGGTCGATGGCGTATTCGACCTCGGCCAGGCGGGCGCTGCGGGCGGAGAAGTCCGCGACCGCCCCGGCCTCCCCCGACACGGACTTCATGAGCAGGATGGAGGACAACGCGTTGTGCAGGTGCGACTCCAGCCGGCCGCGCTCCTCGTTGTAGGCCCCGGAGGAGTCCTTGATGCGCGAGACGAGGCGGCGCTGCAGGGCGTGCAGGAACGGGTAGGAGGCCGCGAAGGCCAGCGCCAGCGGCCAGGACAGCCAGAACAACGCCGCCAGGTAGGCGAGCAGAAGGAACAGCAGGCCCAGGGCCTCGAGAGCGGCGACGGCCTTCAGCTCGATCTCCTCGACCCGGTTGAGGACCAGGCCCTGCAGGCTCCCCGCGTTGCGTTCGTCGAAGAACGACTTGCCGCGGCCGACCAGGCCCGCGAACACGGCCCTCCGCAGTCCGTCGGCCAAACGCGTCCCGAAGCGGCAGGCGAGGCGGTCCGCCGCGTAGGTGAAGGCGTTCTTGGCCAGCGCGGCGGCGAGGATCAGCAGGAGCAGCGCCGCGAACAACCCGCGCCCCTCGAGCCCGTCGAGCCCCGGCAGGACGGCGGCCGCGGCGCGGAAGCCCCGCGCCTCGCGGATGGCTTCGAAGGAGCCCGAGAAGGCGGCGCCCGTCAGCGGCACGAGCAAGGACAAGACGCCCGCCTCCGCGGCGGTGGCGGCCAGCGCGAGGCCCGCGGGCGCGAAGGCCTCGCGGACGGGGACGCCGGAGCGGCGCAACGCCTCGCGGCCGCCGGTGAACAATCCCGCGCTCAAGCGCCCCCCGGCCGGCCCTCGAGCCACAACGCGCGCCCCGGCGGCAGGCACAAGCCGCCGGCGCAGGCGCTCAGCGCCTCGCGCGCGTCGGCGCGCGGCTCGAAGAGCGCCCGCCAAGGCGCCAGCGCCGCCGCGTCCACGGGCAGCGGGGAAGCGGTGTCGTTGACGAGCGCCGCGTAGCGCCGGCCGCGCAGGCGCCAGGCGCGGACCTCGAGTCCCGGCGCGGCCGCGAACGGGGCCGGCGCGTCCGCGCCGGCCTCGATGACGGGACGCAGCGCGGCGAGGCGGCGCGCGGTCCGCGCCATCGCCTGCCACTCCTCGGGGTAATCCGTCCAACCGTAGGTCGCCGGGAACGGCGGCGGCACGAAGTACACGCCCACGGACCCGCGGACCGCGGCGCGCGTGGCCGCGAAGAACAACGCGGACGCGGGCTTGGTCCGGCCGTCAGCGTCCGCGGCGGGCTCCACGGCGGCGCCCGCCGGCGCCTCGAGCGCGACGACCAGGCCGAGTCGGGCGGCCTCCGCGAGCCCCTTGGCCTCCAGCGGCCCGAGCAGGCCGACGCGGAAAGCGCGGCGCGGCTCGGGCGAGCAGGCCGCGAGCGCGAGCAGCAGCGCGGGCAGCAGGCGCCTCACGCGGCGGCCTCCTTGCGCGCGGCCAGGCGGCGCCCGAGCTCCTCGCGGGCGTCGCGCCAGGCCTCGACGCGCAGCGCCGTGAGCAGGCCGAAGTACACCGCCGACGCCGCCGCGACCTCGACGGCGAGCCGCAGGACGGCGGGCCACGGCGCGGGCAGCAGCGCGGCGACCCCGGCCGCGGTCAGGGCGGCCGCCGCCGCGCAGCCCAACACGGGCGCCAGGTTCGCGGCGAAGGCGCCCGGCGTCATGCCCACGAGCCCCCCGGCGAAGCGGGTGTTGACGGGCGCGGTCAGCATCGAGGCCGCCGCGTAGCAGACGGCCACGCCCAGGATGCCGTGGCGCAGGCCGTAGACGATGGCCAGCACCTCGAGGGCCTGCATGGGCAAGACCACGCGCAGACGCAGGTCGGTGCGGTTCTGCGAGAGATAGAGGTTGGACATGAGCGAGGTGACCGACTGGACCATCCCCACCAAAGCGAGCACGCGCAGCACCGGCACCATCTCCCCCCAGCGCGGGCCGAACACGGCCGCGACGAAATCGGGGGCGCAAGCGGCCACCCCGGACATCATAGGAAAAGTGACCAGGGCGATGACGCGCGTCATGCGCATGAACAACGCGCGCACGCGCTCCTTGTCGGTCTGGATGAGGGAGAACGAGGGGAGCATGACCCGCGACAGCACGCGCGTGACGCGCGAGAGCGGGAACAACATCACCGCGTAGGCGCGGGAGTAGACGCCCAACGGGTGCGCGCCCAGCACCAGCCCGATGAGCAGGTTGTCCACGTTGCGCACCCAGTAGTTGGCGAGGTTGCCCACGAAGTGGTTCGTGCTGAAGCCCGCGAGCTCGCGCACGGCCGCCGCGTCGAACAGGAAGCTCGGGCGCCACGGCGAGAGCCGCCAGAGCATCACGACGCCCGCCGCGGCCGCGACCAAGGACTGCGCCACGATGGCCCAGGCGCCCCAACCCGCGAGCGCCAGCGCGAGGGCCGCCGCCCCGCCGGCCCAGGCCGCGGTCACCTCGGCGCGCGCGACGAGCCTGAACTCCAGGGCTCGGCTGAGCAAGGTCGTGTGCAAGGTGCCCGTCGAGTGCACGATGAAGAGGACGGCCATCGCGCGCGTCAGCGGTCCCAGCTCGGGCTCGCCGTAGGCGCGGGCGACGAGCGGCGAGGCGAGGAGGAACAGCGCCGTGAGGCCCGCGCCGAGCGCGGCGTTGACCCAGAAGATGGAGGAGCGGTGGCGCTCCTCGATCTCCCGGCGCTGGATGAGCGCCGCGCCGAAGCCCTGCTCCGCGACGATGACCGCGAAGTTCGAGAAGATGAGCACGGTCGCCACCAGGCCGAAGTCGCGCGGGGTGAGGATGCGCGCCAACAGCACCTGGGTGACCAGCAGGGCCGACTGGCGGCCCGCCTGCCCGGCGACGCTCCACAACACGCCGGAGGCCGTGCGCTCGCGGAAGCCCTTCTTCACCTCGCCGCTCCCGCCGTCAGGACGGCCTCCGCCTCGGCCTGGGTGTACTCCGGCGCGCCGTCGTCGGGCGGCAGCTTCGCCGCGGGGTCGCGGGCGGGCAGCCACTCCTCGAGCCCCTTGAGGTGCACGAGCATGCGGCCCCTCATGCGCCGCGCGTGGCGCACCAGCGCGGCGAAGGCCTCCCCCCGCCCGGCCCCGGCGGCCGAATAGGCCGCGTGCAGCTCGACGAAACGGGCGTAGAGAGCCAGGTCCGCCAGGCGCCGGCGCGCGGCGGCGTCGGCCGCGAGCGGCCAGGCCTCGGCGAGGCGGCCGTAGAGCTCGGCGACGAGCGCGGGCGGGACCTCGCGCTCGGCGAGGCCGCGCGACCCGTCCACCGCCGCGTACCAGCGGCGCATGGGCGCCTTGGCCGGCCCGAAGCAGTCCTCGAGGAACTCCTCCTTGATGGCGTCCACGCGGCCGGCCTCGGAGAGGTCCCAGAGGATGCGCGTCGCCGCGTAATGGCCCAGGCCGTGCGCGCCCCAATCCTCCCCGCTCTCGGCCGACATGAAGCGCGCGCCCAACGCGTGGTAGCGCGGGATGCTGCGCGCCAGATACGAGAGGTCCGCGCCGCGCATGCGCCCGGGCAGTCCCTGGTGCCATTTGAACACGCCGTAATACTCGCGCACTCCCAGGGGCGAGGTCGTCTTCTCGCGCCAGGCCTCGAGCAAGGACTCGGTCGTCCAGCCGGAAGCTTGGTACGCGGCGGCCACGCTCACCACGATGCCGGCCGGCAGGCGGGCCTTGGGAGGCGGCGAGTGGCGGTGGTAGGCGTAGAAGCCGGCCACGCGTCCCGGGAAACGCTCCGCCAGCGCCGCGGCGGCCTCCGTCGCCAGCAAGGCCAGGCGGTCGCTGGGGCCGCCCAGGGCCCGACAGGCCGAACATTCGCACCAGCCGTCGCCGTCGGAAGGCTCGAGGGAGACGCTGTCGGCCCGGCCGCGCTGCAGCCGCCCCAGCGCGTCCTCGACGACGAGGCGTCGCAACGCGGGGTTGGAGAGACAGAACTTGTCGGAGACGCGCCGCCCCCCCACCAAGGCGAGGTACTCCGGGTGCGCGGCGAACTCGGCCTCGTGGCGGGCGCGCACCGCGTCGAAGGAGTGGCCGGTACGCAGCTCGAAGCCGCCCGGCACGCGGTTGCGCCGCGCCCACTCGTCGTAGGCCGACCGCGACGAGTCGAGGTAGCCGAAGTCGTACCAGATGCGCCGCGCCGCGAAGGCGGGCGCGCTCGTCTCGTCGGCGGCCAGCGCCAGGTCCGGACGCGACGGCACGACCTCCCAGGCGGGACCGGGGAAGTAGCGCCGCCAGCCGGCCCTCCTCAGGATCTCGGCCGACGCGGCCTCGACGCCGGCCTCGGTCGCGCCGACGGCGCGAAGCCCCTCCGGGCCCGAGCGCAGCAGGAACTGCTCGCGCCGCATCGGCTCGGGGGCGTCGAATCCGCCGGCCGGGACCAAGGCCGGGAAGTCGGCGGCCGTGCCCAGGGCGAGCCCGGTCGCGCCGTCGCCTTCGCGCACCTTGAACGCGGCTCCGCAGACGCGGCCCAAGGACGCGGCAAGGTCGGCCGCGGCGCGGCGCGTGCGGCCGGACGCCGAGGCCGCGACGACGACGGGCATGGCCGGCCGGCCGCCGCGGCATAAGGCCGCCGGGACCGGGCCCGCGTGGGCCGCGAGCGCCGCGAGCAGCAGGACGCTCACGCCCGCCTCTGATGTATGGCGACCGCGATGAAGCCGGTCAGGAACAGCAGGCGGAAATTGTCGAGGAACTGGCCGGTCATGAGCATCAGCGCCAAGGCCGACAGGAAGGCGAGAGCGCCGGCCATCGCCAGCGGGTCGCCGCGCGTGGAGACGACCAGGCGCCAACCCGCCATGGCCAGCGCGGCCAGGATGACCGCGGTGCCCAACGCCCCGTTGCGCAGCAGCCAGAGCAGGTACTGGTTGTCCACGTAGGTCATGGTCTCGTATTTGGAGGGGCCCCAGCCCAGCACCGGCGAGCGCTCGATGTAGGAGAGCGCGTCGCGGAACTGGTCGAGGCGTTTGGACGCGTTGGACTCCTCCTGCAGGCCGCCGCGGTGCACGGCGGTGACCACGCGGCGCACGCGCGGGTTCTCCATGATGCGGCCCGAGAGGCGCACGCCGGCGACGACGAGGACGAACAGGCCGAGGCTGAGCTGGAGGGCGTAGCGCAGGCGCACGCGCACCAGCCCCTGGTAGGCGTAGGCCGCCGCCGCGTAGGCCAGGATGACGCCCGTCGCGATCCAGGCCGTGCGGCTGCCGGTGGAGAAGATGGCCACGAGCATGGCCCCGGCGTGGAGGAACCGCAGGCGCGAGCGGCCGAAGAACAGGAAGTAAGCCAGCCCCAGAGCGCACGCGTAACCCAGGTAGTTGGGATTGGCGTAGGGCGCCGCGACGCGGAACTGCCCGGTCGTCGCGCCGACCGAGGTCTTCGTCTGGGCGTAGAGGAAGTCCTTGAACAGTCCCGTGAGCACCGGCACGGAACGCGAGAAGCAGGCGAGCACGAACAAGGAGTAGTAGGGGATGACCGACAGAGCCCTCTCGACGGCGTCGCGCACGCTGGCGTCGGCGTGGCGGATGACGTAGAAGGCGAAGCCGCCGACGATGACGTAGCGCAGCATCTCGAAGGCGTCGCGCATGCCGGTCTCGATGCCGTTGAACGCCGTCGAGTACACATAGGAGACCGCGTAGAGGAACTGAATGAGGAAGACGAAGGCCAACGCGCGTTGGGAGGGGCGGCGCGTCTCCCAGGGGGCGGTCTGGGCCAGGCTCAGGAACACCGCCGCGAAGAGCACGAGCCCGGCGAAGGCGCGCTCCACGGCCCACAAGTAGAGATGCCCCGGCACGAATACGGTCAACCAGACCATCAAGACCATAGGGTTGGGCAGGCGCACGGTGGCCGTGCCGAAACCCGTCCGGGTCGCGTTCATGGCTTCACCCCCGCGCTCGGCGCGGCGCGGCGCGCGGCCGCCCGGGCCCCGCGCGGGGGCCGGTAGGGCGCGAAACCGACCGCGCGGCTCGCGGCGAAGAAGTCGGCCGCGTCCTGCGGGCGCTGCAGGCGCCACAGCGCCACGCCGGCGAGGTAGAGCGGCGCCGAGTCGTAGGGACGCGCGTCGGCCGCGGTCACGGCCGCCGACGCGGCGAAGCGCAGCAGCGCGGGGTCCGGCTCGGGGCTCGACATCGCCAGGTCGTGGGACGCGGCGCCCAGCGCGTACCAGTGGCGCGGGTCCTCGTCGAGCGCCAGGGCGCGCGACGCGCCCGCGGCGCGCGCGGCGGGAGCCGCCTGAGGCGCCAACCGGGCCCGCGCGACGGCCGGCGCCGCCGCCCACGCGACGCCGACGACGAGCGCGACCCCGGCCAGCGAGACGCCGAGCGCGTCGGGACGGTCCGGGAACGGGCGCTCGACGCGTTTGTCGCGCCAGGAGGCCGACGACGCCAAGAACCCCGCGACGGCGACCATCGCGACCGCGTTGCCGGGTATCTGGAAGTTGAACTCGAAGAGGGAGTGCGCCGCGGCGAACGCGCCCGCGGCCAAGGCGCCGCCCAGGAGGCCGCGCATCTCCCGGGAGCGGCCCGACCACCAGGAGCGCGCGCCCGCGGCCGCGGGCAGCAGCGCCGCCGCCGCCGCGAGCAACAGCCCGGGCAGGCCGGCGCCGAGCGCGGTCTCGATCCAATCGCTGTGGGCGTGGGAGACCGCGGCGCGCAGCGAGGAGTCCTGATACGCGGGGTAGAGGAAGTCGAAGGTGCCCAGGCCCGTCCCGGTCCATGGCGCGTCGAGCCACCAGCGCCACGCGTCCGCGTAGATGGCCAGGCGGCTGCGCACGGCCTTCTCGACGACCGCCCCCGCCGCCTCGCCCGCGGTCGCCACGCGGAAGACGAGCGCGACGACGGCCGCGGCCGCCGCGAGCGCGCCGCCGGCCTGGAGCAGGCGCCGGCGGCGCTCATGGAAGCCCGCGGCGAGGAACACGACGAACAACGCGCCGAGAGCGAGGGCGAGCATGGCCGCCTGCGAGCGGCACGCCGTGAGCGCGGCGAAGACCAGCGCGAGCAGCGCCGCCATCGCGGCCTGCGCGCGTCCCCACTCGCGCGTGGGACGGCCCTCGTTCCACTCCGAGAACCGCGAAGCGAACAGGCCCGAGCCGAAGCCCAGGCTCAGCAGCAGGAACCCGGCGGCGTGGTCCATGTTGTAATACGGGCCGAACGGAGCCACGCCCTTGGCCGTGGGTCGCGTCCAGTAGATGCGGTCCACGCTCGTCCAGGCCTGGGCGAAGCCCAACGCGGCGACCGCGACGCCCAGGCCCAGGAACACCCGCGCGAAGCGCCGCGCGGCGTCGTGGTCGATGAGCACGCGCGGCACGGACCAGGCGAGGCAGGCGTAGGCCGCCCACAGCCGGGCGGCGTCCTCGGTCTCGGCGGGCGAGACGCTGAAGGGCCACGCCGGGCGAGGCCCGTCCGGCAGAGGCGCGTTGGCGGCCTGGAGCAGCGCCAGCGCGGCGAAGGCGGCCGGCAGGGTCCACAGGAAGGTTCCCGCGGGCGAGGCGGCCGCGCGGCCGCGCAGGAACACGCCGAACGCCAGGAGGAAACACGCCGCCTCGAGCGTCGCGCGAGCCCACGGCTCCACGCAGCCGAAGGCGAAGGGTCCGAAGGCCAGGAGGAGGTAGAGAAGGCCTTCGAGCGCCGCGGAAGGGACGCTCCCGCTCATGCGCCGCGGGTCTTGGGCGCGTCGGGCTCGGCGTAGTCCCGGTAGTACTGCTCGTAGTAGCGGCCGTCGGCGTAGCTCATCGTGCCCTGGCGCGCCCCGTTGATGATGCCGCCCAGCAGCTTGAGGCCGCCCGAGCGCAGGCGCGCGCAGGCGGTGCGGATGAGCGGCGCGCGGGTGCGTCCGAAGCGCGCGACGAACACGGCCTGGCGCACGTGGCGGCCCCAGAGCATGGTGTCGGAGATGGGGAAGACCGGCGTGCAGTCCACGACGATGCGGCCGTAGCGCTTGCGCGCCCAGGCCACGAACTCCGCGAGTTTCTCGGTGTTGAGCAGCTCGGCGGGGTTGGGCGGACGGGGACCGCAGGTGATGATCTCGAGGTTCGGGACCTCGGTCTTCTGCACGAGCTCGGCGGGGTCCTTGACCGCGCCGGAGAGGAAGTCGCTGAGGCCTTTCTCGGAAGACGCCATCAGGTTGCGGTGCTGGCGCGGACGGCGCAGGTCGCCGTCCACCATCAGGACGTTGCGGCCGAGCTGGGCCAGCGCGACGGCGAGGTTGGTGGCGACGAAGCTTTTCCCCTCCTCCTGCACCGAGCTGGTCACGATGATGGCGTTCTCCCCGTCCACGGACTCGGCGAAGTCCACCATCGTGCGCAGGTTGCGGAAGGCCTCGCTGGTCAGAGAGACGTCGGGCGAGAGCATGTGCTCGTAGGCCTTGGCGTTCTTCTTGTGGCGCGAGAGAGGGATGACGCCCAGGAAGGGAAGCCCGATCTTGCGCTCCAGGTCGTCCTGGGTGCGCACGGTCTGGTCGAGCAGCTCGACGATGACCGCCGCGAACACGCCCAACGAGAGGCCGCCGATGAGGCCGAAGAGGACGGCGAGCAGCTTGCGCGGCTTGACCGGGCGCTCGGGGACCTTGGCGGCGTCGACGATGCGGACGTTGTTGCCTTGGAGCTGGCCGGAGAGCTCGGTCTTGAGGCTCTGCACCACGTTCTCGACCTCGGTGTTGAGCACCTTCTTCATCGAGTCCAGGCGGGAGCGCAGCGCGATGACCTGCGGATGCTGGTCGGTGTATTTCATGCGCAGGTCCGCGAGCTGCGCCTCGACGCCGAAGATCTGCTCCTTGATGGACTGGATGAGGCGGTTGTTGACGACCGAGGGCAGGGATTCGTTGACGCGTTGGGCCTCGGCGCCGGTCATGCGCTGCTGGAGGGCGTCGAGCACCTCCTTGGACATGAACAGCTGGTTGTTGAGGTTCTGCTCGACGAAGTACTGGGTGATGGTGTTGGACAGGCGCGCGGCCAGCGCCGGGTCGGTGCTGTCCACGCTGACGGTGGCCAGCCGGGTGCGCGGCAGCTGCGACACGGCCACGGCCTCGCGCAGCGCGCCCAGGCCCGAGGCGAAGTCGGGCGTCAAGGCGAGCTTCTGGTCGTCATAGACGCGGCGCAGGAGGGTGTCGCTCTTGATGAGCTTGAACTGCGTCTCGAAGTAGTCCTCGCTGTCCTCCTCGATGGTGGGGCCGCCGGAGGTCACGGCCTTGCGGACGTATTCGATGTTGAGGAGGGTGGAGGCGCGGTACACCGGGGTGGCCAGGAAGGCGTAACCCGCGGAGGCGGCGAACACGACGAAAGCGATGAGGACGACGATCCAGCGGCGGCGGGAGAGGATCTCGACGTACTGCGCGAAGTTGAGCTCGATGTCCTGGTCTTGGTCGGCCATGGCCTAGAAGAAGCTCTGGGGGACGTAGATGACGTCGTTGGGCTCGAGCACGATGTCCTTGTCCTTCTGTCCGCCCTGGGTGATGGCCTTGACCTCGATGGTGAAGGTCACGCTGGCTCCGCCCACGTTGCGCAGGACCTTGGTGCGGTCCTGGGCCGCGATGGGCGTGAAGCCGCCCGCGGTGCTGATGGCCTCGAGCACGGTGAGGCTCTTCTCGGTGGGGATGGGGTAGGAGCCGGGTTTCTGGACCTCGCCCATGACGAAGACGAGCTTGTTGCCGTACTCCTCGATGAACAGGGAGACCTGAGGGTTGACCAGGAACTTCGACAGCTTCGTCTCGATGACGGCCTGGGCGTCGAGCAGGGAGAGCCCGCCGATCTTGACGGCCCCGATGAGGGGCAGCGCCGCCGTGCCGTTGCTGTTGACGCGGACCTTGCGCGACATGTCCGGGTCCTGGTACACGGTCACGGCCACCAGGTCGGCCGAGGATATCTTGTAGTCGGTCTTGGAGCGGGCGACCTGCATCATCGCCGCCGCGATGGCGGCCGCCTCCTTGCTGTCGGCGGCCTTGGCCGCCTCCGGCGCGGGAGCGGGACGGGCCGCGGCCGCCTTGACCGGCTCGGGGACGGGCTCCGGCGCGGGCGCCGCCTTCGGCTCGGGCTTCGCGGGCTCGGGCTTCGCGGGCTCGGGCCTGGCGGCCTCGATGGGACGGACCGCGACCTCGGTCTTGACCGGCTCCGGGGCGAACGGCGCGGCTTCGGGGTCGGGAGCGGCCGAGACCGTCCCGTCAGGCTGCGGCGGGAGCGCGAACGGGACGATGCGGACCGCGGGCTCCTTCTGCTCGCCGTGCAGCGGGGTGCTCATGCACCCGGACAGGGCCGCGACCAGGAGCGCGGCGGACGGGGCCCACAGAGCCTGTCGGTTCATCGCGGGCTATTATAGCCTGCTTAGAACTTCAGCGCCAGGTTCACGGCCGTCCGCTGGTCCTCGTAGTTGAAGTCCGCCGGGAGCGTCGAGTTGCGCTCGCGGTAGACGTAGGAGATGCCGGTCGTCAGCCACTCCTGGATGTCGTACTCGAGCCAGGCGCCGCCCTGGTAGATGTCGTCGCGGCGCTGGCCGCGCGCGCCCGAGGAGGCGGTGACGACGTCGGGGTACTTGTCGAGGCCGAAGGCGACGCCGCCGCCCACGGAGAACTTGTAGGGCAGCTTGTGCGAGACGTCCAGGCCCACGTCGTTGCTGATGTAGAAGCGGTTGCCGGCGAAGATGGACTCCTGCAGGTAGCGCGACGCGCGGAAGGCGACCGTGGTGCGGTCCTGCGGCTTGTAGGTCAGGTAGGTCGCCACGGTGAGGTTCTTCGTCGTGCGCGTGTTGGCGCCGATGGGCGCCTCGTCGTACTCGCGGTGGGTCATGCCGGTCTCGACGCGGCCCTCGAGCTTGGGCGTGAGCTGGCCCTCCACGCCGAAGCCGAAGTTGTGGGACTTGCTGTTCTTGTCCTGGTCGGGCAGTTGGCGGCCGACGGTGTAATGGATGACGCCGCGGTGGTAGGACGCGTAGGCCTTGGTCTTGGGCATCACCATGTAGCCGAGATTGAAGCCGAAACGCTGCTCGTAGCGGTTGAGCAGGCGGGCGAAGGCGGGCGGCAGGTACTTGTGGGTGGTCTGGGAGACGTCGATGCCGCCGGCCAGGCGCCCGTTCTCGGGGCGGTAGTCCAACGAGGCGCCGGCCCGGTTGGACCAGCGGCGCGCGCGCTCGACGAGCTGGGAGAAGGCCTGGTCGGTGGTGTTCTCGTAGCGGTCCCCGACGCGGGCCGTCAGGCCGTAGGCGCCGCGGTACTCGTAGTCCAGGTGCGCGACCTGGTTGATGGTGTCGTTGAGCTCGGGCTGGGTCGAATACTTGTCGGACTGGAACAGGTAGCCGGCGGAGACCTTCTGCAGGTTGCCGATGGGGAGCACGGTCTCCAGGCCGAGGTCGTTGCGGGTGATCCAGGAGCCGCGCACGCCGCTGCCGACCGAGAAGCCGCCGTTGGGCGGCGGCACGAGGTAGATGTTCGAGTCGTAGATCTGGGTGAGCTTGTAATAAGGATGGAGCGCGAGCTGGCCCCAGTGGAGGTTGGGCCGCTTGTATTGGGTGAGCCAGTCCCAGTTGCCGGCGGAGGCCGGGGAGACGATGCCGAGAATCAGGACGGCGGCGATGAGCTTACGCATGTGTTTCCTTTTGAGGCTTATCTATTACCAATGCTATACGGTGGAGGCAACAAGAAGCCCAGTCCCTTTTTCAGGGGGACTGGGCTCCCGGTCGAACGGGGCTACATCAGGGCTGCGGGCTGTAGCACTCGTCGTAATCGCGGACGCAAATGGGCTTCTCGTCCGACGGCGGCGCCGAAGGAGACAGGTCCTCGGGCGGGTCGTTGGGCGGGAGGTTCTGTCCGGGGCCGCCGTTGCCGAGGGGGCCGAAGCCGCCGGTGCCGGAGCCGCGCGGAGGCGGCGGGTTGCCGCCGTCGGAGTTGCCGAAGATCGGGCCGTTGCCGCCGTTCTCGGCGGCGTTGTTGGCGACGGCGTCGCGCAGCTCGCCGTCGTTGGTCTGTCCGAAGTTGAGGCCGGGGCGGGAAGCCTTGGTGGTGGGGCCGCCGGCGACGGTGTCGCGGAGTTCATCGGCGGCAGGCATGGTCAGGATCGGGCCGTTCTTCTTCATCATCGAATAACCGCCGATGATGCAGAGGATGAGGATGACGACGATGTTGCGGGCTCGGGACATGCTCCTCCAGGTACGTCTGGTCCGGCTGTTGCTTGCGGCCTTGCAAATATCATACCGCGAAGCGCCCTCAGGGTCAAGCGGCATTTGGCCCTTTTTCGCTCGGGCCCTAGGACCCATGAGGCGGGTCCGAGCGGCGACGGCTCGCCGCGCCGACTAGAGGAAAAGTTCCTCGAAGAAGGCCAGCAGCGCCTTCCATGAGCGCTCGTCGGCGCGTTTGTCGTAGGCCATCCCCTTGGACGGATCGTTGCCGGCCTCGGGCACCGTGAAGGAGTGCACCGCGCCCCCGTACTGCACGAGCTGCCAGTCGGCCTTGACCTTGCGCATCTCCTCGACGAAGCCGGGCAGCGCCGCGTTGACGAAGCCGTCGTCGGCTCCGTGCAGGACCAGTATCTTGGCCTTGGGCGTCTCGGCCGCGGGAGTCGGGCTCGCGAGGTTGCCGTGGAAGCTGGCCACGCCCTTCAGATCGGTCCCGGCGCGCGCGAGCTCGAGCACGGTCGTGCCGCCGAAGCAGTAGCCGATGGCGGCCAGGCGCTGCGGGTCCACGAACGGCAGCTTCTTGAGCTCGGCCAGGCCGGCCAGCGCGCGTTCGCGCATGGCGAGCCGGTCGTTGTTGAAGGCGCCGGCGAGTTTTCCGGCCTCCTCATGGTCCTTGGCGAGCACGCCTTTGCCGTACATGTCGAGGGCGAAGGCGGTGTAGCCCTGCTTGGCGAGCTGCTCGGCGCGTTTGCGCGCGTAGGGCCCGTGCCCCCACCACTCGTGCACGACCAGGACGCCCGGGCGTTTCTCCTTGAACCCGTCCTCCCAGGCGGCCCACCCGGAGAGCGTGACCTCGCCGTGTTTGTACTCCACGGCCCGGGTCTTGATGATGGCGGAGGCGGGTGCTGCGGCGACGGCCATAAGCGCGGCGAGGAGGGCGAGTCTCATCCGGTGAAAATAGCAAAATTCGACCGCCCCGTAATGAGGCCGCAACACGGTAATGTTACGGTAAAAACGGGACCGGGCCTTTGGGCCCACCCCCGGCGGGCGCCATAGGCCCCCGACGGGAGGCGGGCCGCCGGCTACCCTCTTATTAAGGATGAAGAACCTGCTCGCCGCCGCCCTCCTTCTCTTTTTCGCGGGTCCCGCCCGCGCGGATGACTGGGACGCGGCGCGTCCGGTGTACCGCGGCTTCGAGCGCGTGGCCGACCGGTTCTACGGCCTGATGCGCGGGCATCTGTTCTCCGCGGTGCTGCCGGGACGCCTCTCCCGGCGCATGTCCGCGACGCCGGCGGCGTCCTCCGACGCGGTGTTCGCCCGGCGCATGGCCCGCCGCCAGGACCGCGCCCGCGTGCGCATCCTCGAAGCCCGGCCCCTCGGCCAGGCCTCCACCCCCGCCGCGTTGGCCGTCTGGCGCGACACCGCCCTTTCCGCCCAGACCGCCGCCGTGACCGACGCCCTGGCCGACACCTTGGTGACGCGCTACGAGCTCGAGCGCTTCGGTCAGGACAGCGGCCGCTACGCCTTGGACCCGCGCAACTGGGACGCCGAGTTCCTCGCTTCCGCGACCGTGCTCGGCGGCGCCTACCTCTACGCCGCGGGCCTGCGCGCCGACTGGACCGCCGGCGCCGTGCGCGTGGACCTCGACTCCCCCGCCGGCTCCGCGCTCGCCTCCGCCGCCCGCTCCGGCGAGGGCCGTCTCGTCGAGCTGCGCCTCTCCCCCCGCTCCTCCCCCCTGTCCCTGAAGTCCGCCTGGGGCCTGCGCCGCGGCCGCCTCGCCTCCGAGCAAGTCGGCCTCGCCTACACCACCCGCTTCTGACGTAACAACGGGGATATAACAAAGGGGACAGGCACTTTGGTTATACCCCGTCGGGTATAACCAAAGTGCCTGTCCCCTTTGTTATGTCCCTTTGTTATGCCTTGAGGAAGACGGCGCCGAGCGGGGGCAAGGTCAGCTCGATGGAGAAGGGGCGGCCGTGCCAAGGGGTCTTGGAGGCCTTCGCGCCGCCGCCGGGGGTGGTCTTGCCGGAGCCCCAGAACTCGGAGGCGTCGGAGCAGGCGAGCTCCTCCCACCAACCCGGCGCGGGCACGCCGACGCGGTAGCCGGCGCGGGGCACGGGCGTGAAGTTGAACACGCAGACCACGGCGTCGGCCGCGTCGCGGCCCTTGCGCAGGAAGGAGACGACGCAGTTGTCCGCGTCGGCGGCGTCGATCCACTCGAAGCCGGCGGGGTCGCAGTCCAACTCGTGGAGGGCGCGCTCCGAGCGGTACACGCGGTTGAGGCGCTCCACCCAGCGCATCACGCCCTTGTGGCTCTCGTGCTCGAGCAGGTGCCAGTCCAGCGAGGACTCATGGCTCCACTCGCGCCGTTGGGCCAGCTCCCCCCCCATGAAGAGGAGCTTCTTGCCGGGGAGCGCCCACTGCCAGGCGTAGAGCTGACGCAGGCCCGCGAACTTGCGCCAGTCGTCGCCGGGCATGGGCTCGAGCAGCGAGCCTTTGCCGTGCACCACCTCGTCGTGGGACAGCGGCATGACGAAGTTCTCGTGGAACTGGTAGATGGCGCGGAAGGTGACGTCGTTCTGGTGGTACTTGCGGTGGACGGGGTCCTTGCGGAAGTACTTGAGCGTGTCGTGCATCCAGCCCATGTCCCACTTCAAGCCGAAGCCCAGTCCGCCCGTGTAGACGGGTTTGGACACGCCGGCCCAAGCGGTGCTCTCCTCGGCGTAGGTCTGGACGCCGGGGAAGGCCTTGTAGACCTCGGTGTTGAGCGTCTTGAGGAACGCGATGGCCTCGAGGTTCTCGCGCCCGCCATGGCGGTTGGGGACCCATTCCCCCTCCCGGCGCGAGTAGTCGAGGTAGAGCATGGAGGCGACCGCGTCCACGCGCAGGCCGTCGGCGTGGTACTTCTCCAGCCAGAACAAGGCGTTGGAGACGAGGAACGCGCGCACCTCGTCGCGGCCGTAGTTGAAGATGGCGCTTTTCCAGTCCGGGTGGAAGCCTTGGCGCGGGTCGGCGTGCTCGTAGAGGTGGGTGCCGTCGAAACACGCGAGACCGTGCGCGTCGTTGGGGAAGTGGCTGGGCACCCAGTCGAGGATGACGCCGATGCCCTCGCGGTGGAGCTCGTCGATGAGGAACATGAAGTCCTGGGGCGTCCCGTAGCGCGCGGTCGGCGCGTAGTAGCCCGTGGTCTGATAACCCCAGGAGCCGTAGAAGGGGTGCTCCATCACCGGCATCAGCTCCACGTGCGTGAAGCCGAGCCGCTTGGCGTGTTCGACGAGTTTGGGCGCCAGCTCGCGGTAGTTCAGCGAGCGGCCGCCCTCCTCGGGCATGCGCCGCCAGGAACCCAGGTGGACCTCATAGATGGACTGCGGCGCGGCCAGCGCGTTGCGCGCGGCGCGGCCCGCCATCCATTCGGCGTCGCGCCACTCGTAGTCGAGGCCCCACACCACCGACGCGGTGCGTGGAGGCTCCTCGTGACGGAAGCCGACCGGGTCGGCCTTCTCGTGTTTGCCGCCGTCCGGGCCGGTGACGCGGTATTTGTAGAGAGCGCCTTCGGCCACGCCCGGGACGAAGCCCTCCCAGATGCCGGAGGAGCCGCGCGGCTTGAGCGCGTGTTTGGTCTTGGCCCAGCCGTTGAAGTCGCCCATCACGTGGACCTTCTTGGCCGCCGGCGCCCAGACCGCGAAGCGGGCGCCGCCCGCCTCGAGGTGGGCCCCGAGCTTCTCCCACAGGCGCAGGTGGGTGCCTTCGTTGAAGAGGTGCAGGTCGAGGTCGGTCAGCACGCGCCCTCGCGCGCGCGCCCGGACGCGCCGGTGAGCAGCCCCAGCCGTCCCGCCAGGGACGCGGTCAGCGCGCCGGGGTCCATGCGCCACGACCAGTTGCCCGTCGTCGTGCCCGGGCGGTTCATCCGCGCCGAGCCCGGGAGGCTGAGCAGGTCCTGCATCGGCGCGAGCGCCAGGCGCGCGGGCGAGCGCCAGACCAGGCGCACCATCGCCCAGGCCGGGTCGGCGGGGGCGCCGCCGGCCTCCTCGTGGAAGGCGCCGCGCTCGCGCGCGACGGCCTGCGCGGGCCGCAGGTTGTTGGCGCTGCCGTCGTCCTCGTACCAGCCGCGCGTCGTGTCGTTGTCGTGCGTGCCGGTGTAGGCGACGCAGGCCTCGGGCCAGCGCGACGGCCGGTCCTCGAGCCCGCTCCCGAAGGAGAACTGGCCCAGGCGCATGCCCGGGAAGCCGAAGCGGTCGCGCAAGGCGTGGACCTCGGGCGTGACCGAGCCGAGGTCCTCGGCCAGGATGCCGAGGTCCGGCAGGGCGCGCGTCACCGCCTCGAAGAGCGCGTCGCCCGGCGCCTCCACCCAGCGCCCGCCGCGGGCGTTCTCGGCGCCGGCGGGGACCTCCCAGTAGCGGCGGAAGCCGATGAAGTGGTCGAGGCGCACCGCGTCGAAGCGCTCGGCCACCGTCCGCAGGCGCGCCAGCCACCAGTCGAAGCCGGTCTGGAGGTGGCGCTCCCACGCGTACAGCGGGTTGCCCCACAACTGCCCGTCCGCGGAGAAGTAGTCCGGCGGCACGCCGGCCACCGCGAGCGGGCGCCCGTCGGCGTCGAGCTGGAAGAGGTCCTGGCGCGCCCAGACGTCGGCGCTGTCGTGGCGCGGATAGATGGGCAGGTCGCCGATCAGGCCCACGCCGCGCGAGGCGGCGTGGCGCCGCAGCGCGCTCCAACGCCGCTGGAAGGCCCATTGAGCGAACGCGTGCCGCTCGACCTCGACGCGCAGCTCGCGCGAGGCGCGCGCCAAGGACTCAGGCTCGCGCCGCCGCAGGTCCGCGGCCCACGCCGTCCACGGGCGGCCTTTGTGCGCGGCCTTCAGCGCGAAGAACAGCGCGTGGTCCTCCAGCCAGGCCTTCTCCCGCTCGCGGAACAGCGCGTAGTCGTCGCGCTCCTCCTTCGGGCCGTCCTTGAGGCGGGCCTGCTCCTCGCGCAGCGCGCGCGGCGTCCCCGCCAGCGCCGGGTCGCCCGCGAAGCCGGACGGCGAGGCGTAGGGCGACCCGGTCTCGTCGGGCGGGCAGACGGGCAGCATCTGCCACCAGGTCTGGCCGCAGTCGGCGAGGAAGTCCGCGAACTCCCGCGCGCGCGGGCCCAGCGCCCCGCCGCGCGCGGAGGGCAGGGAGGTCGGGTGCAGCAACACGCCGCAGGCGCGGCGCGAAAGGTCGGGACGGGCGGACATCGCCGCATTCTATAATAGGGGCATGTGCACGAGCTACCGCGTGGAGGCCACCGGCGCTCAGCTGACCAAGCGCTTCGGCGCGAGTCCGCCCCCGGGCTGGACGCCGGCGGCCGGCGTCGTCGTCGGGACCGCGGCGCCCGTGCTCATCGCGGCCCCGGAGCGCCGCTTCAGCCTGCTGCGCTTCGGGCTCAAGCCCTCATGGGCCGGCGAGGACGCGAAGACCGCGCCCAACGCCCGCGCCGAGTCGCTGGCCGACAAGCCGTACTTCCGGGACGCGTTCCGCCTGCGCCGCTGCCTCGTGCCGGCCGCGGCCTGGCTCGAGCGTCCCAAGCGCGGCGCCGACAAGTCCCCGCGCCGGCTCGCGCTGGCCGACGGGGCGCTGTTCGCCTTCGCGGGCGTCTGGGAACCGGGCTGCTTCGCCGTCGTCACGGTCGAGCCCAACGCCCTCGTGCGCGCCATCCACGACCGCATGCCCGCGCTGCTCGCGCCGGGAGACGAGGCGGCGTGGCTCGACCCCAAGACGCCGCCGTCGCGGCTGGCCGAGCTGCTGCGGCCCTACCCGGCCGAGCGCCTTTCCTGCCGCCACGACGAGGCCTCGCCTCAGGGCGACCTGTTCGGCTGACCGAGCAGCGCGCGCACGCGCACGGCCACGGCGTCCGCGCCCGCGGCGGGGACCGGCGGCGGCGCGGGCCGGCTCAACAGGGCGTCGAGGTGCGCGGCCCAACGGCCCTCCTCGAAGTCGCCTCGCGGCAGCTCGCGGCACGCCGCGACGCCGCGCAGCCAGCCGGTGAGCGCGGCGGCCTCGGCGTAATCGGGACGGTCCACGAACAACACCCGCGCGCCGTGGGCCGCGGCCTCGGCGAAGGTCCCGTACCCCGGCTTGCAGACGATGGCGTCGCAGGCCGCGACGGCTTCGGCATGAGGCGACGCCGGGCTCGCGTCGAGCTCGGTCCACTGCGCCGCCAGGCCCGCGGGCTTGGGGCCGAAACCCGCGAAGCGGTAGGCGTCGAGCCCCGGGGCGCCCAGGCGCGGCAGCGTCGCGCCGAAGCCGCCGAAACTCACCAGCACGAGCGGCTTGCCGTCGGCGGGCACGCCGAGCGCCGCGCGCGCCGCCGCGCGTTCGAGGCGCGAGCGACGCGCGACCAAGGGCGCGTCCTCGACGGACCGGACCGTGGCGAACCCTCCGCTGCCGGGCAGCCGCCACGCCCCGGCGGCGCAGGCGTAGGCCTCGGCCAAGCGGCCCGCGACCGGCAGCCAACGCGGGTCGGCCTTGGCGCGCTCGCCCAGGACCCAATCCCAGGTGAAGTTGGAGAACAGGCGACAGGGCACGCCCGCCTTCGCGGCGGCCTCGCAGGCGAGCGAGGACGCGTCGCTGAGCACCAGGTCCGGGCGGACGCCGGCCAGCCAGGCCGCCTCCGCCGCGACCGCCGCCGGGCGACGCGCGAGAGCCTGCTGATGCGCGCGCAGGGAGCCCTCCCAGTCCACCTCGAGCCCGCCGCGCTGCAGCAGCGGCGGCTCGTCGTCGCCGGCCGAGAGCGCGGCCCCCGTCCCCGCGAAGAGGCGCGCGGGCGCGCTGCTGCGCACGAACGCCTCGACCGGGACGGCCGCGGCCAGGCGCTCGAGCAGCAGCGCGGAACGCGTGGCATGGCCGTAGCCGTGCCCCGACACGGCGAAGACGACGCGCGGGAGCCGGGCCATCGGAAGATTGTACTATCCGGAGGTGCTGGACCTCCTGCTGTTCGCGTCGGGCGCCGCGGGGCTCGTCTACGAGGTGCTCTGGGCGCGCGCGCTCGCGGTCTCGCTGGGCAGCACGGCGTTGGCGCAGGCCGCGGTGCTGGCCTCCTTCCTCGGCGGGCTCGCGCTGGGCAACGCCCGCCTCGGCGCCGTCGCGCAGCGCAGCCGCGACCCCCTCGGCCTGTTCGCGCGCCTGGAGTTGTCCGTGGCGGCCTGCGCGACTCTGAGCGTGTTCGCCCTCCCCCTCCTCGCCGGGGTCCCCTCCGGCGCCCCGCGCCTGGCGCTCGCGGCGCTCGCCGTCGGCGGGCCCGCGTTCCTCATGGGCGGCACCTTGCCCGCGCTCGTGTCCTGGCGCGCCCGCGGCGAGCGTTGGGAGAAGGACCTCTCGTGGCTGTACTTCGTCAACAGCGCGGGCGCCGCGACGGGCGCGCTCGCCGCGACGATGGTGCTGCTGCCGGCCGTCGGCGCCGACCTGGCCGTGCTCTCCGGCGCCTGCCTCTCCGCCGCGGCGGGGCTGCTCGCCCCGCGTCTGGCGGCGCGCGCCCCCGCGCAGGACGCGCCCGCGGCGCCTGCCGCCGGCGTGAGCGTCCCGCGCGCCGCGCTCTACGCCGCGGTCTTCTCCTCCGGGTTCGCCGCGCTGGCCTACGAGGCGGCGTGGACGCGCCTGCTCGGGCTGACGCTGGGCGGCTCGACCCACGCGTTCGCCCTCATGCTCGCCGCCTTCATCGCGGGCGTCGCCGCCGGCGGCTTCGCGCTCGCGCGCGGGCTGCTGCCCGCGCTCGGGCCGCGACGCCTCTTCGGCGCGCTCCAGCTCGGCGCGACCCTGGCCGTGCTCGCGGGCCTGCCTCTCTGGGGGCTGCTGCCCTACGCCTTCATGCGCTTCGGCGCGCTCGTGCCGCGCGAGCCCGCCTACCTCCCGGCGTACCAGGCCGGCCAGTTCGCCTTCTGCCTGGCGGTCATGGCCGCGCCCGCCTTCTGCCTCGGCGCGGCCCTGCCGCTGGCCGCGCGCCTCCTGCCCGGCGCCGGGCGCGCCGCGGCGACGGGCCGGGTCTTCGCCGCGAACACGCTCGGCACCGTGACGGCCGCGCTCGCCCCGCTGTGGCTGTTGCCTCTGCTCGGACTGCGCGGCCTGCTGCTGCTCGGCGCCGCCGCCAACGCCGCGGCGGCCGTCGCGGTCCTGCCGGGCCCGGACCGCCGCCGCGCGGGCGCGCTCGCGGCGTTGGCGCTCGCGGCGTCGGCGTCGCTCTCCCCTTGGGACCCTCGCCTGCTCTCGTTGGGCGGTTATCGCCGCCAGCCCGGTCCGGCTCCGGCCTGGGCGCAGGTGCGCGCGGCCCTCGCGGAGAAATCCCTGCCCTTCTACCGCGACGACCGCGACGCCTCCGTCGCCGTCGTGCGCGAGCCCAGCGGACGGCTGTTCCTCAAGGTCAACGGCAAGACCGACGCCTCCGACGGCCCGGACATGGCCACGCAGCGCCTGCTCGCGCACCTGCCGCTCGTCCTGCGGCCGGACGCCAGGACCGCGCTCGTCATCGGCCTGGGCTCGGGCGTGACGACCGGCGCGGCCCTGCGCCACCCCCTGGAGCGCGTCGACACCGTCGAGATCGTCCCCGCCGTGGTCGAGGCGTCACGCTTCTTCGACCACGCGAGCGGCGCCCCGCTCGACGACCCGCGTTCCGCGCTCGTCGTCGGCGACGCGCGCGCGACCCTCGCCGGCGCGGGCCGGCGCTGGGACGCCATCATCAGCCAGCCCTCGAACCCCTGGGTCGCGGGCGAGGCCGGCCTGTTCACCCTGGAGTTCTACCGCGCCGCGCGCGGGCGCCTGGCGCCCGGCGGCCTGATGACCCAGTGGTTCCACCTCTACGAGATGGACGACGAGTCGGTCCGCATGGCGCTGCGGACCTTCGCGGCGGCCTTCCCGCACGTGACGGTGTGGCACGCCGCGCCGGGCGACGTCCTGTTCATCGGCGCGGAGCAGCCGCTCGCGCCGGACCTGGCCGCGTCCGCCGCGGCGCTGGCGCGCCCCGGCGTGCGCGAGCAGCTCGCGGAGCTGGGCGTGGACGCCTTGCCGACATTGCTCGCCCTGCAGTCCCAGTCGGACGGGCTCGCCCGCGTGCTCGCCGGCGAGGGACGCCTGCACGAGGACCGCTTCCCCTGGCTCGAGTTCCTCGCCCCGCGCGCGTTCTTCCTCGACCGCTCCAGCGGCCTGCTGCGCTGGTTCGACGAGGCGCGCCGGCTGGAGCCCGGCTCCCCGCTCCTCTTGGCGCGGCACCTGCGCGAGCGGCGCGCGCCGCTGCGCCCGGAGGAGCGGCGCCGCATCGCCGCCCTGCGGCGCGCGTTCGACCTGCATCCCCTCCCCTGACGGGCGCGCCCGCGGGCGATTCTGGTAGAATCGGCCGCATGGCCGACAAGCACGCCTTCGCGCGGCGTCTCTTCGACGCGCTGTGGGAGCGCTACCGCGAGCGCGTCTCGTACGCTCGCGTCTATCAAGAGCTGGTCGCGCGCCACGGCGGCGTCTTCCAGAACGACCACGTCGCCTTCCGCACCTTCGCCGCCCAGAACCCCTGGTCCGGCATCGCCGCCCTGTCGCGTCCCTTCGAGGCGCTCGGCTGGCGCGCGGCCGCGGCCTACGACTTCCCGGACAAGAGACTCACCTCCGTCCACTTCGCGCCGCCGTCGCCGGAGCTGCCCAAGGTCTTCGTCTCCGAGCTGCGCGTCTGGGAGCTGAGCCCCGCCGGCCGCCGCATCGCTCTCGCGGCCGCGTCCAAGGCGCGCGGAGCGTTGTCCGACGGCGACCTGGCCGAGCTGGCCCGCGCCGACGCCCTGCCCGCCCCGCGGGCCAAGGCCCTCGGCGGCCGCCTCGTCGCCCACTTCGGCCGCCCGTGGCCCGCCCCCGCCCGGAGCGACGCCGAAGCCCTGGAGCGCGAGTCGCAGTTCGGCGCCTGGGTGCTGCTGCACGGCCACGCGGTCAACCACTTCACCTCGGCCATCCACGCGCACGGGGTGGACGCTCTCGGCGACATCGAGAAGACCGTCGCCGCGCTCAAGGCCGCCGGCGTGCCCATGAAGCCCGCCATCGAGGGCGAGCCGGGCTCGCGCTTGCGCCAGTCCTCCACCGAGGCCGTCGTCCTGCCCACCGAGATGCGCGCGGGCCGCAAGACCGTGCGCGCGCCTTGGACCTACGCCTACTTCGAGCTGGCCGAGCGCCCGCTCATCGACGGCCGCCGCTTCGAGGGCTTCCTCGGCGGCCAGGCGACGAACCTCTTCGAGATGACGAGGAGGAAGGCGTGAGCCTCCTGCAGGTGCTGGTGTCGCAGCGCCCCACCGCGGCCGTCGTGGCCGGCCTGCCGGTCGCCGTGCGCCAGGCCTTCCGCGCCGCCAAGGAACTCGCGCCCTGCCGCCTGGTCGTGCTGACCACGGACGCGCGTTTCGCCGAGCGTTGGAAGACCCAGCTGAGCGCCCCGGGCGTCGAGCTGCGCGTCGGCCTGTTCTCCGACGCGGCCCTGCTCGACCCGCACGCGCCCCTGCTCGCCCTCGACCCCGAAGGTTTCCCCGACGCCGGCTTCCTGTCGGCCTTCCGAGCCGCCGCGGAGGACCTGCGCGCCGCCAACGGCGGCGACGCGCGCCGCCTCGACGGAGGCCGCCCGGTCGCCGCGCTCCTGCGCCGCGCCGGCGACGCCGGCGCCGGCAAGGCCATGCCCGCCGACGCCTTGATGAAGGCCCTGCAGGCCCCTCTGCCCGAGGTCGCCGCCGCGCGCTGGTTCGTCGCGGACACCCCCGCCGCCGCCGCCGCCGCCGCGCGCGAGCTCTACTCGCGCCTGGGCAACCCCAAGGACGGCTACCTCGCCCGCTTCGACCGCGCCCTCTCCGTCCGCCTCTCGCGGCTCATGCTGCCCTTCCCCGTCACGCCCAACGCCGTGACGACCGCGAGCCTGCTCGTCGGCCTATGGGGAGCCTGGAAGCTCGCCGGGCCGACGACCGCGGACCACTTCATCGGCGCCTTCCTGCTCTGGGTGTGCGCCCTCCTCGACGGCTGCGACGGCGAGATCGCCCGTCTCAAACATCTCTCCTCGCCCTCGGGCGCGGCCTACGACATCTGGGCCGACCACGTCGCCCACCTGGCGACCTTCGTCGCTCTCCCGTTCGGCGTGGCGCGCGTCCACCCCGGCACGGACTGGACCGTCCCCGGCGTCCTCCTGGTCAGCGGCTTCCTCGCCTGCGGCTACACGGTCTGGAAACTCGTGCTCAGCGTCCCCGACGAGGAACGCGGCCCGCTCGCGCTGACCGTCGAGCGCATCGCCAGCCGCGACTACGTCTACCTCCTCCTCGTCCTCACCGCACTGGGCCGCCTCGACTGGTTCGTCTGGGCCGCCGCCTACGGCTCCCACGCCTTCTGGCTCTGGCTCTGGTGGCAATCCAACCGCCTCACGAAAACCTAACAGAAGGGTCAGGCACTTCGTTAGGTCCGGGAACTTTTGGCCCCCCTCGTTCGTATGTAAGAGGGATGCCCAGAAAGAGTCGTCATCACCGGGTAGATTCGGTCTTCCACATCGTCAGTCGCGGCGTGGATAGACAGCCCATTTTTCTCACGGACCGCGACCGCGAGACCTTTCTGACGATGCTCGATCCCCAACTCGCTCACGCGGGCGCGCGCATGCTTGCGTACTGCCTCATGCCGAATCACTTTCATCTGCTGATTGGCACAGGAGCTACCCCCCTCGGTCGGCCGCTTCAGGCAGCACTCACGGCGTACTCGGTGCGCTTCAACAAGCTGTATCGTCGCTGCGGGCATCTCTTCGAGGCGCGATTCTGGTCGTCGGAATGCGCGGATCCGGGACGCATCGAGCACGTCGCCGCGTACATCCACCTGAATCCGGTCAGGGCGCACCTCACGCCGACGCCGGGCCGCTGGGCCTGGTCCAGCTGCGCCGAATGGGAGTCTGGCGTCCATGCGAAGGTCGATTTCGAGCGGCTTTCGTCATTGGCAGGACGGAGCGCCAGCGTGGTGCGAATGAGCCATCAGCGGATCATCGATGAGGCCGTGTCCGCCTCGCCCTCGGCGCACTCCATCGAGGAACTGATCGCGCGCTGCGCGGCGGAGTTCGGCGTCTCTGCGGGGGCGATGTGCTCGGGCGCACGGGGCAGTGCGTACACGCGAGCGAAAATCAGCCTCGTCGCGCGCGCGTTGAAGAGCGGCCACCGGCTCACCAAGTTGGCGCGAGCCTTGAACTGCACGCCGGAAGCTCTCTACATGCTGAGGGCGCGCACGACCTAACGAAGTGCCTGACCCTTCTGTTAGGTTCTGAAGAAGCGGGCGTGGAGGGCGCGGACGGCGGTTTCGACGTCTTGGTCGGCGACGACGAAGGCGACGTTGTTCTTGGACGCGCCTTGGGAGATCATACGCACGTTGACGCGGGCCTCCTTCATGGCGGAGAAGATCTCTCCGGCCACACCTTGGGTCGAGGAGATGGCGTCGCCGACGGCGCACACCACGGACATGCCGCGCTCCACGGTCGTCTCGAACTCGGGCGACAGCTCCTCGACGGCCTTGGCCACGCCCCTCTCGTCGCCGGTGGTGGCCGAGACCGAGACCTCGGAGGTGGCGACCATGTCCACGTCGATGTCGTGGCGCGCCAGCGCGCCGAAGATGCGGGCGAGGAAGCCGGGGCCCGACAACATGCGCGGGCTCTCCGCGGTCAAGATGAGCTGCCGGCGCTTGAAGGCGATGGACTTGAGCGCGCTCCCGTGGGCGGGAGCGGGCTCGGCCACGATGCGGGTGCCCGGGTGTTCGGGCTTGAAGGTGTTCAGCGCCCGCACGGGGATGCCCTTGCGCATCGCCGGGACCAAGGTGTGCGGGTGCAGGACCTTGCCGCCGTAGTAGGCCAGCTCGCAGGCCTCGGCGAAGCTCAGGGTCTCCAGCGGCTTGGCCGCGGGGACGATGCGCGGGTCGGCGGTCATGATGCCGTCCACGTCCGACCAGATCTCGACCTCCTCGGCGCCCAGGGCGGCGCCCAAGATGGTGGCGGTGTAGTCGGAGCCGTTGCGTCCCAGGGTGGTGAGCTCCCCGTCCCGCGTGCGGCCGATGAAGCCGGTGACGATGGGCACGGGCCCGTCGCCGCCCAGGGAGCGTCGCAGCAGCTCGTCGGCCTCGGGCAGCGGCGCGGCCCCGCCGAACCGCTCGTCGGTGACCAGGCCCGCGTCGGGCGCGTCCACGGCGCGCGCGGGCAGCCCCGCCGCGGTCATCGCCGCGGCCACGCGGCGCACGGACAGGCGCTCCCCGTAGCCGGCGAGCCGGTCGAGGGTGCGGGGCGTCAGCTCCTTGAGCAGGGAGACGCCGCGCGCGAGCTCGGCCAGCTCCGCGAAAAGCGGCTCGACGGCGGCCGCGTCCACGCCCAGCTCGCGCGCCGCGTCGCGGTGGCGCGCCTCGACGGCGGCCAGGCGCGAGAGGTCGCCGCGCAGCGCCTCGCGCCCCAGCTCCAGGAGGTCGTCGGTGACGCCGCGGAAGGCCGACACCACGACGACGGGTTTGCGCGTCAGGCGGCCCTTGATGATGGCGACGACGCGTTTGACGCGGTCGGGCGCGCCCACGCTGGAGCCGCCGAACTTCATGACGATCATGAGACCCCCCACGCCGACAACACGGCGCGCTCCTCTTCGGGCGAGCGTACTTTCTTGAACCTGGCGCCGCCGCGCCCCTTCACGCGCGCCTCGCAGTCCTTCCAGGCGGCGTGGCGCTCCAGGCGCCCGTCCACCAGGCTCAGGTAGGTGGCCGGGCCCGCCGGCTCGGCCGGGCGACCGCCTCCAGGCTTGCTCTCGGGCAGCGGGGCCTCCGGGCTGGGGGCGAGCGAGCCGTAGGGGTAGCCGACGAGCGCGCCGTCGTAGAGCGTGACGGGGCGGCCTTTGCTGAAGGCCACCGCCAGCTCGTCGCAGCGCTCGTTGGCGTCGTGGCCGTCGTGCCCGCGGACCCAGCGCCAGGACACGCCGCCGCGCCCGCGCGCCTCGCGCGCGGCGTCGAGCGCGCGCCACAGGTCCTCGTTCTTGACCGGCTCGCCCGCGGCGGTGCGCCAGCCGCGGCGCTTCCAGCCGCTCATCCACTTGGTCATGCCGCCGAGGACGTAGGTCGAGTCCGTGTGCACGACCGCGACGCCGGGCAGCCCCTGGACCGCGAGCAGACCCTCGAGCACCGCGCGCATCTCCATGCGGTTGTTCGTGGTGGCGCGTTCCCCGCCCGCCAACTCGCGCGCGCGGCCGTCGGGCAGGGCCAACACGCAGGCCCAGCCGCCGGGTCCGGGGTTGCCCGAGCAGGCGCCGTCGGTGAAGAGGACGATCACGCCCTCATGTTACCAAACGGGAGCGTCAGGGGTCCTGATGGGCGCCGGGCTCGCGCGAGACGAGGCGCAGGCGGAAGGTCACGGTTTTGCCGGCGTCGGGCTGGTTGAAGTCGAGCGTCACGCGGCCGTTCTCGACCTTCTCGACGACCGCCTTCTGCGCCTGGCCGTCGCGCATGCCCAGGATGCGCGCGCCGGGCACGAGCTGGTCGGCCATCGCGCCGAAGTCGGCGACCGCCATGGTCTCGACGAGTTTGGGGTCGCGCGGGCCGTAAGCCTTCTCCGGCGGCAGGGCGAAACTCCTCTCCTCGCCGGGCTTCAGCGCGCGCAGGCTCTCCTCCAGGCCGGCCAGGAGCCGGCCTTCTCCCAAGACGGCCCGCAGCGGCAGCTCCTTGAAGGTGGACTCGCGCACCACGCCCTCCACGCTTTTCTCGTAATGGAAGACGACCGTCTCTACCGGGGGCGGCGCCTGGCGACAGGCCGCGAGCGCGAGCAGCAGCGGCAGGACGACCCGCCTCATGTCAGGCCGAGGGCGGGATGATGGCCAGCGGCTGCAGCCGCGAGTCGGACGCGACCCGCGCGTACTCCACGCTCGCCTGGCGCATCAACTCGCCGCTGTTGAGGAAGTCCAGCACGTTGCGGCCGGGGCAGTCGGTGCCGGTGTAGTGCTCATGCGACTCGATGAAGCCCCTGGCCGAAGGGTCGCGGCGGTACCGGATGGACAAGAAAGTCACCAGGCGCACCAGCGACTCGCGCTGCGGGTCGAGCAGCTGCATGCGGTCGAAGTTGCCCATCAGCGCGATGCCCACGTTGTTGCGGTTGTTGCCCGCGCCCGCGTGCGCGCCGATGGTCTCGGCATGGCGGCCTTCGAACACGCGGCCGGCCCCGTCGATGAGGAAGTGGTAGCCGATGTCGGCCCAGCGCCCGCCCTTGCGGGCGTCGGAGATGTTGCGGTGGTCGTGCTGGATGGCGCGCACGACGGCGATGCTTTGCGCGAGCTCGGTGGGACGGGTGCCGTCGGTGTGATGCACGGTGACTTTGTTGGGGTTCTGCCGCCCCGAGTCGGTGCGCGGCGCCTGGGCGCCCCAACCCGACCGGCTGACCACGTCGTAGACGCGGTGGAACAGCTGCGGCATGCGCTGGAAAGCGTCGTACTGGGCCAAGGTCGGTCCGCCGCCCACCGCCGAGCCCACGGCGGTGCCGGGAGGCAAGGTGAGAGCCGGCGGAGGCGCGGTCTGCAGGTCCGAGCGGCGGTCCTGGCCGGGCGTCATGGCCAGCGGCGGCCGCGGACCGACCGCGATGTCGCCGACGTAGGTGCCGCCGGAGTCGCGGCCGAGGAGCGGCGCTCCGGGGAAGCCGGCGTCGCCGGGACGGTCCACGCCGCCGTCGAAGGTCACGCGGCCCGGGTCGCGGCCGTCCGCGGCGCCGACGGCCTGACCCGCCCGGTCGGCGGCGCGCACGAGTTGTCCGCCGCTGTAGATGTCGCCCTGGTTGCGGATGTCGGCGGCCGGGTCCCGCGGCCAGGCCGATTGCCGGCCGGCGGCCGTGTTGACCGCGTCTTCGGCTCCGCCGAAGATCTTCTTGATGAAATCACAGCCCGAGAGCAGCAGGGGCGCCGAGACGGCCAGCGCGAGGGTCAGTCGTTTCATGCCCGCAGTGTAGGCAATCGAGCCGCGGAACGAGTAGGTCTTTGGTCCTAGACAAAGGCCGTCTAATGGACCCCCCGGTGCCAGGCTTAAGAGATTACGAAACTCCGTGTTTGCAAAGGGAAATCACAGAGAGAAGACCTAAAAGTGCCGGGCTTTAAGTCCTGAAGCGGCCTTTTCCAGCGCCTAGCCCCACGGCCTGGCGGCTCTCAACCAATGCGCCAAACGCTCCATGCCGTCCTCGATGCGCACGCGCGGGGCCCAGCCGAGGTCGCGTTTGGCCGCCGAGATGTCGAACCAATGGTCCGTGGTGAGCTGGCTGACGAGGAAACGCGTGAGCGGCGGCTCGGAGCGACGCCCGAGCAGGCGCCACAGGCTCTCGCAGGCCCCGGCCGCGGCGAACGCCGCCGCTTTGGGCACCTTGCGGCGCACGGGGCCCAGGCCGGCGGCGGCCAACATGCGGTCCACGATCTCCCACACCGGGCGGGGGTCGCCGGCGGAGATGAAGTAGGGCTTGCCCGCGATGTCGGAGAGCGGCGAGAGCTGGACGGCGGCCAGGAGGTGCGCCTCCACCGCGTCGTCGATGAACACCGTGTCGATGAGCTTGTCCTCGTCGCCGATGCGGAACAGGCGCCCCGACTTGGCCCGGCCCACCAGGCGCGGCAGGAGGTGGCGGTCCCCGGGCCCCCAGACCAGGTGCGGGCGAAGGGCCACGGTGGCCAGCCGGTCGTGGTTGGCGGCGAGCACGATCTCCTCGGCCTTGGCCTTGGTGCGCGAGTAGTCGGAATCGAAGCGCTCCGGGTAAGGCGCGCTCTCGTCCACGCCCGAGACGTCCCCCCCGTGGAAAACGACGCTGGGCGAGGAGGTGAAGATGAGGCGGTCCACGCCGTGCGCCAGGCAGGCCGCGATGACGTTTTTCGTGCCTTCGACGTTGACCTGCTCGTACTCCCGCGGGTCGCCCCACAACCCGACCTTGGCCGCGACGTGGAACACGGCGTCCACCCCTTCGACGGCCTCCTTCACGGCATCGGCGTCCATGACGTCGCCGCGCAGCGCGTCGATGCCCACGGCCTCGAGGTCCGGGTAGGAGCCGCGGCCGAACACGACGACGGCGTCGCCGCGCTCGCGCAGCTTGCGCGCCAACGCGCCGCCCAGGAAACCGCCGCCGCCCGTGACCAGAGCCCTCACCGCCGCAGCTCCGACGCGGCCCACGCGGCGAGCGTCTCGCGATGGATCTTCGCGTTGTGGCGCGCGTCCACCGGGAAGCCCGGGTGGAACAACACGACGCGCACCGGCCGCGTGACCTCGCGCCGCTGCGCCAGCTCCAGCAGCTGGCGGCGCAGCGCGTCCTCGGCGATGGGCTGACCCGGCTCGCGCTCCACGCACAAGACCGGGGTCTGCGCGCCGGCCGGCCCCACGCCGACCAGGGCGCTGCGGCGCACCGCCGGGAGCGCGTTGAACACGCCTTCGACGCCCTCCGTGGGCATGTCCCCGTGCGAGGCGCGCACGCGCTGGGACTTGCGGCCGAGGAACCACAGGCGCCCGTCCGCGTCGAAGCGGCCCAGGTCCCCCATGCGGTGGCGCGCGCCGCCGCCGTCCGCGATCTTGGCCGCGGCGTCGGCCTCGGGACGGCGCCAGTAGGCGGCCGACACCATCGGCCCTTTGACCGTCACTTCGCCCACGGCCCCGGCGGGCAGGCGCAGCGACTCGTCCCAGGCGGCGACGGGGCCGTCGCTCACGGGGATGACGCAGGCGTCCACGCCGGGCACGGGCCGGCCCACGCAGGTGCCCTTGCCGTCGGCGCAGGCCGCGTCGGCCCCGTGCAGGATCTCCTCGGAGCCGATGAGCGCGACGGGCAGGGCCTCGGTGGCGCCGTAAGGCGTGTACACCTCGACGCCCGGCGCGAGCATCTTGCGCACGCGTATGACGACCTTGGCCGGCACGGGCGCGCCGGCCGACATCACGCGGCGCAGGTCGGGCAAGGCGATGCCGAAGCGCTCGCCGAAACGGCCGAGGCGGTCGAGCAGCGCCGGGGAGCCGAAGAGCTGCTGGGCGCGCCGCCCCTGGGCCAGACGCACGAGCTCCATGGGGTCCACGCGCGCGGGTTTGGTGAAATCCATGCGCGGGATGACGCTGGTCAGGCCCAACGCCGCGTCGAAGAGCCCGAACAGCGGGAAGGTCGGGATGGACACCTCTCCTTCCTTTATGTCGAACAGGGCGCGCAGCGCCTCCACCTGGGCCGCGAACATGCCGTGCGTGTAGAGCACGCCTTTGGCCGGACCCGTGCTGCCGGAGGTGAACAACACGGCCGCGAGCTCCTCGGGGCGAGCCTCGCGCCCGGCCCCGGCCGCGCCCATGCGGCGCAGCTCCCTCGTGTCCCACATGCCCGGGAGCTTGCCGTCGGCCACGACGGACACGGTCGCCGTCGGCGCCCACTTGCCCAGGAAGCGGCCGAGATGGGCCTTGGGCGTGCCGATGAAGGCCTTGGGCTCGGTCTCCGCCAGGCAGCGGCCCACGGCGGGCAAACCCAGGCCGGGGTCCACGAGCACGGGCACGACGCCGGCCCGATACATGGCGAACACCAAGGCGTAGAGGTCGCGCGACGGCGGCACGAGCAGGGCCGCGCGGTCGCCGGGCTCCAGGCCCGCGCGACGCAGCCCTCCGGCGAGTCGCTCGACGTCCTCGGCGAGCTGGGCGAAACTCGTCTCCTCGCCGCCGCGCACGACGGCCGGGGCCGGCCCCAGGCGACGCGCGGTCTCCAGGAAGGCGTCCGCGACGCCGCGGAAACTCGCCGTCCGCGTCATGCCGCGACCGTCTTGCCGGCGAGGAAGTCGGCCAGCAGCGGCACGACCCGCTCCGGCGCGTCCTCGAGCAGGAGATGCCCGCAGTCGGGGAAACGCTTCACCACGGCTTTGGGGAAACGCTCCACCCAGCCCGCCAGGAAGTCCTCGTCGAACACCCAGTCCTTCAGGCCCCACGGCAGCAGCACCGGCTTGTCCTTGAGCGCGCCCAGGCGCGCCTCGATGTCGGCCACGACGGCCCAGGAGCGGTCGCGCGGCGAGAGCGGGATGTCCTGCACGAAGCGGTGCGCGGCGCGGGCCTCGCGCCAGCCGTCGAGCGGCTCGAGGTAGCCGGCGGCGACCTCGGGGGCCAGGACGCGGCGGGCGGTGCAGGTGCGCAGCACCGCGCGGCGGCCGGCGCCGAGGCCCCGGATGGCCAGCGCGCCCAACGGGCCGCGCAGGAAGGCCAGCCCCGCCGGGAAACGCTTGCCGGGCGGCAGGCGGAAGCAGCTCGTGTTGAACGCCGCGACGCGCGCCACGCGCTCGGGATGGCGCACGGCCCAGCCCATGCCGATCATGCCGCCCCAATCGTGCAGCACGAGGCTCACCGGCCCGGTCGGGGCGACGCGCGTGATGAGGGTCTCGAGGTCGGCGATGCGCGACTCGAGCGTGTAGCGGTAGGCGCGGTCACCGGGGCGGTCGGAGAGGCCCATGCCGACATGGTCCGGCGCCAGGCAGCGATGGGACGAACGCAGGTGCTTGATGGCCTCGCGGAAGTAGAAGGACCAGGTGGGGTTGCCGTGGACGAACACCACGGTCTCGCCCTTGCCCTCGTCGAGGTAATGCATCGCGTAGCCGCCCAGGTCGATGCGGCGGCCGGTGAACGGGTACGCCGCCTTCCAGGCGTTCACCACTCCCACCCCAACATGAGGCAGTTGAGCCCGGAGCCGATGCCCAGGAAGCCGACCTTGTCGCCTTTGACGAGGTGGCCGCGCTCGGCCGCGATGGCGGCGGTCAACGGCAGGCTCACCGTGCCGACGTTGCCGAGGAACTCGTAGGTCGCGAAGTCCTTCTCCACCGGCACGCCGAAGGCCTGCAGCACGGCCGCGCGGTGCGGGCCGCCGACCTGATGACAGACGGTTTTGTCCACGGAAGCCGGCGTCCAGCCCAGGTTGGAGAGGAACCGGCCCCAGGTGCCGCGCGCCAGCTCCACGCCGTTCTTGAGCACGAGGGCGGCGTCGGTGCGCATGAAGTCGCGCTCCCAGCGGCACAGGTCCCAATGCTCCGGCGCGGCCTGCGCGGCTCCGCCGACGAGCCGCGGGCCCTTCGCCCCGAAAGAACCGTCCGTCAACAGCACCGCGACGGCGCCCGAGCCGCCGGTCAAGGTCGCGATGGAGAGCTTGAAATGCTCCATGGTGGGCTTGGAGATCATGGACGCGACCATGGCCTCGTTGATCTCGCGGGCCGATTCGCAGGAGACGACGAGCCCGGCCTTGATGTGGCCCAGCTCGATGCGGTTGGCCAGGTCCACGATGCCGGACAAGACGCCGAGACAGGCGTTGGAGAGGTCGTACACCGCGCAGTCGCGCCCCACGCCCAAGGTCGACGCCACCGCGCAGGCCGTCGCCGGCTCGGCCGATTCGCGGCACACGCCGGCGTAGATCAAAGCGCCGAGGGCGGAGGCCGGCACGCCGGCCTGTCGCAGCGCCTTGGCCCCCGCCTTGGCCGCGCCGTCGGAGAGCCTGAAGCCCGCGTCCCACCAGCGCCGCTCGCGGATGCCCGTCAGCGCCTCGAGCTGGCCGATGGGGAAGCCCAGCTTCTGGTAGACCGGCTCGACGCGTTTCTCGAGCTCGGAGGAGGTGACGACGTTGGGCGCGAGCTCGTAGGCGAGGGCGGCGAGGCTGACCTTGTTATAACGCATGAGCCCGGTTGAATTTATTCACGCTGTTCTCAATGCGACTGTTGTTGACAACAGCCGTCACGCCTTCACTCTCAAAGTGAAATCCCGCATCTCGTAGACGCACAGGCCGTCGCGCAGCAGGTAGCCGTCGGCGGTGAGGGTGTTGGTCGCCTCGTCCACCGCCGTGATCCAACATTGGACTTCGACGGCCTTGTTCGTGGGCGTGTATTGGCCGCGGTACAGCCAGCGGTGGGGCTTGCCCAGGACCATGCTCTCGAAACGGCCGGCGCTGGGCCAACGGTCGCGGGCGTGGCACTTCATCAGCTCGATGAAGGACTCCAGGCCCAAGGAGCCGGGGCAGACGGGGTCCTGGTAGAAATGCGCGTCGAAGAACCATTCCTTGGGGTTCACGGCGCGACGGCCGATGAGGGCGCCGAGGTTCTTGGGGCCCGCATGGTCGTATTGCTCGACTGAATCGAGCAGGAGCAGCTTCGGGCCGGGCAAGGCGGGCAGGCCGCCTGTGAGAGGCAACGGTCGCGGGGCGAGTTGGGGCGGCGGCACGAACAGCTTGGGCCCGCGCAGGCCGAGCTGGTCGGCCAAGGCGGCCTTGGTGAAGAAGCCGAATTCGGTGGTGCCCTTGTAGACGACGCGTCCCGCGGCGTCGGTCATGAACATGTCGTAGCCCTGGATGATCATCCCGCCCGACTGGGAGACCTTGGTGAGCTTCACCGAGGTCACGAGCGTGCCCGTCTCCGGCGTGACCTCGATGAACTGCGTGGCGACGCCGCCCAGGTTGCGGAAGGAGAGGTCGATGGGGCTGGTCAGCGCCGAGCCGCAGTAGGCGGCGAGCCAGCCGCAGGGCTGGAGCGCGACCTCCAGGAGCACGGCGAAGGGCATGGTGGCCTGGCCGTTCTCGGCGAAATACCAGGCGTCCTTGGGGACGTCGTATTCCGCGGTGCAGGCGGCGCCGGCCTTGAGCTCCCACTTCGGCCCCTGAACGTCCACGATGCGGTCCAGGAACTGATAGGGCGGCCCGGGCAGACGCGCGATGATGCGGTCGGAATCGAACGGGAGGTATCTATCGCCGAAAGCCTCCGAGGGCTTCCCGTTCGAGTACGCCATGATCTTATCGGGGCCGTAGAGAACTTCTTTCTTCTTCCAGAGAGCCTCGACGGCGGCGCGGTTCGTGCCCGACATGCGGACCGTCATGTCCGTGATGTGCACGATGCGCTTCTGGTCGGCGTACATGAAGGCGTCGGCCACGCAGAAAGGCGTGCCGTCCTGTTCGTAGCCGAGCTCCTTGACGTGCAGCTCGTAGCGGGCCTTCTTCGTGCTCGCCAGGACCTGCCCGCGGCACTTGAGCTGGGACGCGCGGCCCGGGACCGGCTCGTGCCAGACCGAGCCCTTTTCCCCCACCCAGCCCATGCGCATGAGATGCACGCGCAAGGTGTGCAGGCAGCACTCGTACATCAAGGTGCCCGGCATCACGTTGTCGTCTTTGAAGTGACAGACCAGGTGCCAGTCGTCGGGGTGGATGTCCATCTCGCCCACCGCGAGGCCGAGGCCGAACCGGCCGCCGTCGGGCGCCAGCTCGAGGATGCGGTCCACGAGCTTGAGCTTGCCCGACGGGAGCGTTTCGGGGTTCTTGATATGCGCGAAAGCGGGCCCGAAGGCCGCCGCCAGGTCGCCGGCACGGAGCGCGGCCATCTTGTTCTCATCGAGGGCGACCGTTTCCGTGAACGGCGCGAGGGACTTCCAATCGGAGGGCCGTTTGCCGGGCACCGGGGCCTTGTCGTCGTCCGTGAGGACTATCCCTTTGCCCTTCGCGAGTTCGGCCTGCGTGAAAAAGCCCGCGCAGCCCTTGCGCATCGTCATCAGCGGCTTGCCGTCCACCGTCGCGTCGAAGCGGAAGAAAAAGAGCCAGATGTCGTCGTGCTGCCCGAACCCGTCGATGGCGATGTCGTAGCGGATGACCGAGCCGGGGCGCGGCAGGTGGTCGGAGAAGGTCACCTGCGCGTCGAGCAGGCGGTACACCGCCAGGCCCTTGGTCTGCGAGTCGATGCCGAGATAGCCGGACAGGAACAGGTCGGCCTGCCCCGCCTCGACCGCCACGCAGGTCGTGATGCGGTCGGCGTCGAGATACCACGCGCCGGGCTTCACGTCGTGTTCCGTGATGCACGAGCCGGCCTTGAGCGAGTTCGGCGTCCCGGTGACGCTGATGACTCGGTCGCACAACATCAAGGGCTCTTCCGGCAGCCGCACGCGGGTCGGGTACGCGTCCACATGAGCGAACGCTTCGCCCAACACCTTGCCGATCTTCCCGGAGGCGAACTCGAGACAGGCGGCCCTGTCCATGAAGGGTAGGGGCCGGGGTAGGGGACTGTCCCCGTGCTTAAGTGGGGTGTCCCCCAACTTAAGGGGACTGTCCCCGACTTGGCCCCCGACTTGGCCCGTAACGAGCGCCATCTGGTTGGCCAGGTTCTTGGACTGGAGCGCCGCGAAGTCCCGCGAGAGGCGCAAAAACGCCTCATGCGCGCGGGCCGTCAACTCGGCGGCGGAGCCGGAGGGAAGCGCCGGCGGCGCAGGCGCGGGCGCGGGCGACGGCGGCAGCGGGAACCGCACCGGCGCCAGCGCGACCGCGGCAGGCGCCGGGCGCGCGACGGGAACG
>JANRKA010000083.1:0-18297 GCA_033875325.1 Elusimicrobiota bacterium | reverse complement strand
GCGCGCGCAGCACGGCGGCGGCCGCGCGGCGCAAGTGGACGGCTCCGCCTGGGACCGGCCCGTCATCGAAATCAAGCAGCGAGAGCGCGGCGTCCCGCGGGGACCACGGCATTGTCGCGGCGACGGAGCGTCGCGTCAGCGACCCCGCGGCCGTCTCGACGGCGGCGGCCCATCCGCCGTCCCCGCGGCGCGCTCCGACCGGCTCGGCCGACGCGGGCGCGAGAAGACCGACGGACAGCGCGACGGCCGCGAGCGCGTTCATGGGTTCATCGCGTTGCGTTCGTAGCGCGAGCGCAGCGTCCGCGCGGGGTCCGCGCTGTACATCGCCCACGACCCGGGATCGACGAGCCACAGGCGCGCCAGCCACGCCCACGGCCGCGCGGCGAGACGGTCGAGCCGGAAGCCGAAGTAGTCCCACCCCAGCGCGCCGCTCGTACGGCGCTCGGCCCGGTCGGTGAGCAGCAGCACGGAGCCGTCGGCGGCGCTCGCGCGCGTCGCGAGCAGAAGGCGCAGCAGCCCGAGGCGCGGGAGGTAATACGCCCGCCAGGCGTTGCTGAGGTCCAGCACCGACAGCGGCCGGCCGATGAGGCGCAGCGCGTCGGCCAGCCGCGCGCGGCCCTCGCCGCGGGAGAGATCGGCCTGGAGCACGGTGACGCGGCCCGCGTCGGCCAGCGCCTTCAGACGGGCGAACAAGGCGTCGTCATGCAGATAGCTGCTGCCGGAGAACTCGCCAGTCCGCTCGGCGGCGAGCAGCGGATGGCCGTTCTGGTCGTCGCGCCAGGCCTTCCAGGCCGCCTCGTCCTCGAGCACGAGCCGCTCGCGCAGCGGGATGGCCCGCTCGCGCGCCAGCGTCGCGACCTCGGCGTGCTCGGCGACGCGAAGCCGCGCGTACTCCGCGCGGTCGGAGGCGAGCCGCAGCAGCGCCGCGTTCACGCGGTTGTAGGTCGCGACCGCGGGGTCGCGGTCCACGAGGAGCAGGGCGTCCGCCCCCGGCGTCAGCGCGGCGCCGATGAAGCCGCGCTCCGTGCCGACCGACGCGTAGACGCCCGCGGGCGCCCGCGAGAGCACCGGGACGGCGTGCTCCGGATGGCGCTCGTTGGGCACGACGTATCGGTCGTAGGAGCCGCTGTCGGCCGCGGGCGGCGCGGTCAGGCTGCCCGGTTGGCTGACCCGGCCGCTGGAGAACTTGTCCAGACGCCGCTTCATGGCCTGCCAGCCGTCCGCGGCCGCGCGCAGCATGAAGCCGTGATAGGTCCAGCCGGTCGTCGTGTCGCCGTCGGTGATGAGCAGCACCGCCTCCGGACCGGCGACGGCGCGCGCCGCGTCGAGCAGCCCGCGCAAGGCCTTTCGCGGCAGGTAGCCCGACCACCAGGCGTTGCTGAGGTCCAGCACCGACAGCGGCACGCCCGCCGCGTCGATGCCGTCGGCCAGACGCCTCACCGACGCCGGGTCGTTGAAGACGGCGCGCGTCACGGCGATGCGCCCGCCGTCCGCCATGGACTTCAACCGCGCGAACAAAGCGTCGTCATGCAGATAGTTGCTGCCGCGGAAGACGCCGCCGGAGCGCGCGTTGAGCGGGTTGCCGCTCTGGGCGGAGCGCCACTTCCTCCACGCCGCGGGGTCGGCCAGCAGGGCCGTGTCGGCGGCCGGCAGGCCGCGCTCCTCGGAGAGCCGCGCCGCCTCGCGCGCGCTCCCTTCCAGGCGCAAGCGCCGGTACTCCGCGCGATCGCGCGCCAGGCGCAGCAGGGCGACGTTCATGCGGTTGTACTCCGCCACCGCGGCCGACCGGTCCATGAGGAGGAGGTGCGTCGCTCGCGGCGCCATCGCCGCTCCGATGAAGCCGCGCTCGGTGCCCACCGAGGCGTAAAGACCCTCGCCGGCGGCGGCCAGGATGCCCCTGGCTTTCTCGGGGTACAACTCGTTGGGACGCACGAAGGAGTCCCAGGCGCGTCTGGCCGGGGCCGTCTCGACGGCGAAGCGCGACTGGATGTCCTCGCCGTACAACCGCTCCGTCTCCCGGGCGGCGTCGTCCGGACGAGCCTGGACCCGCTCGACGACGCGCTGAAGCGACTCGACTCCGCCGCGGGGCGCTTGCGACTCGCCATCCGCGGGCATACCCGCCTCGCCGCCCACTGCGGCGCCTGCCTCATCGTTCAGGGGGGCCGGTGACGCCGCGCGCGGCACGGCCGCCGGCGCGGGCAGCGGCGCCGGAGCTCCCGGTGAGTCCGCGACCGCCGGCAGAGCCGCCGGAGCAGGGAAAAGGCTCGTCTCGATGCGCAAGGACCCGGGCGCGAGCACGATGGCCGGGGCTCCGGGGATCGGACGGACGACGCCGGATGGCTCGAGCGGCGCGGGCGTGAAGCGCGGACCGTTCGTGACTCCCGCGGCGACGGTCCTGCCGCCGGCTCCGTAACGCCCGCCGGCCGCGGCGGGCATGGACCCCGACACCAGGGCCGCGGCGAGCGCCGCGGCGAGTGCCGGCATGGACGATGGAGCGGGACGCTTCATGCCCACAGTATGAGCGCCTTGCGGGCGCGGCACGAGGGTTATAAGGACCAGAAACGGGGATGGCGCCCCGGACGGTTCATGGTGAAGGGTTACTTCACACGACGGAGATGCGAGTCGGCGAAACGCAGGATGACGCGCCAATAACCGGCGTTCATCGTGTGCCAGGTCCACCGGCGGTGTTGCGCCAGCGTGCCCGCCTCGCCGGGGGCGAAGTCCTCGCGCAGCGAGCCGTCGCCGAGCAGCCCCGGGGCGCCGAGGAAGCGGTGGACCGCGTGCGCGCGGCGCAGATTGAGCAGGGCGCCGTCCGGGTCGGCCCACAGGTCCCAGCGTCCTTCCGTGTCGAGCACGGGCCGCGGCGCGACGAGGGCCACGAGCAAGTCTTGGTCCACGGGCAAGGCCCGCGGGTCGGCGGCGAAACGCGAGAACTCCCGCGCGAACCAGTGCGGGTAGTCGGCCGTGACGCGGGCGACGGACTCGAAGGGACGCTCGCGCGACAGCGCCATGCCGCCGGTCCCGCTCTGATGGACCGCGGCCAGCGCGAAACGCTCGTCGAAGGCGGAGGCCAGCAGGGCGGCCTTGCCCCGGCGCGAATGGCCGTACGCGACGAGCCGCGCGGGGTCCACGCCGGTTTCCCGCTCCAACGCGTCGACGAGCCGGCTGAGCCCCCACGCCCAGGCGGCCAGGACGCCCCAGTCGCCGGCGAGGTCGCGGCGCACGCCGTCGCCTCCGGGGTCGTCGGGCTCGAGGTCGCTCTCATGGAAGGTCGCCAGGCCGTAACCCGCCCCCAGCACCGTCTCGACCGCCCAATGGCCCGACTGCGCGCCGCGTCCGTCCCAGCGCATGCGGCGGCACAGCGGGTGGACCCAGGAACGCGTCACGCGCAGCGCGGGGTCGGCGTGCAAGGCCTGATTGCCGCATTTGTTGAGCGCGACGACGACCGGGGCGCGCGCCGGCCCCGCGGGCAGGAACAACGCCACCTCGAGCACGCGACGCGTGCCCTCCACGCGCACGGACAACTGGCGCAGGCGATGACGCCCGGCGAACGGCGTCTCGGCGGAACGCTCCACGCGCACGCGCCGCGGCGCGGGAGCGGCGCCGTAGACGAAGCGCTCGAAGAGCCGCTTGAGCTCGGGACGGCGGACCCGCTCCCACTGCGCGCGGTCGCGCACGAGTCGCCCGTCGCGGGTGCGGAAAGGGTCCGCGGCCGCGTCCGCGGGCAGCGCGACGGCGAGCGCGAGCAGCGCTAGGGCGCGGAGGGACACGGCCCGTTGGCGTAGCCGAGCGAGCGGCCCTCGACCTGCTCCCAGCACCACAGATGGCAGCGCAGGTAGGTCTTGCCCTGGTGGCAGGCCAACTCGTTGACCGGGTCGACGCCGTCCTGCCACAGGTCGCCGCAGCCCGACACCGCCGCGCCGACGCGGTTGAGGGAGACGCAGTCGTCGCCGCGACTGTCGGTCGGGAACTGCAAGAGGTGCAGCCAGGGCGCCGCGGCGTCGCGCCCGGCCTCGAACGGCGGCATCGCGCCCAGGACGCCGTAGACGGACGGCGCGATGAGGGCGCGCGCGCCCATGCGCAAAGCGATGTACTCCGGGCTGACGATGGCCGGGCGCCCGACGAGGCGCGAGATGACGGCGCTCGAGTCGCTCCACGGCCCGGCGACGTTGCCCTCGATGAGGAACGGCGCGCGCTCGACGCCGTTCTCGTCGAGGTACCAAGCGGCGGCGACCAACCCGGGACGCGAGCCCGGCCATCGGTCGGAGACGATGTCGCGCGCCGGGTCCCCCGGGCGCCGCCGAGCGGGGTCGATGAGATGCCGGTAGGTCGAGCGCGGGCCGCCGGGCCAGCGCAACGAGGCCTGGTGGCGCGCGCGCTCCTCGGGCGTCTCGGCGGCGGCGAGGAAAGGGACGGGACCCAGCCCGGCCGTCGCCTCGGCGAAGCTGACGGGCTCGAGCGGGGGCAGAGCCGTCTGCGCGGACGCGGCGCCGGCGAGGAGCAGCAGGAGGATGGTCATGGCCCATTCTACACATCCGGCGAGGCTCGTTGCGGACGATGGGTCGCGCGTACGCCCCTGTTTTTTCGGGGGGGTGGCGGGGTTGACGGGGACCCCGACTCGGCCTACACTGGACCTGCGGAAGGAGGAGCGAAGACATGGGACTGGAACGCCAGGACGTGCAGCGCACGACGCCGTCGGGGATGACCTTCGAGCAGTTCATCAAGGACGTCGCCGGCAAGGCCAAGCTCAACGTGCAGGTCAAAGGCCCCGACATGATCATGGTGCCTTGGGACCTCGCCGAGGGCCGCAAGCAGAACACCTTCGTGCGCCCGCTGGGCAGCACCGGCGTCGGGCTCATCGTCTCCTTCTTCTCCCCCACGCGCAAGATCGTCACGGGCTCCGAGCTCGACCTGGCGACGACGCTGGAACTGCTGCGCAAGAACGCGCGCATCCCGCACGGCGCCTGGGCCATCGCCAGCGTGCTCGGCGAGGAGTACCTGGGCGTGCAGGACACGCAGATCGCCCACACCATGCAGCCCGAGGAGTTCTACGCCTCGGCGCTCGTGGTGGCCAAGATCGCCGACGAGCTCGAGCAGAAGCTCGGCACCGACACCTACTGACGGCGTGCCGCGGCGCGAGACGCACGTCATCGGCCCGGTCGCGGACTGGGTCCATCTCGTCCTCGCGCCGCTGTGGGCGTTGGGGCTCGGCCTGCTGCTGGGGGCGACGCCCCTCTCCCGCGCGCGCGTCTCGGCCTTCGGCCTCTCCGCGTCGCCCCTCGACGCCTTCATCGGCGCCTTCATCATGGCGCACCTCGTGCTCGTCTTCGCGCGCAGCCACCTCGACGCGGCGGTGCGCGCGCGCCACCCCGCGCGTTTCTTCGTCGTGCCGCCCCTGCTGCTCGCGCTGCTGCTCGCCTCCCCCACGGCGCGCGCCGCGGCCGTGGTCCTCGCGGTCTGGTGGGACGTCTACCACTCCAGCCTGCAGACCTTCGGCATCGGCCGCATGCTCCACCGCAAGGCGGGCAACGACCCCGAGGCGGGCCGCTCGCTCGACCTCCTCCTGAGCCTCCTCCTCTACGCGGGGCCCGTGCTCTCAGGGTCGCTGCTGCTGTTCCACGCCAGCGCGTTCTACGAGTTCGCCGATTCCCCGCTGGCCGCGCTGACCAAGGTCCCGGACGCGCTCTTGGCCGCCCAGGCGGTCGTGACCAAGCTCCTGCTCGCCTCGGGCGCCGTCCTCCTGGCCGTCTACGCGTGGGCGTATCGCCGGCTCGCGGCGCGCGGCTACCGGCACGACGAACGGAAGACCTGGCTCTACGCCGGCACGGCGCTCTGCTCGGTCTGGGCCTGGGGCTTCAACCCGCTGGGCATGGGTCTGTTCATCATGAACTTCTTCCACGCCTGGCAGTACTACGCGCTCGTCTGGCGCTACGAAGGCGAGACCGTCGCGTCGCTCGCCGGGCTCAAGGGCGCGCGGCGCGGCGCGGGCGCGCTCGTCCTGCTCGTCGCCGTCGGGTTCCTGTACGGGAGCGTGTTCGGAGTCCTCGGCGAGCTCACCGATTGGGGGCTGTGCGTGACGCTCGTCGTCAGCCTCATGCACTTCTGGTACGACGGCTTCGTGTGGTCGGTCCGGGCGGACCACGTTTAGGATTTGATAACCTCCCCCGTATGAAAGACCGCATCTCCCCCGATTTCATCCGCGCCATCCCGAAGTCCGACCTCCACCTCCACCTGGACGGTTCCCTGCGTCTCAAGACCCTCATCGAGCTCGCGCGCGAGGCCAAGGTGAAGCTGCCGTCCTACACCGAGGCGGGCCTGCGCCGTCTCGTGTTCAAGGACGCCTACAAGGACCTGCCCGACTACCTCCACGGCTTCATGTACACCTGCGGCGTGCTCAACGGCGAGCTCGACAACCTCACGCGCGTGGCCCAGGAGCTGGTCGAGGACAACGCGGCCGAGGGCGTGCGCTACATCGAGGTGCGCTTCGCCCCGCAGTTGCACGTGACCTCGACCATCGGCGTGCGCGACGTGGTGCGCGCCGTGGCCAAGGGTCTCGCCGCCGGGGCCAAGGCGCACAACGCTTCGCGCGCGGTCAAATCCGGCGAGGACCTGCCGTTCCATTTCGGGATGATCCTGTGCGCGATGCGCCGCTTCAAGCGCGGCATGTCGCCCTACTTCGCCGACATGCTGCGCCTCATGGAGCACTCCCCCAAGGATGAGGTGTACGCGGCGGCGTCGCTCGAGCTGGCGCGCGCGGGGGTGGAGTTGGCCGAGGAGGGCCTGCCCGTCGTGGCCTTCGACCTGGCCGGCGAGGAGTCGGGTTACCCGCCCGCCGACCACTGGGCCGCGTACCAGTACGCCCACAACCACTTCCTAAGGAAGACCGTGCACGCGGGCGAGGCCTACGGCCCCGAGTCCATCTGGCAGGCCGTCACCCAGTGCCACGCCAACCGCATCGGCCACGGCACCTTCCTCTTCGCCCATGAGCTCATCGCCGACCCCAAGATCGAGGACCGGCGCAAATACGTCGACGACCTGGCCAACTACCTCGCCAGCCAGCGCATCGGCATCGAGGTCTGCGTCACCAGCAACCTGCAGACCATCCCCTCCATCAAGTCCATCGCCCATCATCCCATCCGCAAGATGCTCGACTACGGCCTGTCGGTGTCGGTGTGCACGGACAACCGCCTCGTGTCCAACACGACGGTCAGCCGGGAGATGGGCCTCATCGTGGAGCACGCCAAACTCTCGCGCGCGGAGCTGCGCCGGCTCGTCATCGCCGGCTTCAAGGGCAGCTTCTTTCCCGGCTCCTTCGGCGAGAAGCGCAAGTTCGTCTCCGCCGTCGCCTCCCACTACGACGCGCTCGCCGCTAAGCTGGGGGACAGGCACCCGGCTTAACAAGCCGCTTCACGGAGGCGTGCGGCCGCAGGAGAACGCCACGATGGCGGCCAGCATGACCAGGCCCGCCGCCGCGGAGAACGCCCAGGGGCCGTAGGCGGGCTTGCGCGCCGCCGACTGCGGGCGTCGGCCGGGCCCCAACGGCGGCAGAGCGAGCATGGCCGCGTCGATCTCGTCTTGGCCGTAACCTTTCTTGGCGAGCAAGGCGCGGACCTCCGCGTCGGCGCGCGTCTCCCGCTCGGCGAAGGCCAGCACCATCGCGTCATGGACCCGGGCGGGGTCCGGAACGGCGCTCACGCGGGGTCGCGTCGCACGGTGTCCGGCGAGAACGCCGGCACGCACACCGCGACGTATTCGGCGCCCTCGGCGCCGGGCGTGGAGTAGCGGACCCACTCGCCCTTGGGCGTGTGCACGGCTTGCCCCGCGCGCACGCTCAGCGTGCCGGCCTTGGTCTCGACGCGCAGCTCGCCGGCCAGGACCACGGTGTACTCGTCGAACGCCGGCGTCTGTCCGGGCTCGACCCAACCGCCCGGGCTCTTCATGCGCGCCACGCTGACCGCGGCGTCACCGCTGTTGACCCGACCCACGAACTCCTGGATGAGCTTGGGTTTGGTGCCCGCCGCTTCGACGATGGACGGCTTCTCGATGAGTTTAGCCATCCCCCGATTCTAGGAAAATTATGCCGGGGGACAGTCTCTGAGCTTAGTCGGACCAGGCCTGGAGGGAGGTGGTTTGGGTGGAGCGCAGGCGCAGGCCCAGGTCGATGGTCTCGAGGGTTTGGTCGAGGGTTTTGCGGGCCATCTCGACGTCGTTGGCCGGGGCGCGGAAGAAGGCTTCCACTTCCACGCGCCACTCGGGGGTGACCAGGCCGCCCGCCGCCGCGACGACGCGGGTCGCGCCGCGCGGGCCGACCTTGGCGACCAACGCCGGCCAGTTCGCCTTGACGAACGCCCAGGCCCGCGCGCGGGATGAGGGGTTCGACAGCAGCCACACGAACGGCTTCCAAGCGTCCTGCGCGCGGATCTCGGAGGACAGCGTCATCGCCAGATAGCGCTCGAGCAGCTCGGGCGCGGTGAACTCGGCGAGGGCGCGCAGCATCAGCTCCTTTTGCTCGGGCGTGCGCGGGGCGGCCAGGCGCTCGCGGTAGGCTTCGAACAGCGCCGCGTCCCCGGCGCGAGCCGCCGCGGTGAGCACGACGGCCTGGATGGACGCGTCCACGCGAGCCGGGTCTTCCAGGTAGGCGGCCAGGCGCGGCGCGACGCCGGCCTTCAACGATTCGGGCGCGAGCAGCGCGAGGAGGTTGAGGACGGTCGGGCGCGTGAGCGCGGCGTCGGGGCTCTCGCCGGGCTTCTTGTCCCAACCCAGCCGCTCGAAGGCCGGCGCGAAGAACTCGGCGGCGAAAGCGGCGAGGCGCCGCTTCTCGACGCCGCTGGTGGCGAGCTCGAAGCTCAGCGTCTTGAGATAACCGGCCGCGTCCTCGAGCAGCAGGCGCGACGGGTCGCCTTTGAAGGCGGCCAGGGCGGCCAAGAACTCCTCGACGGGAAAAACGCCCGCGCGGACCTGCGCCCACAGGTGGTTGAGCAGGCCGGAGCGCTCCACCGCGGTCAGCTCGTCTTTGTGCGCGAGCAGCCGGCGGAGCGCCTCGCGGCCGAAAGAGAGGCGGAAGTAGCCCAGCTCGCCCGCGTTGGGATAAGCCCACAGCAGGTCGCCTTTGCCCGGCAACGAGACGAAAGCGCCGGTCTCGGCGGGGTCGAGGAACACGCGGTGCGTGCGCGCCTTCTTCTCGCCCTTGAGACGGTAGCGGACGGTCATCGGGATGGGCCAACGCGTCTCGTCCTTGAGGCCGAAGGCGGAGAAGCGCTTCTGCTCGAAGTTGAGCGTGCGGCTCCACGGGTTGGTCATGCCCATCTCCACGACGGGCACGCCGGGGCGCTCCAACCACGCCTCGGCCATCGCGCGGATGGGCTGTCCCGACGCGCGCTCGATCTCGCGCCAGAAGTCGGCGGACTCGGCGTTTTTGTAGGCGTAGCGCTTCATGTAGGAGCGCACGCCCTTGAGGAACGCCTTCTCTCCGACGAAATCCTCGATCATGCGCAGCAGCGCGCCGCCCTTTTCGTAGGACATCGGGTCGAACATGGCTTGGATCTCGGCCGGGGTGGAGGCCTGCGAACGCACGGCGCGCGTGCCGGGCAAGGCGTCGATGGACAGCGGCGAGCGTTTGCCTTGGCCGAAGTCCTCCCACACCTTCCACGACGGCTTCCAGTCGTGCACGACCTTGTAGGCGACCCAGGTCGCGAACGCCTCGTTGAGCCACAGGTCGTTCCACCAGCCCATGGTCACGAGGTTGCCGAACCATTGGTGGACGACCTCGTGGCTGACGACCTCGGCCACGCGGCGCTTGGCCGCGTCGGAGGACAGCTTGGGGTCGATGAGGAACGACGCGTCGCGGAAAAGGATGGCGCCCCAGTTCTCCATCGCGCCCGAGGCGAAGTCGGGCGAGACCACGAGGTCGAGTTTGGGCAGCATGTACGGGTAGGCGAACCACTTATTGAGGAAGCCGAGAGCCTTCACCGCGGCGTCGAGCGCGAAGCCCGCCTGGGCGAGCTGCTCCGGCGGCGCCCAGACGGTCACGACGGTCTTGCCGACCTTGCGGCTCTTGGGCGAGAGTCGCGCGGCGAACACCGCGAGCAGATAGGACGACATCTTCGGCGTCTCGGCGAAGCTCACGACGCGCCTGCCGTCGATGACCGCGTCGGAGACCGCGGGCATGTTCGACAGCGGGCGCAGGCCGGCGGGCGCGTCGATGGTGAGCCGGAAGCTCGCCTTGAAGGCGGGCTCGTCCCAGGACGGCAGCACGCGGCGCGCGTGCGTGGGCTCGAGGTGCGTGAACGCCCACGCCTCCTCCTTGCCCGAGGACTTCCCGCGCGCCTTGAACAGTCCGCGCATCAGCTCGTTCATCTTGCCGGAGTACTCGAGCTCGACGACGGCGGCGCCTTTCTTGAGCGGCGCGTCGAGCAGGAGGGTCACCGTCTCGGCCTTGTCGTCCACGAGGACCTTCGACGCGTCGAGCGCGACGCCGTTGACCGACACGCGGCCGTACGCGAGGTCCAACGAGTTCATGACCAAGCGCGTCGTCGGCTCCGAGACGCTCAGGCTCGTCTTGACGCGGCCCGTGAAGGTCCCGGCTTCCGGCTCGAGCCTCAGGCGCAGGTCGTAACGCTTGGGCTTGACCGATTTCGGCAGCCGGCCCGAAGGCGCAGCGGGGATCGCCGGGCTCGCCGGGCGCAGGCCCGCGCCGGGCACGTCGGAGATGCTCCCGCTCGGAGCGCAGCCCGCGCACGCGGGCGCGAGGTCGGAGAGTTCGCGCGGCAGCAGCGCGTCGAAACCCGCGTCGAGCGCGCCGCGGGGCGAATCGTGGGCGGCCTCGAGCGCCGTGCCCAGCGATTCGAGCGCGGCCCTGGGCGCGTCCGCCGCGGCGACGGGGGCGCGAGCGGGCGCGGGGAAAGCGGCGGGTGACGGGGCGGGCGAGAACGGCGCGACGGCGGGCGCGAGGTTCGAGGCGGAAAGAGGGGCGTTGTTCATGGTTTGAAGGGAAGGCGCTCTGAGTGGAACAACGGAGAGGACGGTGAGGGGGCGCACGGCGGGCGTCGCGCGGGCGACGACGCGAGCGTCGGCGGGCGCGGCGAGCGCCAAGGCAAGAAGGGCGAGGGGCGCCTTCATGCGCTCATTCTAGCTGACCTTCCTTTCATAGGTGATGGGACCAACGGGGCGTCCGAACACGGGCAGAGAGCCTAGGTCCGCGCGGCGGAAGGCCCATGACCGGAAGTCCCATCCGGACCCGGCCTGGGGCCCAAGAATCATAGGGCCACTATCGAGCGCTCACCGGGACCTAGGCCTCATGCCCCGCGCCGAGGTCGCAATTACAATATCAGACATGATCCAACTCTCTTTTTCCCTCCTTCTCGCTCTTCTCCTCACCAACCTTCCCGCCGCCGCCGCCGTCGCCGTCGGCTCCAACGCCAAAGCCCCGCGGACCACGGGCGCCTCCGCCGGCGCCGCGTCGGGCCTGAGCGCCGCTCCGGGAGCGGCCTTGCTCGCCCCGTCGGCCGGCCTCACCCCTTCGTTGAGCGCGCCCGCGCCCATGTCGGCGGCCATCATCCGCGTCGAGGCCGCTTCCGCCGACGCCGTGCGCTCGCTCGCCGCCGACGCCGCGCCCGCCGCGTCCTTCGTCGCCGCGGTCGCCGCCCGCCCCGCCCTGCTGGCCGACGCGGGCGTGCGCGCGCAGGCCGTCGCGTCCTTCGGTGAAGCCGCCGTCTCGCGTCTCGAGGCCGCCGCCGCAGCGCTCGCCGTCCGCGCCCGCTCCGACGCCGCGCTCGACGCCGCGCTCGCCCAGTTGCGCCGCGACACGCCCGTGGTCTCGCCCGCCAAAGCCCAGGACGCGTTGGCTCGCGTCGCTCGAGAATTCGGCGCCATGGCGGCCGCCGCCGACGCCCCGCGCGCCGCCGACGCCGCGCCCGCCGCCCTCAAGCCCGCGCCGCGCCGCCCCGGCGCCATGCGCCGCTTCGCCGTCGCCGCGCTCGCCGCCCTCGCGTTGTCCCAGGCCGCGCCCGTCGTCTCGATGGCCCAGGAGCGCCTCCCCGCGCCCCAGGCCCCGCTCGTCGTCGGCGCCGACGCGGTCCGCAGCATGCTCGCCCAGGCCGTCCAGACCCAGGCCGACTACGCCGAGTTCCGCACCGCCGACGAACTCGTCTCGCGCTGGAACCCGGACACCCACCTCTACGTGAGCGGCGACGTGGGCCTCGACCGCGCCGCGCTGCGCCGCCTGTCCGCCTTCCTCGCCGACAAACACTGGACCGTCGTGCTCGTGCAGGACGGCTCGGGCTTCCGTTGGACCGACGCCCAAGGCCGCACCCACCACGGCGACGCCGCCATCGAATACGCCACCGGCCAGGGCATCTACGCCAAGGGCGGCTTCACCTCGCAGGTCAACGCGGCCACCGGCCAGCGCGACGGCTCCATCCTGACCGTCGTGCTCCAACAGCGCGTCCTGCTGCTGCGCAACTCCGAGACGCAGAAGACCCGCGGCCTCGACGGCGAGACCCAGTTCCGCGGCAACCTCGACCAGTGGGCCGTCTCCAACATGCGCAACGGCGGCGACCTCTACGGCGCCGTCACCGAGACCGTCGAGAACGTCGACCGCCTCGTGAGCCAGGCCGTCGCCCGCGAGCAGGCCTCCGCCGCGACCGCGCTGGCCGAGCTGCGCTCCGTCATCGACCGCTACGAGACGGCTCGCGCCCAGTTCGCCTCCCGTCATCCGAACGCGCCGGTCGCCGCGGCGGACCTCGCCGCGGCCCGCCGCGCCGCGACCGAGGCCGAGCGCCTCATCGCCCAGAAGCAGACCGCCCGCGCCGCGCAGACGGCGACGGCCGCCGTGAGCGCCTTGTCCGGCGTCGTGGACCGCATGGCCGCCTACGACCGTTCGTTCACCGCCGCGACCGAACGCCTGAACGCCGCGCGGGCCGAACTCGACGCGCTCGACCGCGCCGCCGCCGCCTACCGCGCGGCGCATCGCGACGCCTCCGGCGACCTCGCGCGCCCGGGCGTGACCGCCTGGCGCGAGACTCTCGCGTCGGCCGCCCGTCAGCAGGCCGCCGATCCGCGCGCCGCGGAAGCCGCGGCCGCGGCCGCGCTCGCCGAGATCCGCTCGGTCTCCGCCGCGCTCGCCGCCCACCCGTCGGGCGAACGCCTCATCGCCGAGGCCCGCGAGCTCCACGACTCGCTCGCCGGCCGCCTGCGCGCGGGCGAAGCCCAGCCCCAGCTCACCGCCGCCGCGCAGGCCTTGCGCGAGGCCGCCTCCGCCCACGAGAACGGCTCGTCGGCGTGGGACGCCCAGCTGCGCGCCGCCAAAACCTCGCTCGCGGCGGCCGAAAGCCTCATCGACGCGGCCGACGCCGCCGCGAAGACCAAGCTGTTGGTCTTCTGGATCGTCAACGTGCTCGGCGGCCTGCTGACGCTGGGCCTGCTCGCCTTCCTCAACCGCCGCGCCGCGCGCGCCGGCCGCAAGGCCGAGGACGCCCTCACCGAGTGGGACGGCATCCTCGAGAAGAAGCTCGAGGCCATCTACGGCGGCAGCAAGCCCGGCGAGGCGCTCAACAGCCTCGAGGCCAAGATCGAGGCCTACGTCGGCCCCGCGACGGGCGAAAAGGCCCGCGGCTGGGTCGGCGAAACCGCGGCCGTGACCGCCGCCATCCGCAAGGATTCCGGCTACGCCAAGCTCCTGCTCGCCAAAGCCCGCTCCGTTCACGACGCGGCGACCGCTCTCGTGCGCCCGAAGGCCTGGACGACGCTCGGCTGGTGGCGCAACCTCGTGTGGCCCTCGGGCTACGCGTTGGCCGAGCGCATGTTGTCCACCGAGCCCGTCGAGTTCAAGCCCGAGGACGGCCTGCTCGACGCCGCCGGCAGGAAGTCCGACTGGCGAGAGGACCTCTACGGCGAGGCCGAGAGCTACAAACCCTTCAAGCTCCCGTTCAAGGAGCTCATGGCGCAGTTCAACGCGAGCGCCAAGGCCGCCGTGGACGCCGTGACCCGCCTCGAATACGCCGTGACGCAGTCCGGCGTCGTGTTCGACGGCTTGGACGGCAGGATCGCCGCCGCCGCGAAGGGCGCGGCCGCGCTCGCCGGCGCCGCCGACGGCCTCTTCTCCGTTCCCGCGCTGACCCAGAAGGCCCTGCCCGCCGCCGGCGAGCAGGTCGCCGCCGCCCGCGTCACCGCCCAGAAGGACCCCATCTCCGGCATCTACGGCGGCGGCGCCGAGGCCGGCCGCATCGTCGACGACGCCGCGGCCCTCGTGTCCGCCCTGTCGGCGGCCCGCGTGGGCGCGCTCGCCTCGGCCGCGTCTTCGGCCAAGGCGCTCGCCGAGAACCAGGTCGAGAACGCCTGGATCGGGAAGGCCCTCGAGAAGCTGTCCGCCAAAGCCGACAAGATCGCCGCCGACGCCGCGACGAAGGCCGTCGCGGAGCGCGTGAACGCGCTCGCCGCCGAACTGACGGCCCTCGCCGAGAAGGCCGCCGAAGCGGCCAAAGGCGCCTCGGCCCTCGCCGCCCTGCGCAAAACCCTCGACGCGGCGCAGAGCGCCGCCGCCGACGCCCGCGAGACCATCGGCGCGGCCCTCGGGCTGCCCGCCGCGAAGATGCTGACCGAAGAGGGCTCCGACCCGAGCGACTTCATCGCCTCGTCGCTGGCCCACGCCGAACGCGTCGACGCGCTCCTGGGAGAGGGCGACCTCGCCGCCGCCAAGGAGTCCTTCGGCAAGGCCGAGGCCGACGCGCGCGCCGCCGCCGCCGTCGTCGCCGCCGGCCTCGAGTCCCTGAAGACTCACGCGGCCGTCGAGCAGGCGCGCCGCGCCGAGACCGAGCGGCTCGCCGGCCTCGTGCCCGAGCGCCAGCGCGTGCTCGCCTCCATCGAGAACGACTTCGCCCCGTCCGTCCTGGCGCTCGCCGCCGGCGACGCGACCCACCCCAGCGCCAACGGCACCGTCAAGGACAACGTCGACGAGGCCGAGGCCGCCGTCGAAGCCGCGACCACGAAGCGCGAGAAGGCGCTGCGCGCCTTCACCGAGGGCAAGGTCATCCTCGCCGCCGACCTGCTCGCCCAAGTCGCCGCGCATCAGGCCGTCGCCCAGCACCGCCTCGACGAGATCACGCAGAAGCGCGCGCGCCTGGACGCCGCCGTCGCCTCGAACAAGACGGCGCGCGAGGCGCTCGAGGCCAAGGTCCTCGAGTACAAGCGCACCGTCGCCGGCGACCGCCGCGCGATGAAGCCCACGCTCAAGACCTTCGAGGAGGCTCAGAAGGGACTCGCGACGGCCTCGGCGCAGATCGACGCCGCCAAAGGCGACCCCTTCAAGGCCGCCGCCGCGCTCGCGGCCGCGACCGCCGCGCTCGAGAAGGTCTGGGTGTCGGCTCGCAACGACTTCGACGCGCACGCCGAGGTCGAGCGCAGCCTGCAGGCCGCCTACAAGCAGCTCGGCGTCGCCGGACAGCTGGCCAAACAGGCGCAGGGCGACGGCACCGCCGACAGCCCGGCCATCACCGCGGCCTACCGCGAGCTGGGCGCGCTCGAGAACGCCTATCGCGCCGCCGTCGAGGCCGAGAAGGCCGCGCACGGCGACTGGAACGCGCTCGACCGCGAGGCCGACCGCGTCACCAACGAGGCAGCGCACGTCGCCGCGTCGCTCAAGGGCGAGCTCGCCGCCGCCGCCTCGGCGACCAGCGCCGTCTCTTCGGCGGCCTCGAAGGTGCGCGAAGCCACGAACTGGTCCGGCTCCTACGGCGTCTACATCCCCGGCTCCCCGGGCGCCTCCCAGCTCGACGCGGCTCGCGCCGCTCTCAGCCGCGGCGACTATCAGGGCGCCGTCAACTCCGCCGAAAGCGCGCGCCGCGCCGCCGCTTCGGCCATCGCTTCGGCCGAGGCCGAGGTGGAGCGCCACCGCGAGGAGGAGCGTCGCCGCCGCCAGCGCGAGGAAGAGGAGCGCCGCCGCCGCCAACAGGAAGAAGAGGACCGCCGCCGCTCGTCGAGCGGCTCGAGCTACGGCGGCTCGTCGGGCTCCGGCGGCTCTTCGTGGGGCGGCTCGAGCTCCGGCTCCGGCCGGTCGGGTTGGTGAAGACTTGCTGACCCGGGCCGCCGCCTTCGCCGTCCTTCTCGCCGGGGCCGTCCCCGCCGGGGCGGCGGCGCGTTCGGCCCGCCCCGTCGCGCCCGCGCCCGCCGTCCGACTCGCCGTCGCGCCCGTCGTGCCATCGGGTCTGGGGCTCACGCCGACGGTCAACCTCGCGCCGAACCCGTCTTCATCGCTCGTCGTCCCCAACGAAGCGCCCAAGCTCGCGGACGCGCTGCGCTCCCAGGCCGCCGCGACCGTGGCCGAGTGGCGCGCGAGCCGCGCGGGCGCCGCGGCGGACGCGCCGGCCGCAAGCCCCGTCGGGCGAACGCCGGCGCTCTCCGCCGCCGAGGCCATCGCCACGGCCCCGACGAGCGACCAGGCGTTGGCGCGCCTGGTCGGACTCGGGGTCATCGACTTCACGGCGATCCCAGAAGGCGAGACCGACCGCGTCGCTCTCCTTAAAAGGGTCTGGGACGGCGTCTCCGCCGAACTGACGGCCGCGGTTTTTCCCGTGGACGCGTCCTGGGCGGTCCCGGCCATCAAGGTCGAGCGCGGCGGCAAGACCTATCTCATCCACGGCGTCGCGCACGGCCAGCTTTACCCGCCCAACCGCCGCCAGGTCGCCAAACTGGTCGCCCAGATCGAGAAAAACGGCCACGCCCTGCTCTCCGAGCAGAAACTGCCCGTGCATTACGGCTTCGCCTACGGTCTCGAGACCATGGACCACGAGGTCGGCGAGACCAACGGCATGCCCGCCCGCGTGGCCGAAGCCGCCGGCGGCCTGACCTCGGGCGGCGTCGCCGCGGCCCACGCCTTGCTCCGTTACGCGGCGCTGGGCGGCGCCGCTTACTCCTGGGTGAAGGCGGCCCTCAACCCCGCCGACCCGCTGGTGTGGGCACTCGCCGCGGGCCTCAGCGTCGGACTGTGGCTGCTCGCGCGCGGCCTGCAGCCGGTCAACAAGCTCTCCGTGCTCTCCGACGCCGCCGCCGCCGAGCGCCTGGGCTCCAAACACCTGGCCGAACAGCTGCGCGCCGAAGCCTCCGCCTTCTTCAAGCCGCGCGTGAAGGCCGAGGACATCCTGCGCCTGCACCTGCCGCCGGGACCCGGCGCCGCCGCCGACTCCCTGTCCCCCCGCTCGGCCGCCATCGCCGCCGCCGCGGCCGCGGCCTCCGCTTCCGTCGTGCACGTCCTCGTGGGCTACCGCCACGCCGCCGAGATCGCCTGGCGGTTGGCCCGTCCGGAGGGCCCAACGGGAGGTCCCAGCCGGGACCAGTCCCGGTCCCAGGTTTTCTAGGCCCAAAGAATTCGCGAAATGACCCCTCAGGTCTCATCCGCCGCGCGCGGGGTCCGCGATAGAATCATCGTCCGCCGCACCCAAATCAGTGGAGGCATAGATGCTTAAGAAGTCCCTCGCGACGACCCTTTCCGCCGCCCTCATCCTCGTCGGCCCCGGCCGCACCGCCGTCCTGGCCGCGGGCGCCATCACCCGCCCCGTCGCGGTCCCGCGTGTCGCCGCGCCGACCGTCGCGTCCTTCAACTCCCCCGTCTTCCGGCCGCTCACCGCGGGCACCCCCCTCTCCGCTCAAAACCTGCGCCTGACCCCGACCTTGCAGGCCGCGCACGCGAGCCCGGCTCCTCGGCTCGACCTCTCCGTCGCGGGCCGCCCCGCCGGCGGCGTCGCCGCCGCCGACGCGCCCACCACCTTGGCCGCCGTCACCGTCGCCGCCGAAGCCGTCGCCGCCCCGGACGCCTCCCCGGCCGCGCAGACCGGCGCTTTGGACGGCCTTTATGAAGGGAAGGCCCGCGCCGAGGCGCCCGGCATGGACGCCGTGGCCGCCATCTCCGTCTCCGAAGGCGCCGCCCGCCTCTCTCCCGCCGCTGAGACTTCCGTCGCGCGCCGCGCCTCCGTGCCCGCCGTGAAGAACGGCGGCCTGCTGCTGGAAGTCGGCGTCGGCGCCGCCGTCATCGCGCTCGCCGCGCTCGTCTCCAAGCCCTTTCGCGACGTCCTCGCCCGCGTCTGGAACGCCACGCTCGGCAAGCTCTCGCTCTTCGCCAAGAAGGCCGAGACCCCCGAGGTGCTCGCCCAGCGCATCCTCGACCAACTCAACGCCGCCAAACCCGTCTACAACCGCAAGGTCCAGGAAGCCTCGACCTTGGTCGAGAAGCTCAAGCTCCAGATCGACGGCGAAAAGGCCAAGGTCGCGGACCTCGAGACCAGCATCACCGCCCTTCTCTCCGACTCC
>JANRKA010000082.1:0-24947 GCA_033875325.1 Elusimicrobiota bacterium | reverse complement strand
CGCGCGCGGCACACGCGCGCCACGGCCTCGCCGGGGTCCAGGCGCAGGGCGCGCTCGCAGTCCTCGAGCGCGCCGGCGGCGTCGCCCGCGCGACGGCGCGTCTCCGCTCGCCAGGCGTAGAGGTAGGCCTGCCGCGGCGCGGCGGCCACCGCGGCGTCGAGGTCGGCCAACGCCTCGCGGCCGCGCCCGGCCATCGCCTTGAGCTTGCCGACGTAGGCGCGGGCGGGGAAGGCGTCGGGCCGCGCGCCCCAGGAGCGCCCGGCCTCGTGCAGCCGCCGCGCCGCGGGGTGGTCGGGCACGGCCGGGTCGCCCACCGAGAGCCCCGCGACCCAACCGCAGTCGGGGTCCGCGTCGAAGGCGCGCGTCACGTCGGCGATGGCCAGGCGCGTGAGGCCGCGCGCGCCTTTGGCGCGCGCCCGCAGCAGCAGCGCCCAGCCGTGTCCCGCGGCCACCGCGTCGCGCAGGACGCGTTCGGCCAGGTCGGGGCGGCCTCCCTCGAGGAACTCGACGGCCTTCAGGCCGGCGGCCCAGAGCCCCTCGCTCATGACGCGAACGGGACCGCCTCGCCGAGGCCCCAACGCTCGGCGTACGGCGCCTCGAAGCCCAGGCAGACCGCGTCGAGCGAGCAGGAGGCGCAGGCCTCGGGCTTCACGCGGGCCCGGCGCTCCTGAGCGAAGGCGTTCTCCTTCATCCCGGCGGGGTCCACCAGCAGGCTCTCCCCCTCCTCGCGGGCCCAGTTGCGCAGGCGGTCCTTGAACTCGGGGAGAGTGCAGGGAGGCGCGTTGTAGATGCGCACCTTGTGCCCGGCCGCGAGGCGTTCCGCCTCGAGCACGGCGGCCTTGAGGACCGGCTTGGCGTCGGCGACCTTGAGACGCAGACGCGCCTGGTTGTCCGCCATCAGGCCCTCGTAGTGGGGCAGATAGACCTGTATCTCGTGGAAGCGGTCGTCCGGCGCGAAGCGGCGGATGAAATCAGGCAGGCACGACATGTTCTCCGCCGTGAGCACGAAATTCAGGACCAACGGGATGCCGCGCAGGTTATCCAGAGCCGACAAGACCTTCTCGAAGGCGCCGGGCACCTCGACCATCTTGTCGTGCAGACCGGCGTCCGCGCCGTGTATCGAGACGCAGGCGAAGGTGAGCCCTGCTTCACGAAGAAGACCGGCATAGCCCGGATCGGCCAACAGAAGACCGTTGGTGATGATGCCGGCTTCCTCGTAGCCCGCCTTGCGCGCGAGCTTGAGCATGGCGGGCAGTTCCTTGAGCAGAGTCACCTCGCCGCCCGAGAAGGTCACGCCGTCGTAACCTTTGGCGCGTTCGGCGACGAGGAGCTGGGCCACCTGCTCGAGCGAGAGCTTCCAGCGGACGAGCTCCGGCGTCAGCTCCGGGTTGTAGCAGAACGGGCATTTCGCCTGGCAGGCGTAATTGAGGAAGACGTCGAGCATGCGCCGCTCGGCGAGCACCGGGCTCATGACTCCCCTCGCGGCGCAACGAAAGGGACTGTCCCTTTCGTTACGCGGCGCGCCAGGCGGCGGGCCTCGACGGGGCGGCCCAAGGCCTCGAGCGCGGCGGCCTGCCCCAGCGTGGCGCGAGAGAGTCCCTTGTCGAGCGCGGCGGCCGCGCGGAAGTCGGCGAGCGCGTCTTCCACGCGGCCCAGGCGCAGGCGGGCCTCGCCGCGCCACAGGCGCGCCAAGGCCAGTCCCGGCCAACGCGACACGGCGGCCGTGAGCCGCGTCTCCGCCTCTTGGGCGCGGCCCTGCGCCAGGCGGCACTCGCCCAGCCAGGCGAGCGACCACGGAGCGGAGCCGTCCAGGCGCAGCGAGGCCGAGAGGCGTCGCGCGGCCTCGTCCAGCCGGCCGCGGCCGCGCGCGTCGGCGCCGGACCAGGCCAGGCGCCAGGCTTTCGCGCGCCGGGACGCGCCGGGCAAAGGCGTGGGCGCGCGCCAGCCCGCGCGGGCCAGCCACTCCAGGGCCTCGCCGGCGCGGCCGGAGAGATAGAGGATCTCGGCCAAACGCGCCTGCAGCTCCGCGTCGCGGGCGTCGAGGCCCAACGCGCGCTGGGCCGTTTCGCGGGCCAGGGCGAAGCGGCCGAGCGCGGCCTGCGCTCCGGCCAGGCCCTTGAGATAGGGGGCGGTGGCGCCGTTGCGGGAGATGGCTTCGGCGAGGGCCTTGGCGGCGCCGCGCGCGTCGCCGGCCTCCAGGCGGGCCAGGCCCAACGAACCCAGATACGGCGAGACGGAACGGAGCTTGGAAGCGGTTGAGAGCAAACGGACGGCGGAGCGGGCATCCCCGGACAGGAGCGCGGCTTCGCCGCGTACGGCCAGCAGGAAGGCGGGCTCACGGAGGCTCGGCTTGCCGAGGGCGCGCAGCGCGCCGGCGACGTCCCTTCCGCCCAAACGGCACCAGGCTTCCCAAGCCTTCAAGTACGGGTCGCGCGGGGACCGGCGGCGGGCGCGGCTGAGCTCGGCCAGGGCGGCGCCGCGCGCGTCGGCGTCGTCCCTTCGGCACCAGGCGTATTTGGGGTCGCGCTCGTGCGCGCCGACGGCGGCGGCCGCCGCCTCGGGCAGGCGGCCCATGGCCTTGAGCGTGCGGAAGAGCTCGGCATGAGTCCATTCGTAGCAGGGCAGCAGGCCCAGCGACACGCGCAACGCGGCCTCGGCCTCGGCAGGGCGGCCCGCGGCGCGCAGGGCCCCGCCGCGCCAGGCGTGGGAGAAGGGGTAGGACGGGTCGAGCGCGACGGCGGCGTCCAGGTCTTCCAACGCGCCGGGACGGCGTCGCAGGGAGCGGAACTGGCCGCGCCAGGCGCGGATCCAGCCCGACGCCGGCGAGAGCGAGACGGCGCGGTCGAGCGCCTTCTCCGCGCCCGCGGCGTCTCCCACCCCGTCGAGAGCGCGTCCCAGATGCGCCCACACCCAGCCGCGAGACGGGGCCAGGCGCGCCGCGCGGCGCAGGTCGGCGGCGGCCTCCGCGTAGCGGTTGAAGCGCGGCTCGCGCAGCGTCTCCGCGCGCAGGGCCAGCGCCCAGACCGCGCGCGGCCCGCGCAGCGCGGGCGCGAGCACGGCGAGCGTGCGCGGCCCCACCTCGACGCGGGCGCTCTCGCGCAGCACGGCCGCGCCCAGCAGGGGCTCGGGCGCCAGCTCGGAGAACAGCTCCATGGCCGCGTGCGCGGCCGCGTCGGCCTCGGCTCGGCGCGCGAGTCGCTCCAGAGCGTAAGCCTTGAGCCAGCGGCTCGCCGCGCAATCGGGGGCGTCTGCGAGGGCCTCCAACGCCGCCCGGGCCTTCCCCGCCTTGAGGGCGCGCGCGGCGGCGGCGAGCGCGCGGGCCGGCTTCTCGTCGAGGCGCGTGCCCAACACGCGGCCCGGCACCGGGTCGTAGACGCCCAGGCCCAGCGCCGGCTCGACCAGGCGGGGCAGCCGCTCGCGCAGGCTCACGCGGCCTCCCGCGCGGCGCCCAGGCGCTCCAGCGCCCGCTCCCGCAGGGCCCGCGCGCGCTCACGCGCCCGCGCGTCCGAAGCGGAGCCGGCCGCGACGAAGTCCTCGAGCGCCCGCTCAGTTCGCCCGCGCTGGAGCAGCAGGAAGCCGCGCGTCAGCCGCGCCCACGGGTCGCCCGGCCGGGCGCGCACGCCCGCGTCGAGCTCGGCCAGGAAGGCGGCCTCGCGGTCGGCGCGGCTCTCCATGCGCCCCGTGGCGGGGTTCCACGACGAGCCCGGGTCCAACGGCGCCACGCGCTCGAAGTCGGCCAGCGCCTCGCGGGCGCGGCCCAGCTTCCAGAGCGCCTCGCCGCGCCAGGCGAAGGCCAGGCGCCGCGCCGGGTCCAGGCGGCACGCGCGCTCGAGGTCGGAGAGCGCGCCTTTATCGTCGCCCGCGACCAGGCGCAGGCGCCCGCGCAGCTCGAAGGCCAGCGCGTAGCCCGGGTCGCGGCGCGCGGCCTCGTCCAAGTCCGCGCGCGCGCGGTCGAGTCGGCCCAGCAGGCGCAGCGTCTCGGCGCGCCAGGCGTAGAGACCTCCGCGCTTCTCGCGCGCGAGGGCCGCGTCGAAGTCCTTCAGCGCCTCGGCCGGCCGCCCGCACAGCCCCTTGAAGCGGCCGCGTTGGGCGAGCAGCCACCAGGTCAAGCCCTTCTGCTTCTGGACGCGGGCCAGCTCAGCCAGCGCCGGCTGGCAGCGCTTCATGTCGGCCAGCGTGTCGGCCAGCCCCAGGCGCGTGCGCCAGTCGCCGGGCTCGAGGCGCAGCACGGCCCGCAGCGCGGCCACGCCCTCGTCGTTGCGCTCCCACTCGAGGAGTATCTGCGCCTTGAGGAGCATGACGTCGCGGCGGGGGCCGAGAAGACGCTCGGCCTTCTTCACGGCCTCGAACGCCTCGTCCAGCGGCGCCCTCGAGCGCGTGCGGTCGGCGTGCAGCCAGAGGGCCGTGGCGAGGACGAGATACGACATGCCGTCCCGAGCGTTTTTCAGACGCGCGACGGCGTCGTAGGGTCTGCCGGCGAGCACGGCGGCCAAGGCCAGAGCGAGACAGGCCTCGTCGTCAGCGCGGCCGTTCAACGCCTTCCGGAGTTTCGCGAGGTCGCCGCGCGTCAGCACAGGGCGCGGCGACCTCGCGGACATGTCCTCGTCCCCGGTGAAGCCGTAGAGCTCCGTCAGGTCGGCCGGGAGCCGTTTATGCGGGAGCAGGCGCCGCAACGGCGCCGTGAAAGCGACGCCCCCGGCCCGCGCCGCGGCGCGAACCGGGGGCATGCGCGGCTCCGGGAGACCTTAAGCGGCCAGCGCCAGGGCGCGGCGGCCGCCGAAGCGCTTCAGGCCGTCCTCCGCCTCATGGCACTTGCCGTCCAGCACGAAGGCCGTGCGGTAGGCCTCGCGGGACTGCTCCATGCGGCCGAGCGCCCACAGGGACTCCGCGCGCCAGACGTGGGCCAGCGCGAAACGCTGGTCGCGCGTCGCGACGGCGTGGTCGAAGGCGACGACGGCCTCCTCATGACGGCCGGCCTCGGCCAGGCAGCGGCCCAGGCGGGCCCAGGCCCAGCGGGCGGTGACGCCCTTGGCCTTCACCGCGGCGAGGTCGAGGGAGGCGATCGCCTCGTCCCGACGGCCGAGACGGCGCAGGGCCTCGCCGCGCCAGGACAACGCGTAGCCGTTGTCCGGGTCGAGCTTGAGCGCGGCGTCGAGGTCCTTGAGGCCCTCCTGCGCGCGGGAGTCGTCCACGAGGCAGCGGCCGCGGAAGGCCAACGCCCACGGGTCGCGCGGCGCGGCCTTCACGCCCGCGTCGAGGTCCTCGCGGAAGGCCTTCACGCGTTTGCCGCCCACGGAATCGAGCATGAAGTAGGCTTCCTGCGTCTGCGAGCCCTTCAGACGCGCGTTCCACAGCGCGCCCGGCTGGGCCGGGAAGACCTCCTCGTAATCGGCGGCGGCCTTCGCCGCGTCGCCGGCCTTCCACCAGGCCTCGCCGCGCCAAGCGCGGGCGAGCATCTCGCGCGACTCGACCTTGAGGGTGCGGTCGAAGTCGGCGACGGCCTTCTTGTAGTCGCCCAACAGGAGGTGAACGCGCCCGCGCCACTCGTGCGCGAGGCGGTAGCCGGGGTCGAGCTTGATGGCGCGCGTGAGCTCCGCCAGCGCCTCGGGGTAGCGGCCGAGGCGGCGCATGGCCTCGGCCTTCCAGGCCACGAGGGGCCCGCAAGACGGGTCGAGCGACTCGGCCTTCTCGAAGTCCGCGAGAGCGAGCTCGTAGTACCCGGAGATGCCGCGCAGCCGTCCGCGCTGCGCCCAGGACCAGGCCTGGTCGGGGAAACGCTTGATGAGATGGTTGGCTTCCTTGAGCGCGGCCTTGTAATGGCCGGTCTCCCCGAGCACCTCGAGGCGCTCGGTGCGCGCCCACACGAAGCGGGGGTCCATCTTGAGCACGCGGTCGGCGTCGGCCAGGCGGCCGGGCACGTCCTCGAGCTCGCGGCGGATGCCGGCGCGCACGACGTAGGGGTACATGGCCTTCGGGTCGGCCTTCACGGCCTTCTCGACGGCCTGCAGGGCCTCGGGCAGGAGGTCGCGGGTGCGGCGCTCGTCGCCGAGCAGCCAGATGGCGGCGGCGTGCAGGAAGTTCGGCCAGTAGGAGCCGGGCCGGGCCGCGGCGACGCGGGCCAAGGACGCGGTCGCGCGCGCGTATTCGCCCAGGAACAGGTCGAGGTAGCCGGCGAGGAGCTGGCGGTCGAGCGCGGGGAGGTCCGCCGCGAGGACCGCCTTGCGGGCCGCGAGGAAGGCGGGGCGGTGCCGCTCGAGACCGAAGTCCTGCTCGTACATGAGGTCCTGGCGGCCGTCGGTCGCCGGGAAGAAGACTTCGAGGCCGACGGGCAGCTTGGCGCCGGCGAGCGCCTTGACGGCGCCCGGCAGATCACCCCGGCCGACGAGTTCAACCGCGTGTCTGGCGTTTTTCATCGTCTCTTTCCTCATTAGCGCGACTTCCGCCCCGGATTGGCAGAGTGTAACAGGGGCGGGGTGGGTTGTCAATCCCGGAAAATCCTTTCAATACCTGCGTTTTCAGCCTAAAATCTCGCGCGCGACGATGAGAGCCTGGACCTCGGTCGTGCCTTCGTATATCTCGGTGACGCGAGCGTCGCGGAAGTAGCGCTCGACCGGGAACTCGCGCACGAAACCGTTGCCGCCGTGTATCTGCACCGCGTCGTAACACGCCTTGTTGGCGACCCGCGAGGCGAAGGACTTGGCCATCGAGGCCGCCGCGGTGCATTTCTCCCCCCGGCCCAACAGCGCCGCGGCCTTGTAGACGAGCAGGCGCGCCGCCTCCACGTTGGTCGCCATGTCGGCGATTTTGGCCTGGGTGAGCTGGAACTCGGCGAGCTTCTTGCCGAACTGTTTTCGCTGCTTGGCGTAGGAAACGGCTTCCTCCAGCGCGGCCTGGGCGATGCCCACGGCCTGCGCGGCGATGCCGACGCGGCCCGCATCGAGCAGGGCCATGGCGATCTTGAAGCCGCCGCCGACCGCGCCGAGCACCGCGGACTTGGGGACCCGCGCCTTGGCGAAGTTCAGCTCGCGCGTGTCGGAGCCGCGCAGCCCCATCTTCTTCTCCTTCTTGCCGACGGAGAAGCCCGGCATGCCCTTCTCGACGAGCAGGCAGGTGATGCCGCGCGAGCCGGCCTCCTTGTTGGTGGAGACGAAAACGACGAACAGCGAGGCGAAGCCGCCGTTGGTGACCCAGGACTTCGTGCCCGTGACCTCGAAGTGGTCGCCCTTGTCCACGGCCGCGGTCGTCAGCGAGCCCGCGTCGGTGCCCGAGCCGGGCTCGGAGAGGGAGTAGGCGCCCACCCATTCGCCGGACGCGAGTTTGGGCAGGTACTTCCTCTTCTGCTCTTCCGTGCCGAACTTGGCCACGGCCGAGCAGACGAGGGTGTTGTGGACGGTGACGCAGACCTGGAACGCCGCCGAGCCGCGCGCGAGCTCCTCCATCGCGGCCGCGTAGGCCAGCGGGTCCACGCCGAGCCCCCCGTGCTCCTCGGGCACCGAAAGGCCGAAGAAGCCCAGCTCCGCGCCCTCCCGGTACACCTCGGGCGGGATGGCCTCGTGTTCGTCCCATTCCTGAGCGCCGGGCTTGAGGCGCTTCTCGGCGAACTCGCGGGCGCTCTGCGCCAGCATCGTCATCGACTCGGTGGGCTGGAGGTCCATGCTACTTCTTCGGGTACTCGTAGAAGCCGGCGCCGGTCTTCGCGCCGAGTTTGCCGGAGGCGACCATCTCGCGCAGCAGCGGCGAGGGCTTGTACTTGGTCCCGCCGAAGCCCTTGTCGAGGACCTCCATGATGGCCAGGCACACGTCCAGGCCGATGTAGTCGGCGAGCTGGATGGGGCCCATGGGGTGGGCCATGCCGAGCTTCATGATGGTATCGATGTCCTCCTTCGTGGACACGCCCTCGCGCAGGCACTCGATGGCCTCGTTGATCATGGGCATGAGGACGCGGTTCGAGACGAAGCCGGGGAAATCGTTGGCCACCGCGCCGGTCTTGCCGAGCTTGGCCGTGAGCTCCTTGGTGACGGCCGTGACCTCGTCGGAAGTGGCCTTGCCGCGGATGATCTCGACGAGCTTCATCACCGGGACCGGGTTCATGAAGTGCATGCCGATGACTCGCGAGGGGTCCTTCACGGCGGCGGCGATGGAGGAGATGGGCAGCGAGGAGGTGTTCGTCGCCAGGATGGCCCCCGGCGCGCCGTTGGCCTCAAGCTCCTTGAAGACCGCGGTCTTGACCTCGAGCCTCTCGGGCACGGCCTCGACGGCGAAGTCGAAGCCCTTGGCCTCGGCGATGGAGGTCGCGGTCTTGAGCCGGGCGAGCGCCGCGTCCTTGTCGGCGGCGGTCAGCGCGCCCTTGGCCACCTGCCTCTCCATGTTCTTGGCGATGGTGGCCGCGGCCTTCTCCGCCAATTCCTTCTTGGCCTCGACCAAGGTCACCTGATAACCCTTCCACGCGAAGACGTGGGCGATGCCGTTGCCCATGGTCCCGCCCCCGACGACGCAGACGCGCTCGATGCCCATCGGCCGCATGTTAACAAAAGGGACAGTCCCTTTTGTTAATTAACGAAAGGGACTGTCCCTTTCGTTACTTTCATCAACGAACGGCTCGAGCAGCTTCTCCAGGCCGCGGCGGTCGTCGTCGTCGAAGGCGGCGAGGCTCTCGCTGTCGGCGTCGAGCACGGCCCAGACCGCGCCGCGCGCGTCGCGCGCCGGCACGCAGATCTCGGAGAGGTTGCGCGGGTCGCAGACGATGTGGTCCGCGCCGAGCGCGTGGACGTCGTCCACGACGATGGTCCGGCCCTCGCGGGCGCAGCGTCCGCAGACGCCGTGCATCTCCAGGGGCGAGCAGGCGGGCTTGTCCCGGCGCGGCCCCAGGACCATGCTCCGGCCGCCGGGCTCGAGCAGATAGAAGCCCACCCAGGAATAAGGGTCGCGGCCGAACTCGTCCCACAACGCGTCCACGAGCGCGGACATGCGCGCCTCGCGGCCCACGGGCGCCGCCGCGGCGAGCGCGGCCTCGACGCGGGCGTAGCGTTCGGCCTTGGTCATGGGCGCGCGCAGGCGCCGGGTTTGGGCGCCAGAGGCATGTAATGCTGGTCGCGCGGCGAGACCCACGCCGGCCCCGCCGCGTAGCGGCGCGACCAGCGCTCGACGAGGCGGCGCGCCCGGGCGTCGAGCTCGGTCTTGTCGCGCTCGGTGGAGCGGTACAACGCGTCGGGCGCGAAGACGACCTTGGCGCCGTTGCACAAGGCGCGGTCCGCGGCCTCCTCGGCCCGCGCTTCGTCCATCACGCTCTGTCGGAAACGCGCCGTCCCCCCGCCGGGCCCGGCCAGGACGACGACGCCGACGCGGCCCATGAGCCCGTAGGACAACGCCCAGTCCGGTTCCGACAGCGCGACGAGCAGGTCGCCGGGGGCGAGGCGTCCGGCCAGCCAATCCGCCTCCGCGAGCCCCGGGTTGGAGTCCGGCGCGTACAGAGGCGGACGGAAGAGGTTGAAGCAGAACAGGAGCACGACGGCGCCCGGCCAGTGGCGCGGGGCGGCCGTCGCGAGCACGGCGGGCAGGAGCAGGCCGCCGGCGTAGACGAAGCGGTTCTGCGGGTCGTTGAGGAAGAAGAACGCCGTGACCGCGGCCCACAGGCCCGCGGCGAGTCGCCACAACGCTCGCTCCCCCCACGCGCGGGCGCTCGTCGCGCGCCACGACAGGGCCAGCAGCGCGGGCGCGGCGAGCCACGGGAAGTCGGCCGGCGCGTCGCTGCGCCAGAACGCGGCGAACTGGCCGAACGGGTCGCCGGACTTCCACAGCGGGACGATGTCCCTGGGCAAGGACGCCGCCAGTCCGGCGAGAGTCGGCGGGAAAGGCCAACCCAGCAGTTGGAGACGGTGGAAGAACACGGCGTAGGCCGCCGCCAGGACGGCGACCAGCCCGCCGCCGAAGGCCGCCGAAGCGCCCTTGGCGCCCCGCGCGCGCAGCTCGTAGAGCGCCGGCAGGGCGACGAGGCCCGCGGCCGTGTCGAAACCGGTCGCCAGCGCGGTCCAGGCGCCCGCCCACGCCGCGTCACGGGCGTCGAGACGCTCGCGCGAGAGCAGCCGGTGGACCGCGGCCAGCGCGCACGCCGTCGAGAGGGTGTAACTCGTGGTCATCAGGCTCCAGGACCACAGGTTCTGGGTCACGGCCGCCAACGCCGCGGCGCCGAAGGCCGCGGCCGCCGAGCCGCCGGCGCGCAAGACGACGCGGTGGATGAGCGCGAGGTTGGCCATGCCCGCGAGCAGGCTCACGGCCTGAAGGGCGGGCAAGGCGGGTCCCGCGCCCCCGCAGGCCTCCCACAGGCGGCGGACCAAGGCCACGACCGGGTGATATAAAGGATGGAACGGCTCCAGCGTGTTGTAGGCGCCCGCCGCCTCGACCAGCGGGTACATCAGGGTGTGCGTGTTGTGGGCGTCCGGGGGCAAGAGCAGGCGGGCGCCGGCCCAGGACAGGGCGACGAGCAGGGGGGCCGCCGTTCTTGTGCGGGCCGTCACAAGACGGTAGAATACCGTCCATGGCCAAGAAAGTCAAAGCGGACCCCTCCCGCCAACCCTTCCAGTATCCCCTCAAGCGGCAGTTCGTCGAGCCCGATTGGACGCGCCTGCCCGGATACAAAGGCGTGACGAAGGAGCAGTGGGAATCGGCCTTGTGGCAGCGCCAGCACTCCTTGAAGAACCTCAAGGACCTCAAGGACGCCTTGGGCGCCTACCTCACCGACGACCTGGCCGAGGACATCATGCGGGACCAGAAGGAGACGGCGACCATGTCGCTGCTCATCCCCCCGCACATGCTCAACTGCATGGACGAGAAGGACCTGAGGAACGACCCGGTCCGCCGCTACATGATCCCCATGCGCTCCGACCGCCACCCGGAGTGGCCCAACCATCCCGTCGCGTCCCGCGACTCGCTGCACGAGAGCGAGATGTGGGCCACCGAGGGGCTCACGCACCGCTACCCGACCAAGGTGCTGGCCGAGATGATCTCGACTTGCCCGCAGTACTGCGGACATTGCACGCGCATGGACCTGGTCGGCAACTCCGTGCCCCAGGTCGAGAAGCACAAGTTCGAGCTGCAGCCCGACGCGCGCTGGGACGCGATGCTCGACTACCTGCGCAAGACCCCGACCATCCGCGACGTGGTCGTGTCCGGCGGCGACGTCGCCAACGTGCCCATCGCCAAGCTCGAGGCCTTCCTGATGAGCCTCATGGACATCCCCAACATACGCGACATCCGCCTGGCGACCAAGGGCCTCCAGGGCCTGCCCCAGCACTTCCTGCAGGACGAGGTGCTCAAGGCCCTGGACCGCATCGCCAAACGCGCCTGGGACCGCGGCGTGGACATCGCCGTGCACACCCACGTCAATCATGCCTCCCAAGTGACGCCGCTCGTCGGCCGCGCCGTCCGTCGTTTGCTGGAGATGGGCTTCCGCGACGTGCGCAACCAGGGCGTCCTCCTGCGCGGCATCAACTCCTCTCAGAAGGACATGCTCGAGCTCTGCTTCATGCTGCTCGACCACGCGAAGATCATGCCGTATTACTTCTACATGGCCGACATGATCCCGAACTCCGAGCATTGGCGCCTCTCCATCGCCGAGGGGCAGAAACTCCAGCACGACATCATGGGGTATCTGCCGGGCTTCGCCACGCCGCGCGTGACCGTGGACGTGCCCTACGTCGGCAAGCGCTGGATCCACCAGCTCGCCGACTACGACCGCGTGAAGGGCATCTCCTACTGGACCAAGAACTACCGCACCGGCATCGAGGCCGACGACGAGTCCGCGCTCACGCGCCGCTACGAGTACTGCGACCCCGTCTACACCTTGCCCCCCGAGGGGCAGGCCTACTGGCGCGAGAAACAGAAGACGCCGGCGCACGCCTAGACAAACGCCCGAACAGGGGCTAAACTGCGGGCGTGACCGCCGAACGCGTCCTCATCGTGGACGACGAGCCCGACATCGTCCTGCTCGTGCGCATGTGGCTGGAGGGCGCGGGTTACACCAACCTGGAAAGCGTGAACACGGGCGGGGCCGCGCTCGAGGCCGCGGTGTCGCGGCCCCCCGCCTGCATCCTCCTCGACCTGGGCCTGCCCGACGTCGGCGGCATCGAGGTGTGCCGCAAGCTGCGCGCCCACCCCGCCACGGCCCGCGTGCCCATCGTCCTGTTCACGGGCCACAAGAAGGACAAACTCGCCGGCCTCGAGAGCGGCGCGGACTACTTCGTGGGCAAAAGCGGCGACCCCAAGGAGCTGCTGGCCACCTTCGAGGCGGTGTTCCGCCGCAAGAAGCAGGAGGCCGGCGTGCTCGAGCGCGGCGAGCTGACCTTGCGTTCCGGCGACCGGACGGTGCTGTGGCGCGGCGCGCCCGCGGCGAGCCTCACGCCCAAGGCCTTCACCTTGCTCCACATCCTCGTGGAGCGCGGCCCCGCGCCGGTGTCGCGCGACGACCTGTACCGGCTGGTGGAAGGGGTGGAGAACCCGGGTCTCTCGCGGGCGCTCGACGTGCTGCTGCTGCGCCTGCGCAAGTCCCTGCCCCCCGAGCTCGCGGCGCGCATCGTCGTCGTGAAGAACTTCGGCTACTGCTACCTCGAGCAGGCCAAAGTAACGGGCGTGTAACGCGGCGCAACATCGCCGTGAATTTACTAATCGTTAACCCGGGGCTAGACTCGTGAGCGTCCCACACGCCGATACCGCACACCCGGGGAAACCCGGGGCCGCAAAGCCGAGGGGCTGACGGGCGCGACGAGCGCCGCAAGCCGGCCGGGCCGCCGAAGCCGGGACCTCTTATGCGAGGGGTCATCACGCTGGCGCTGGCCGCGGCTCTCACGGGGTTCCCCGTGGCGGCGGCGGCCGACGAGACCGCCGCCCTCGCCGTCGCCCTCGGCGACGCCGCCGCGCGCAAAGGCGTCAAACGCGTCGCGGTCATCCCGTTCGTGGGCCCGCGCGGCACGGCGTCCTACTCCGGGGCGGTGTTGGCCTCGCGCCTGGTGACGACCCTTCTCGGGCGCGGCGGCCTGGAGGTCGTGGAGCGGCCTCTGCTCGAGAGCATCCTGCAGGAGCAGAAACTCGGCCTTTTCGGCGTGATGGACCCGGCCACGGCCAAGGCCGTGGGCAAGGTCCTCGGCGTGGACGCCATCCTCACCGGCACGGTCGTGGACCTGCGCGGCGAGAAGGTCGAGCTCAACGCGCGGCTCATCCAGGTCGAGACCGCCCAGGTGCTCGCCGCCGCGAGCGCCCGCGCCCCGCGCGAGTGGGACGAGCCCTCCGACATCGGCTCGGCCAGCGTGCTCGTGTCCGTGCCGTCGCTGGGAGACGGCGCGCCGGCCCTGGCCTGGCGCGACTCGCTCAATGACGGGGAGGACGCCTGCGCCGAGAGGGAGAACCGCCTCGAACGTGACCTGCTCGACTACAAGGCGCGCTTCTGGGTCGCCAAACTCAAGGACCCCTCCTTCTCCCCCGCCCGCATCACGCGCAACCCCGGCTCCGAGATACGCGACCCGGGCCTGCGCGCCGAGTTCTACGAGCGGCTGCGCCGGCTCTATTACTCCGGCGAGGCCGCGCCGCTGGCGCCGCGGGAGCGCGCGGCGCTGGCCAACGGCTTGGACGACCTGCGCGCGCTCGCGCGCGCCTGCGAAGACTGAGGAGGACACATGAAGAGGACCTGGATGCTGTGCGGGGCGGCGCTGCTGACGGCGGCCTGCTCCGGCGTGACGAGGCGCGTCGAGGACGGGAAGGTGGGCGCGGTCATCGACCAGCGCCCCGTGACGGGCGGTTACATCGAGGCCATCGGCATCGGGGCCTCCGACCCCGCGCTGCCCACCGAGACGCAGCGCAAGGCCCTGGCCCGCGACGCGGCCATCGCCAAGGCCCAATACGAGCTGCTCTCCTTGGTCAAGGGCGTGACGCTCGAAGGCGGCGTGAGCGTGGAGCGGGCCATCGAGACCGACTCCGTCCTCGCGACGCGCCTGCGCGAGACCTTGCGGGGGGCGGAGGTCCTCAAGAGCGAGTTCACCGCGGACAACGGCTGCGTCGTGACCATGCGCCTGCCCAAGGACCGGCTGCGGCGCATGATGGGAGTGCGCTTCCAGTGAGGACGGCGCTGCTGCTGGCGGCGGCCCTGCTCGCGGGCTGCGCGGGGACCCCGCGCGGGCCGCGCCTGGCTTCGGTGCGAGCCGAGGGCTGGGCTCCCGTGGGACCCGAGGGCCGCGCGCACGCCCGCGACCGGGCGCTGGCCGACGCGCTCCGGCGCGCGGCGGAGCGCGGAGCGGGCGTCGTCGTCGAGGGCCGCACCGCGGTCCGCGACGCCGTGACGCTCGACACGAGCGTGCTCACGCGCAGCCGGGGCGTCGTGCGCTCCTGGCTCGTGCTCGGCGAGCGCGTCGTGGACGGGGTGCTCGAGCTCGGGGTGCTGGCGCAAGTCGAGGAGGGCCGCGGGCCCGGGAGGACGGTCGCGCTGCGCCTGGCGGACGCGCGCGCCGAGGCGGGCGTGGCCCGGGCCCTGGCGGAGAAAGGCGTCGAGACCGACCGGCGCGCGTCCACGCGCGTGAGCGGCACGGCCGTCGCCCGCGCGCTGCGCGCCTCCGTCTTCCCGGGCACGGAGACCTTCCGCGCCGGCGCCGAGCTCGTGCTCGACGACGGCGACGGCCGAGCGCGGCGTTTCTTCGCGGAGGCGTCGGCCCTGGACCCGGACGGAGAGCTGGCCGCGGCCAAGGCCGTCGAGGCCGCCGGCTACAAGGCGGGACTCGCCCTGGCCGACGCCCTGTCCGGCGACGGGCCGCGCTGAGGCCGCGGGACGGAGCGTTGCGTCTTTGCCCGGCGCGTCGCCTCTCACCTATAATAACGACATGGCCGGCGATTCGATGTCCCCCGCGCTGCACAAGTTCCTCGAGGAGACGCGCGCCCGTTGGGTGGCCGACTTCAAGCCCTCGGAGAGCGGCCGGTTGGTCCAGTTCGCCGACACCTTGCTGGGCAAGCGCCCGCCGGAGATGGCCGACCCCCGGCAGATGATGGGCGTGCCCAGCAAGTTCTGGTTCCCGGGCCTCGAGGCGAAGCCCTGGCACGACGTCAAGGACTACCCCTGGGTCCCCATCATGGAGGAGGGCTACCCCGTCATCCGCGCGGAGATGGAGGCGGCGCTGGCCCGTCAGGCGGAGATCCGCAAGGCGCAGGAAGGCCGCCCCGAGTTCAAGCACGAGGGCTGGCGCGAGTACAACCTCAAGCGCTACGAGGACTGCGCCTGGTTCGACAAGTGTCCTTCCGACGAGGACACGAGCGACGCCCAGAAGCAGTGTCCGCGCACGATGGCCCTGCTCGACCGCATCCCCAACTTCGCCAACGCCTCCTTCTCCAAGCTCGAGCCCAAGGGGCACATCGAGCCGCACGTCTCCGACTTCAACGCCAAGGTGACCTGCCAGCTCGCGATGGTCATCCCCGAAGGCGTGTGGATCGAGGTGGCCGGCGAGCGCCGCACCTGGACGCAGGGCAAGGTCTGGATCTTCGACGACACCTTCCCCCACGAGGTCAAACACGAGGGGACCGAGCCCCGCATCGTCATGCTCTTCGACGTCTGGCACTTCGGCCTGACCTTGCTCGAGCGCGAGGAGCTGTGGCGCCTGACGCGCGGGGCCGCCGCGCTCGGCATGAAGGCCGTCACCCACCACCCCGTCCCGAAAAAACCCGCCTAACGCGGCTGGCCGTCGCGCGAGGAACGGGCGAACCAGCCCGTGAGGGCCTCGATCTCGAGCGGCGTGAGGTCGGGGTGCCACAGCCCGGTGTGGAACAACAGGCGCGGCCGGCGCGAGCGGTTCCAGGTGTCGTGCAGGTAGGTGTCGTCGAAGATCAGGAACTTCCCGTCCTCCCAGCGGCGCTCCTCCCCGGCCACGCGTATGCCGCAGTCGCCGGGGACGCTCAGCCCGAGGTGGCAGATGAGCTTGCCGTTGAAGGAGCTGTAGTGCGGGCTGACGACTCCCCCCGGCAGCAGCGCCGAGTAGAAGCAATCGCCGATGAAGGGATGGCGCTCGAGCTGCGCCACGGCCTTCGGGGCGCGAGCGCGGTTCTCCGGGAAGGTCAGCACCTCGCAGCCGAAGCGGCCCGGGCCGAGGTCGAAGTCGAAGGTCATCAGGTCGAATGCCACCCAGTCCTTGTAGTCCAGGTCGGTGCGCCCCTCCTGGGAACGCACCAGCAGCCCCTTCTCCAGCAAGGCGCCGCCTTCGGCCAGCAGTTCCCCCCGCGCCGCCGCGACCTCGGCGAGCCAGGGGAACTCGGCGGCCTCGAACCAGGGCTGCGCGCGAAGTCCGGGGATCCACAGCGGGCCCGCCGTGCCCTGCCGCTGCCGCGCGTCATCGACCTTGGCCGGCGCGGCGCCCAGGAGGTTGTCGAAGAAGCCCTCGACGCGCGCGAGCCCCTTCGTCCCGCGCCGGCCGCGCAGCTCCTTGAGGTACTCCGACACGCGCTCGGCGAGCGTCTTCATGGCTTCGGCGGGAGTATAACCGCGCCGGCGCTCGGCCGCAAGTCAGCCGCCCAGCGCGCGCCGGTCGAGCTTGCCGCGGGCCGTCACGGGCAGGCCGCCGGGGTGACGCACGACGCGGGCGACCGTCATGTGCGGAGGCAGCTCGCGCGCCAGACGCGCCTTGGCGCGGGCCAAGGAGACGGCGCGCGCGCACTCGAGGTGCGCGACGAAGCCGTCCTCGCCCGGCACGACCGCGGCGCGCCGCACGCCGGGCAGCGAGCAAAGCGCGGCCTCGATCTCGGCCGGCTCCACGCGGTGCCCTCGGAACTTCACCTGGCGGTCGGAGCGTCCGAGGAAGACGAAGCCGCCCCCGCGCGCGCGTCGCGCGCGGTCGCGCGTGCGGAAGACGCCGCGCGAAGGCGGCCCGCCGAGATAGCCGCGCATGACGCCGGGTCCGCGCGCTTCGAGCTCGCCCTCCACCAGGCGCAGCCGCGTGCCCGCGGGCGCGACGCCGATGGGCACCTCCGGCCCCGCGAGGTCGCGGCGCGTCACGCGGTGGTACGCGCACACGTTCGTCTCGGTGGGCCCGTAGAAGTTGTAGAGCGCGGGCCCGCGTCCGTAGAGCTTGCGCAGCTCGCGCGCGGGGTAGCTCTCGCCCGCGTAGACCACGGTGCGCAGGCGCCCGCGCGCGAGCCGGCCTGACAGGCCGCCGCGCTCGACCAGGTGCATCAACAGCGAAGGCGTCGCGTAGACGCGCGTGAAATCCGCGGCCAGGCGGGCGGCCAGAGCCCGCGGGTCGTAGACGGCCTCCGCTTGGAACAGCTCCACGCTCGCGCCCGCGCTCCAAGCCCCGAGCACGTCGAGGATGGAGAGGTCGAAACCCCACGGCGCGAGGTTGGCGACCCTGTCGTCGGCTCCCAGCCTCAGCAGGCGCGTGGACCAGTCCAGGAAGTACTCGACGTTGCCCAGCGAGAGCGGGATGCCCTTGGGCTCGCCCTCGCTGCCGGAGGTGAAGAGGACCATGGCGTCGCCGCGCTTCAAGGCGCCGGTGCGCTCCAGGCGCGCCCGCGCCTTGCGCGCGCGCGCCGCGGGCCAGCTCGGGTCCAACGGCACGAAGGGGACGCCGGCCGCGAGGCAGCCGAGCCAAGAGGCGGCGGCGTCGAGGCTCTTGGGGCCGTGGTGGAGGAGGAAGCGTCCGCGCGGGGCGCGCGCGCGCGCGAGCAGCTCCCCGTAGGTCAGGCTCTCGCCGCCGCAGACGACGGCGACGCGGTCCGGGCTCCGCCTCGCGTGGGCGCGGACGCGGTCCAGCAGCCGCATCACCGCGCCTGGAGCGACGCGGCGACGATCTCCTTCTGGATCTCGTTGGTCCCGGAGAAGATGGGCCCGCTCACCGCGTCGCGCAGCTCGCCGGCGAGGCCGGCGTCCTCCACCACGCCCCACGCCCCGTGGAGCTGCACGCAGTCGAGCGCCACGCGCAGCGCGCTCTCGGTCACGGTCCACTTCGCGAGCGCCGCCGCCTGCTCGGCGTCGCGGCCCTGGTCGAGCAGCCAACAGGCGCGGTAGAGCATGAGGCGCGAGCGCTCGAGGAGCAGGCGGTGCTCAGCGAGGCGGTGAGAGACGGCCTGGTTGCTCAGCAGCGGCCGGGAGAACTGGCGGCGCTGCGCGGCGTGGCGCGCCGTCCGGCGCAGGAGCCGCTCCATCTGGCCGAGGAAGACGGCCGGGAGCGCCGCGCGTTCGACCGCGATGACGCGTCGGAAGAGCTCGCGCCCCCCGCCCGGGCGGCCCAGCAGCGCGGCGCGCGGCACGCGCGCGTCGAAGTCGACCGCGGCGGGCCGCGCCTCGCGCAGGCCCAAGGTCGCCATCGGCGGCTCCACGCGGACCCCCTCGCCGGCCTCGACGAGGAACGCCGAGAGGCCGAAGAGGCCGTCGCGCGGGGCGGTCTTGGCGTAGACCACGAAGGCGGCGGCGTCCGCCGCCCCGGTCACGAAGCTCTTGCGGCCCGTGACGCGCCAACCGGCGCCGGCGCGGCGCGCGGCGCAGGTGATGGCGGAGAGGTCCGAGCCGGCCTGCGCCTCGGTGACGGCGTGCGCCACGATGCGGCGCCCGGCAAGGACTTCGCCGGCGGCTCTTTTGTCCAGCCGGCCCGCCGCGAGCAGGGTCTCGAGCCCGCTGAAGAGGTGCGCGCCCAGCGCGAAGAGCTCGCCCAACGCGACCCCGCCGTCGGCCAGCGCCTCGAGCGTCAGCGCCGCGTCGAGCACTCCCGCCCCGGGCCCGCCGAGCCGCCGAGGGACCCGCAGGCCGTAGAGCCCCCCGCGCGCCAGCAGCTCGCGGGCCCGCGCGGGCCGCTCGGCGACGCGCCGTCCCAACTCGCGCGCGCTCGCCGCCAGCCGCCGCCGCCGGGGCTCGAGGTCGAAGTCCACGCTCAGGCCTCCTTGCGGCGCGCGGGCCGGCCGCCGGACTCGACCAGCCGCGCGATGGCGCGCGCGTCCTTGAAGTTCTCCTTCTTGAGCGAGGCGGCGTCGAGGTGGTAGCCGGCCTCGGCGCGCAACAGGCCCGCCAGCTCGATGACGCGCACCGAGTCGAGGATGCCCCACTCGAGCAGGGGCGTGTCCGGGCCGACCTTGAGCCCGTCGCGCGCGCCGTCCTGGAAGAACGCCACGAGCGTCTTGAGGAGGTCCGGACGCCGTCCCTTCGAGGAGCCCTCCGGGGGGGTCATGGAGGATAGGTTATACTATTGCCGTGGCCGCAACGCAACGCGTGCAGGTGCTCGTCGTAGGCGCCGGCCCCGCCGGCAGCGCGATGGCCGCCTACCTGGCCCGCGCCTCGCTTTCGTGCCTGGTGGTCGAGGCCGAGACCTTCCCCCGCCCGCACGTGGGGGAATCCCTCGTCCCCTCCTCCAACCGCGTCTTCCGCGAGATCGGCTTCCTCGACGAGATGCTCGCCTCGGACTTCGTCGTCAAACACGGCGCCGCGTGGACCCTCCCCCGCGGCGCGCGTTTCGGCGTCGAGTTCGCGGAACGGCCGCAGCCCGGCGTCGAGGAGTCGCACACCTGGCACGTGGACCGGGCCCGCTTCGACATGATGCTCGCCCGCCACGCCCGGGCGCAGGGCGCCGAGGTGCGCTTCGGCGCGGCGGTCAAGAGCGTGAGCATCGACGCCGGCGGCGTGGACGCCGAGCTCTCCGACGGGAGCCGGGTGCGCGCCGAGCTGCTGGTGGACGCCAGCGGCCGCCGGACCTTCTACGGCGCGGCGCGGGGGCTCAAGGTCATGGACCCGGTCTTCGACCAGTTCGCCGTCCACGCCTGGTTCGAGGGCTTCGACCGCGGACCGGTCACGCCCGAACACATCTTCATCCACTTCCTCGAGGACCCCGGCAGCTGGGTGTGGCAGATCCCCATCACGAAGGGCGTCACCAGCGTGGGCCTCGTGATGCCCAAGGCGCGCCTTCAGGGCCGCGCCGGCGACCCCGCGGCGCTGTTCCGGGAGATGGTGTCCCGCCACCCCGACCTCGCGCGGCGCGTGGACGCGGCGCGGCGCGCGAACGAGTTCAAGGTGGAGGCGGAGTACAGCTACGAGATGAAGGCGTTCTGCGGCGACCGCTTCGTGCTCATCGGCGACGCGGCGCGCTTCGTGGACCCCATCTTCTCCTCCGGGGTGAGCATCGCCCTCAACGGCGCGCGCCTCGCGGCGCGCGACGCCGTGGACGCTTTCAAGACGGGCGACCTCTCCCGCGCGTCGTTCGCGCGCTTCGAGCGCACCCTGCGCACCGGCACGCGCAACTGGAAGCGCTTCATCCAGGTCTATTACGCCCTCAACGCCCTGTTCACCTGGTTCATCGCCAAAGAGGAGTACCGCGGCCCCATCCTTCAACTGCTCCAAGGCGACGTCTACGACGAGACGGTGCCGGTGCTCGACGAGCTCGAAGCTCTCATCCGCCGCATCGCCGCCGACCCCGGGCACCTGTGGCACGCGCAGCTTGACGCGCGTTTCACCGCCCTCTGAGCCGGCTCAGCGCCCGGATTCTCGCGCGCCCAGGTCGAAGTCCACCCAGTCCACGCCTTTGACGCGCGCGCCCAGGGCCTCGACGACGCGGCGCATCTCCGGGGAACTCGTGCGCGAGTAGACGTGGGTGAGGCCCCGGCCCTTCGCCCACTCGAGGTAGGCGCGCACCAGCACGAAACCCAGGCCCAGCCCGCGCCGCGCCTTGGCGACGTAGGTCTCGTTGACGTAGGCGTAGCGGCCCCCGAAGGTGCGGCACTCGTTGGAGAGCTGGTAGGCGGCCGCCTCGTCCCCGGGGCCCACGAGCAGGTGGGCGAACGCGCCGCCGCCGGAGCGGACGAACTCCCGCACGCGCGCCGGGGCCGCGGGGTCGGGCGCGCGGCCCTCGTCGGCGGCCTGCTCGGCCACGAGGGCTTCCAGGCCGCGCAGCAGGGACTCCGGAGAGTCCGCGGCCAACGGCACGAGGCGGAAGCTCTCCGCCGGGTAGGCGCCTTCCTCGCCGAGGCGCGCCTTCACGCGGCGCCCCTGGACGCGGCGCCCTGGAGGATGGCGATCTTCTGCCAGACCTTGCGGGCCAGGCCGGTGCTCAAGTCCTCGATGCCGTCCACGGCCTCGAGCACGACCGGGTCCTGCACCTTCTGCGCGTACACCGCGCCGACCTTGCCGATGAGCGCCAGCGCCTCTGAGCAGTAGTCGAGGTAGCGGCCCAGGTCCTCGGCGCTCATGTCGCGCTTGGGCGAGGAGGCCGTGGCGCCCGCGCGCCCGCGCAGGGTCGCGGGGTCCTTGGTGAGCTGGTGCATGTCCACCACGTGCGAGAGCGCGCGCAGCTCGTGCAGCAGCGCCAGCGCCTCTCGCCGCTTGAGGCGCTCCTCGAAGTTCCACAACGAATAGATGGCCGCGCCCAACAGCAGGGCGAGATTAACCGCGGCGTCCGCGGCCTGGAGCAGGTCGGTGAGCTTGGAATCCGCCGTGGAAGCCATCGAGGCCCCGCGCGCGGCGTAGACGAGCGCGGCGACGAGCACGGCCGCCAGCGCCCAGACCGAGGCGCGCAGCGGCAGCAGCGGCCGCGCCAGGGCGTCGGCCTTCGCGCCGGCCTCGCGCGCGACCGCCGCGAGTTCGGCCACGGCCTTGCCCAGCCCGGAGCCCGGGAAACGTTCCTCCACGCGCCGGCCGAGCAGCGCGGCCGAGTCGGCGATGAGGTCCGGCTGCAGGGTCCTCTTGGGCACGGGGTGAGGATACCCGAAGCGCGCCCGCCGCGCAACCCCGCGACAAGCCGCCCCGGAATCGCTAAGATGGGGGCATGGCGCTCACCTTGACCCCGGTCGGCGGCCTCGACGGCCTGTTGCTCGCCGAGTCGCCCGCCTACCCGGACGCGCGCGGCGTGTTCATGGAGTCCTTCCGCGCCGACGACTGGGCCAAAGCCGGCCTGCCCCCCCTGCTGCAGGACAACCTCTCCCGCTCCAAGAAGGGCGTGGTGCGCGGACTGCACTTCCAGAAGGAGCCGCACGCGGTGGGCAAACTCGTGCGCTGCGCGCGCGGCCGCGTCTTCGACGTGGCCGTGGACGTCCGCAAGGGCTCCTCGACCTTCGGGAAGTGGGCGGGAGTGGAGCTCAGCGACGAGGGCAACCGCTGCCTGTGGGTGCCCGCGGGTTTCGCCCACGGCTTCTGCGCGCTCACCGACGACGCGGTCGTGGCCTACAAGGTCACCGGCTACTGGTCGCCGGGCGTGGACGGCGGCGTGCGTTGGGACGACCCGGCCATCGGCGTGAAGTGGCCCGTCGCCGCCGGCGAGGCCATCGTGAGCGCCAAAGACGCGGCCCTGCCCCTGCTGTCCCGGTTGTAGTGGCCATCGCGCCGCAGCTCCTCATCGAGCAGGTCCGCTCCGCGGCGCCCTTCCTCTTCGAGGGGCCCGAGCCCGAGGGGCCGCGCCTGCGCTACCTGCGCGTGTTGCGCGCCTACGACGGGCGCCGTCTCGACGCCCCGGGCTACTACGAGTTGTGCCTGTGCGCGCATTGGGCCACCGCGGGCTCGTTCGTTCCTACGGATGTGGACAACGCCATCCGTTGGAAGCTGTGGCAGGAGGTCCAGCCGGGCCTCGTCGAGCTCCAGGCGCGGCTCGTGCTCGAGTCCGCGAGCTGGGACTACCGGCCGGTCACGGCGCGGCGCGTGGACACGCCCGAAGGCCCGCTCTCCACGCACGAAGGCACCTGGTTCTCCGTCGCCGCGGGCGCCTACGCCGCCTGCCGCGAGCCCTACCCCGCGCTCGCCGCCGAGCTCCTCGCCGCGATGCGCGCGGAGGCCGACCGCGAGGACCGCGCCTACGCCGCGCTGCGCGCGCGCCCGCTCGACTTCCTGCGCGCCTCGGCTTTGGTCTCGCACAACTTCGGCGACTGCGACCGCGTCATGGACCAGTGGGAGCTCAAGGCCGGCGACCCGCTGCGCGACGCGCTCTACGACGCGGCCAAGCCCGGCAGCCCTCTCTACGGCGGGCGCCTGGGCGTCGCCGGGCGCCTGCACCAGCTTCACCTCGGCGCCGACAACCACCGCCACTACCCGCTGCGCGCGGCTCGCCCGCTGCGCCGGGCCGCGGACCTGCTGCTGCCGGTGGGCCCCTTCTTCGACGATTGGGGCCGCGGCGTGGCGCGGCACCCGGCGTTGGCCCCCGAGGACCGGGCCGAGGTCGTGCGCGCGCTCGTGGACGGCTGGGAGCGCCTGCACGAGCCGCCGGGCTACGCGCGCGCGCTGGCCGGGCTCCTCGACGCGTTCACGGGCGGCCGCGAGAAGCTCAAGAAGCTGCTGCCCGCCAAGGACATGCGCCTGCTCTCTTCCGGGACCCTGCGCGTCGCCATGGACGAGAGCCAGGCGCGTTTCGAGGCCCGCTGGGCCGCGAAAGCCGTCCGCTGATTGTTATACTAGCGCCATGGCCAAGAAAGAGGAAGTCGTCGAGACCGGTCTCTATTCCGCCTCCGTGAGCGCCGCCCGCGCCGCGTCGCTGGCGGACCTCATCATCTCCTTCTCCGAGCGCGAGAAACCCAAGCGCACCATGCCGCGCGCCACGGCCGAGGCGCGCCTGAAAGCGACGGTCAACGGCAAAACCGCGTCGCAGTTCCTCGTGGCCTGGGACGGGGACAAGGCGCTGGGCTTCATGCTCTTCACCGTGTGCGCCGGCCTCGCCGGCGAATGGGCCTACCTCAACGACGCGCATATCCCCAAGGGGCCCCGCGACGCCGCCGTCGCCAAGGCGCTGTTGGCGGCCCTGCTCGACTGGGCGAAGGCCCGCGGCCTGGAGCGCGTCGGCACCTCGGTGGAGCCCAAGGGCGACGCGATGGCCCTGTGCGACGAGTTCGGCTTCACGCGCGACGAAAGCGTCTGGCGCGAGAAGTTCCTCTGACCTAGAGCTCGGCGTCGAGGTTGCGCAGCCGCCCGCGCCGGTCGAAGTAGGTCCACAGCCAGGACGAGCGGTTGCCGCGCATCAGGCGCAGGCCCGCGCGCAGGTCCGCCCCGAAGCCGCCGCCCACGGCCGCGGCGGCCGCCTCCTCGAAGAAACGCGGCGCGCCGCGCCGGCAGCGCTCGGCCAGGCGCTCGGCCTCCTCGGCGCGGCCTGCGGCGTGTTCGGCCAACGCCAGCAGCATCCAGGCGGAGACCCGCCGCGGCGTGGCGGCCAGGCCCGCGCGCAGGTGAGCCGCGGCCTCCTCGGGCCGGCCCAGGTTCAAACACGCCTCGCCCGCCCACACCCGCCAGGAGCGGTCGCGCGCGCCCAGAGCCACGGCTTCGGCGCAACGGGCCAACGCCCCCTCCCAGTCTCCGCGCAGCACCGCGACGCCGGCCAACCCGACGCCGGGCCAGCGCAAGGTGGCGTCGAGAGCGAGCGCGGCGCGGAAGTCGCGCTCCGCCTCGTCGGGCCGGCCCAGCCACAGCCAGGTCTCGCCGCGGAAGGAGCGCACCTGCGGCTCGCGCGGCAGGCGGCGCTCCAGACGCGCGAAGGCGGCCAGCACCGCGTCCGCGTCGCCGCGGCGGATGCGGGTCTGCGTCGCCTCCCCGAGGTCGTAAGCCGTGGGTTTGGGCGCGTAGGCGCGCAGGCCGCCCCGTCCGTCGGCGACGGTTTTTCGCGTGGTGCGGTTGCCTCCCAAAGCGGCCAGCAGGCGCCGCAGCGCCGGGGCGAGCGCGCGGTCGCCCGGCCGCAGGCGCAGCAGCGCCGGCCGCAGCGCGGGCGGGGCCTGGTGCGCCACGACCCACAGGTCGAAGGGGCGCACGGGGCGCCCGAGCGCGAGCGACGCCTGGAGCTGACCCACGCCCGCTCCGAGCAGGTTGTCGGTGCGGTGCAGCACCGCGTCGTAGTCGGAGAGCGCCGCTTCGGCGCGCCCCTCGGCCAGCGCGGCCTCCCCCCGCCAGGTCAGCGCCTCGCGGTCGCCCGGGTCCTCGGCGAGCAGGCCGTCGAGCAGGCCGCGCGCCTCGTCGAGCCGGCCCGCCAGCACCGCGGCTCCCG